>JACPGQ010000035.1 GCA_016188975.1 Candidatus Levyibacteriota bacterium | reverse complement strand
GCTTCTTTTAGCTTCGGCGAGTTTCAATCTTCTTCAGTTATCAATATCCGGTAGTCTGGCATTTTTCTTATGGATGTTGGATTTTTCTGCGCTGGTATAATATATTCATGAAAAAAGATAAATATATCCAGAACGTACTCTTAAGTGCAACGGACCTCTCAATTATTCACCAAGGAGTAAAATTGCTTATAAATAAACAGAGGAAAACAATAGCAGAAGCTGAAGGGTTGTATTTAACGACATTAGAAAGTCATCTTGCTTACCTACAGAAACTCAAAACTCGTTTCTACAAGCTTACAGTAAAAATGGAAAATGAGGTATTGAGAGATCTCGATAAAATTAACAAAGAGTAGTTTTACTATGAAGATAGAAGGAAGAAAGGTGTTTGGCTTTCCTGGACAAGGAAGAGCAACAGTTGGAGTTGGCATGGGTGCAAATCTTCTTTTGCATGAGGATCCACAAATAAAAGAAATTGCAAGGCGCACTTATGAAGAAGCGGATGATACTCTCGGTACAAGTCTTTCAAAGATCTTTCTTCGCGACCCGGAGAAAACGTTAGCTGAACAAGAAGGTCTCTTGTTTCAACAGGAAAATTCACAACCCGCAACACTTGTAACAGGCGTAGCAGCAGACAGAGTCCTGATTAATTTTGGAATAATCCCGTCAGTTGTGCTTGGGCATAGTGTTGCAGGGGCAGCAGCGGGTGTTGCAGCAGGAGCGCTGCAATTTAAAGATGCAGTCTTATTGACCAAAAAAAGGGGAGAATTTATGGCCCAGGCTGCAAGTAATGGTGTAGAGAACGGAAATCCTGGAAGAATGTATGCGGTACTTGGAATGACAGCAGATGAAGTCGAAGAAATATGTAGAGAAGCAGGAGGTTATTTAGCAAACAGAAATACTCCTTTTCAAAATATCGTTTCGGCCGATGCAGAAACAATGAAACGTGTTGTTGAATTAATTGATCAGAAAAAGAGAGAGAATACTGAGAGAAAAATACGATATCTGGATTTGAAAGTGACTGTGGCAGCACATAGTCCTTTGATGGCAGATGCGAGAGACAATCTTGCATCATATCTACAAACGATACCCATTACTGATCCAGAATTACCTATAATCTCAGGAATATCTGGAGAGTATATGACCACAGCAAAAGATATTGAAACGAGCTTGATTGATGGAGTTGTAAATGGAGTTGATTGGGTTCGTGCGATAGAAAAAGCCGAACCAGAGGTGTTTATACACGTTGGACCCGGGAAAGTGCTGGCTGATTTTATGAAAGAGATTGATGAGGGTGTTACCGTGTATACAAGCGATGAGTTGCTTGATACGCATCCATCAACTTGTTAAAATAAGCAATAAGTTCAGAAAGAAGAAGTTCGAAATAATTTGCGTCTCCCGCTCAGTAAAAAACAATTAGTCTAGTTCTTATAAACTCCACCAGTGCCTGTTTGAAAAATGGGAACTAATTTGTTAACATACGCCCATGCCACTCTATGAGTTTTCACTGTCACGGCAACTTCCCGATTCGTTGCGCGCAGTAATTGAAGCTGAAGGCTGAGTGATTGGAGGGGAGCGATTTTCCATAGATGACGCTAAAGCGGAGTGGTCGCGTCAAGCTACAAAAGTGAGAGGATTATTGCAAACCTCTCGAGCAGTTATGGATCCAGAGTTGCAAGATGGTGTATATATGGGCGCAGCCTCATTTCTGAGGGACCACATCTTCCCGAGCTATCAATTACTGCCTCGCGTTACGCTTTCAAATATATACAATGGGATAGTATCCTTTTTAGAAGACTCCGTGAGTGGAGAAATGCCTGAATATTGCTATCCGAAAGGCGTTCCTTCTGAAGGAAAAATTATTCTCAATAGAGCCGATAAGCCCGGTTTTCCTAGTCCACATGAAACATTATGGATTATCCAACGGTATGGAATTGCAACAGGAAAACCACAGTCGACAAAAGAGGTGCAAAGAAGTGTAGGAGGCAGCATCAATCCCCTTCGTCTTTCACGTCTCATTTTGGAGTACCCAGGAACCGCAGAACTTCTCCAAAAAATAGCTGGCCCTCTACCCATGTCAGCTCCCAGGTACTAATCTATAAAGTACTAAAGCCGTCAATCTTAAATTATTCCTTCTTTCTGCATCCTGCGGGCGCAGGCGGGAAACTGATTAAAAATGCTTGAATGTTTAAGAAGTCGCTGTACAGCATCAATTTGCACATCAAGAGGCGCAAGGTCTGCGCGTTCATACTCAGTATTCATGCTTTTCCATGTACCATACGAAAACTGAAATGCACCGTAGTAACCGTTCCCTGTATTTTTGGCTGGATCCATTCCGGCCTCACAGCTGCCGAGAAACTGAATCTGAGCCTGGTTTAATGGCCCGGCTCCAGATTGAGCATTTATGATCGGTTGAGATGAATCATCCAAGTCATCGTTGGCACTCACACTCCCTGACTGATATACATGTATACTAGTTTTAGGAATGTAAAGCCTTTTTTGCAATGAATCTTTAATCTTTTCTGGTTGAGAAGGTTTCTGTGTACGAAGCGCAAGAGTCCACCCTGGCTCTATAAGACTTGGGTCTTCTATCCATTCATTGTCATTCCACAAAACAGTCCAGTATAAACTGTCACCGTACAATTTTTGGGCAATTGATCCAAGGCTGTCGTCTTTTTGCACGATATAGGTTGGCTCTTTCGAAGAAGGGGTTTCGTAAACCATCTGAAAGCCTGTTTGAGTTGTGGAAGCTGGAGTAGAGTGAAGTGAAAGTGATCCTGGTAATATCGCGAGTGCGATGAGGGTGTTTGGAATAATTCCCTGCACCATAAAGGTATAAAAAAACCCCACGTAGCATGTTTCGCTACAGCTACAGTGGGAAATCTATACTATTATAATACGTTTGGATTGCTCTGTCAAGCTAATCTGAGGAATCCCATGAAAAATTTGAGGCTAAATGTGAGAGACTTGAGCTTGTGCACAGAGAAATGCTTAAGTCGAACACTCCGACCGACTTACTCAGAGCATATCAGGAGATCTATAACCTTTTAGGCCGAAAGGTGAATTTCCTTTACTAGCAAAGCGAAATATGGACAGGGGATGAGTAACTACGTTGGAATGTATTTTTATCAAAACCACATTTATCCAGTTTGACTTGCAGATACTGAGTTTGATTTTCTACTTTTCCTAATCTCTGATAAAATACAGTAATGAATTTAGAAGAAAAATTACAACGATCAAAAAGTAACGAAAGCGTAGATTTCTCAAAATATCAATCAATTAATAAGCAAGATCCACTGGTAAAAATAGTTTCTACAGATAAGATTCTTGTTGCACCAAACTGGACAATTCCTGGAGACTTTGAAGGCGGCATGTATGCTGATTATATTGCTAAGCATCCGGAGTATGATGGTGTCTATATGCGTTCCGAATTATTAAAAAGGGTGGAGCTGGCTGCAAAGTCTTTGCCTGATCTATATCAATTGGTTATACGCGCAGGACACAGACCAATTGCCGTTCAACGGAGACTCCTTAAAGAATGCGCTGCTGACTATAAAAGAGATAATCCGGGCGTATCAGACGAAGAGGCTCTAGAGCATGCTCGCGACTTTGTCAGTGATCCAGACATTACGCTCCCTCCACATGTATGTGGCGCAGCAGTTGATGTGGAAATTATTGATTCAAGTACAGGCGAATATCTTGATTTTGGAAGTGGAATGGACGAAGACAATGAAAGATCCTTTTTATACTATCTGAATTTGACTGAGAAGCAGAAAGCCAACCGATTGATGTTAACGACAGCAATGTTAGATGCCGGCCTTGCAAGTTGTAAGACTGAATGGTGGCGCTTTTCCTATGGTGATCAACTGTGGGCTTGGTTTTATGGCAAGGAGGATTCCCTTTATAACCCAATAGAATTATAGAAATGTTTCTATTCCATCTGAAGCTGTTCGACTTAAGGATAAAAGTGCCGAGGAAGTGAGTCGAACACTTATCTGATGTTCTTCAGACACCCGCCGTGACCACCTTGGCTACCTCGGCCAGTTAGAAGTCTGGTTTATGATCAAAACCAACCTTCAAAGCAAATCTACGTTTCGTTACTTTAGATCTAAAGCCCAGGACCGTACTTCTAACTGGCCCGAGGCAAAAGATAATTCTTTAAACGATTTTTAATAAACCGTCTCCCAGGTCCGCTTTTCAAATACTTCTCTCTTTTAAGAGCGTCGTATTTGTTGACGGAAGCTTCGTAATAAATTAATTCGAGCGGTTGCTTTGCCTTCGTCGCAAAAACGGAACCATCTCGATGTTCCTTTACTCTCTTTTTAAGGTCTCCTGTATACCCAATGTAAAAATTCTTATTTTTGTCAAGCAAAACATATACATACAACATGTATATTTCTGGGTATTTATAATAGCAATTTTATCTATCGAAGTAAATATACACAGTCGTTCTCAATTATTACCTGTGTTTTAAGACTTTTTTTGCTTCTTCAAATACGCTAAAATAGAGATGTGAGCATCCAGGATTTATTCTATTTTGTAGGCATTATCTTTATGATTTCGGGAATTATTCTTGTTGTTACTATAACAACCGTCCTCATTCTGCTCTACAAAAAGGTTTCGGACATGCGAAATTTTCTCGTCCATAACGTTTCGGAACTGCTTCAAAAAATATTGAACCCGCGGGATGCAGCAGTAGCTATAGGCACGAAAGCAGCAAAAACAGTCGTGAGAAGGATTAGAGAGATTTTCTAGCAAAGAATGTCAGACGTCCCGAAGCCTAGTTTGACTCGGTGGACGCTTAGGGGTCGGACTCGTTCGCATGCGAACGAGGAGACCGCTTGCGGAGTTCTGCTTGTAGAACGGAGACAAGCGAGGGAGCGAACCCCAGACGAGTCGCCCCGCCTGCCTAGACCTGTGGACCCGAAGGGATTCGAACCCCTGACATCCTCGGTGTAAACGAGGCGCTCTACCAACTGAGCTACGAGTCCAGGCAATGTCGGGCAGGTCTAACCAGCCCTGCCCGCAATCGCTACGCGAAAGCGTTGCAGGCGGGTGAGCTAAGCGTCCTGAGGTCGCCCTAGGCGACCGAAGTGCGGATGAGAGGACTCGAACCTCCACGCTTTTTAGGGCACAGCCACCTCAAGGCTGCGTGTATACCAGTTTCACCACATCCGCTTGCGCAAACAATTATAGCAAATTTGTGCCCCTGATGAACTTTCTTTTGAACACTTTCTGCCTTCGTTATATAAGATTATGATCGTGTACCAAGAAGAAGAGCAAAGCGATAGTGAACAAATGTTACCTCAAGGAATAAGCTTTTCTAGAGGACATTATAGTAAAAAGGTGCATTAGTAAATATCTCTTACGTCTTTAATTCCTCTATAAAACTATTCAAGTCTTTTCGATCGATACGAATGAACTTACCACCAAGTTTTACTGCTCGGAGTTTTCCAGATCGTACATATCTCCTCACACTTTCAGGATCGACTTTAATCAGTTGAGCGACTTCTTCTGTAGTATAAAAACGTTGCTCTGAGGTAGGTTCTTTGATGCTCGCTCGGTCAGGTTCGACAGCTTCCAAATAAATATCAAGTGAACGGTCAACCGCCTCATACATAAGCGCATAATAATCGGTTAAGTGGCCTTTGGTCTGTCCCTTCTCTAAAGAGGTGATGTAGCCGTTTCGATCTTCCTTACGAATAATAGCCGGAGGATATCCTTCTTGCATGAGCAATAGATTCATAAGTAATCGTGCAGTTCTGCCATTTCCATCAACAAATGGATGAATACTAACTAATTTATAGTGAGCATCAATAGCAATTTTAACTGGATGATCGACATTCTTATTTTGTAACCATGTCATAAATTCTGTCATTAAATCTGGTATTTTGAGAGCATTAGGTAGAATCGTTTCTGTCCCTCTGAGCCGAACAGCTACAGTCCGATACCGACCCTTATTTGTGTCATCAATTTTATTAAGAATTAAGCTGTGTAAGTCTCGGATATCTTTTTCAGTTACTTTCCGTTTTTTTTCATTTGTCAGGGTTTGAATAAAATCAAATGCCTCGGCGTGGTTGATTGCTTCCTGGTGTTCTACAATGCTTTTTCCTTGTACGGTAATGCCTTCTTCAACTATGAGAGCAGTTTCTTGCCGTGTTAAGGTATTTCCTTCTATAGCATTAGAGGTGTATGTAAGCTCTATGCGAAACCATTCTTCAAGGTTTTTTACCAGCTCTTTTGGGAGAGGTTTATAGATGTCTAAACGTTGCTTTTTAGCCTCCAGTCTTTTGAGAATATCATCCATATACACTATTCTATGCTACATAATACTACTTGTCAATTAGTAAAACATTAAACATAGTGTTATATAGTCTAAAATTGTATCTCGAACTTAGATTTGCTGTAGAGGAGACATGAACACTTTTGAGGCTAGATAACAATGCCAAAAGTTGATGTGGTGTTCAATAATACTAGGGATAATCAAATTAGCCCGATATATAAATCTATTTGTATATTTGAGACGAGGAGCGTCTCCTTGTGCCGAAGGTGGGACTCAAACCCCACAATATTGCTATCATCCCGGCATGCCGGGACTGCGTCTACCTGCCATAGTGCCCTGGGAGAGATTCGAACTCTCACGCCATTGCTGACACTAGCTCCTGAAGCTAGCCTGTCTACCATTCCAGCACCAAGGCACGTCGGGCACGATCTACCAATTCCGCCCGCCTGCTTCGCAAGCAAAGCTTTGCGGGCAGGCCACTTCGGCATTCGCATTCGTTGTACGATTGTATCAGAAGCCACTAAAACTTGACAATGAAGCGCGTATCTGCAACTATTAGTAATTAAGATATGAAGAGAATACTCCTCCTTGGTTTATTCTTCATAACAACACCCCTTACACTTCTCACCGCTATTCTATTTCTTCTCGTTCTCCTTCACGAAGGTGCACCAATAGGAAATCGCCCTGCTCTTCTGAGCTTGTCTCCACCAGTTGCTTTTGCTGCACTTCCTCCAGGAGGAGCAAAATTTGATGAGGAGATTACTCCCACGCAAGCACTGGAAGAAACGCTCAGGCAATTTTTTCAAAGATATGACTCTCCGCTCATCGATCACACTGTGTTTATTATCGAAACGTCTGAGAAATATAATCTTGACCCGCGACTCATTCCGGCAATCGCAATGCAGGAAACAAACCTTTGCAATAAATCAAAAGAGGGATCTCACAACTGTTGGGGATATAATGTGACAGGTAAAAACTATAAATTTTTTGATAACTATGAACAGGCAATAGAAACGGTGACGAAGACTCTTGCGGAGCACTATAGAGACAAACACGGTCTCGTGACTCCTGAAGAAATAGAGAAAATGTATACTCCTTCGAGTGAAGGGTCATGGGCTGCTTCTGTACGATTCTTCATGGACCGCCTCTAGATTTTCGGTAAGGGTATACGGTAACGAAACCCGTATCGTCAATCGTTCCACGTTAAACGTAAACTCCTCGCGATACGAGCATCGTAACCTTTTAACTCTAAACGGTAATTTATACGAATCTTCAGTAAGAATCCTGACATAAAGTAGGCAAAACAAGTCTAAATGAGCCTCAACATCTCATAGTAAAGGACTTGACAAACCTATAGTTGCCTGCTATAATGCACCGTAGATCCTTAGGTATGTCTTCCAACACATACGTAAGGATTTTTTTTACTAGTCCTTCGTAGCTTTAGCGAAGGAGGGACCAAAGACTGCTCGTCAGATGCGGCCTTTTCAATAAAATACATACATGCTAAAAACTATTGTTTTTGGCCTCACATTGCTCTTTATCCTCATCCCTGCCTCAGAGACCCCGGCGCTCGCACAAACAAAACTGGCACGACCGTCAGCAAGTTTTTCCGTGGAATATACGTACGAGAGAAACACGAGGGCTGAGGCTCTTGAAGCATATCTTCGCAAGCACAACTCACCGCTTGCAGAAAAGGCAGATATTTTCGTGCGTGAGGCTGATAAAAACGATCTCGACTGGAAGTTTGTCGCAGCTATTTCAGGTGTAGAATCCACCTTTGGTCGGGCTTACCCAGAAGGCACGTACAATGCGTGGGGGTGGGGCATTTATGGTACGAATATGTACGGATTTCCATCATGGGATGAAGCGATCGCGACTATCTCCCGAGAGCTTCGTGAACGGTACATGAATCAGTGGGGAGCAACAGATGTCTACCAAATTGGAAGGTATTATGCTGCTTCACCAACATGGGCGTCACGAGTAACATACTTCATGGAGCAAATCGAGAAGTTTGAATCAATACATACAAGCTCCCAGCTTCCTATTTCTCTCTAAATTACCTATAATAGCCACGTGCATACTTGCCGAAGTGGCGAAACGGTATACGCGCATGGTTTAGGACCATGTGGGGAAACCCGTGGAGGTTCGAATCCTCTCTTCGGCACTAGAAATGGTAGACCCTCCTGATCTTACCGCTCGCCTCCAGGTACTATTCGTACATGGCTCGCGGAGCGATCTTAGGAGGGCAGGCACGCAAGGTTTAGGACCTTGTGCTCGCAAGAGCTTGGGGGTTCGAGTCCCTTCATCCGCACTAGATAGGACGCTATTCTCTTCAAACGAACGAATAGCTTGATACAATGTGCTAATCTTGAAGTAAGTAAAAAATTGGGTTGAAAGAGAATTAAAGTTTCTACAGTTTTAGACACAAAAAGTGTTCGACCCCTCATATTCTTTCCATTCAATTTTTCTTGACTAATCTTATATAATCTTATATACTATCTATATAAGATTAAAGCTTATGACTACTCACATTTTTGATCAGCGGATTCAGCATGTCACTCCTGAGATTTTATCACTTATAGCCAAGATTGATGAACTCAAAGGAAGATGGGTTGCAGGTGCACAACTTAATCCAATTGTCCTAGATAGACTCAAGCGATCGGTACTTATCACCTCAACTGGAGCTTCAACACGTATCGAAGGAGCACTGCTTTCAGACGAAGATGTTGATAAGCTTATGCACGGTATTTCTATTGAGAAGTTTTCAGATCGAGATAAGCAAGAAGTACGTGGCTATTTTGAATTACTGCAAAACGTATTTAGTTCTTGGGAAGACCTCAGACTTAGTGAAGGTTTAGTTAAGCATTTCCATAAAGAATTATTAAAATACACTGAAAAAGATAAAGCTCACCGGGGAGAATATAAAGGGAAAGAAAATAAGGTACAGATGATAAATGCTGTAGGAGAGTCAGTCGGTGCTCTATTTGATACAACTCCGGCATTTCGTACGCCTTCTGTAATGGTTGAACTCATTGAGTGGACCCAAAATTCATTAACAGAAAAGAGATATCACCCTTTGTTAATAATCGGGAATTTTCTTGTGGAATTTTTACTTATTCATCCGTTTGAAGACGGTAATGGACGACTTTCTAGGGTGATAACCAATTTATTGCTGCTTAGAGAAGGATATTTCTACATGCCGTATGTTTCCCATGAGAAGCTTATTGAAGATAATAAACCTGAGTATTATCTGGCTTTAAGAACGAGTCAGAAAGCTATTCAGGCAGATCAAAACAACATTTCTGATTGGCTTTCTTTTTTCCTGAAGATTCTTCTTATGCAATCACAAATGGCAGTTAATGTACTTTCTGCTGAGGATATTGAAAAGACACTATCTCCAAATCAGCTAGCAGCGTGGCTGTATTTGCAGAAAGTCAAAGAAGCCACACCACTTGAGATTTCAAAGTACGCTGAAATTGCTCGACCTACTGTTAACCAAGTGATGGAAAAGCTGCTTAAACTGAAAAGGGTTGAAAGACTCGGTCTTGGAAGAGCAACACGCTATAGAATTATCTAAGCTGTTTAAAACATGTTAAAAGTAAGATTAGGAAATGTTATCAAATATGCTACTATGCATCCTGATCTCTTTAATGATATATGGAATTATTTTCCTCATAATAAACTTGGTGGAAAATCACCTTACGAAATGTTTAAGAAGCGCTACGGATAGTTCCCGAATCATGAACTCACTTTTTCGTCTCCAAAGCTTGATAAGTCTCCATGGACTTGCTAAAATGTGCCAGTAGTGTGTCGAAGAGTTCAAAATAAGATGACACTTCCGCACAATACATTTATTCGACTTTCAGGCTCAAAGCTGCTATACTACCACCATGGCGGATGCCAATAAATCAACGCTTTCACGCGAACAAGACGGATCAGTCAAGCTCGTCGTTACTCTTCAACTTGCAGATGTTTCTGCTGCGCGTGAAGCAGTGGTCAAGGCTGCAGTCGATGAAGCTGAACTCCCTGGATTTCGCAAAGGAAAAGCCCCCAGAAACGTCGTAGAAGAACGTTTGGATACAGCTAAGGTCCAGGAAGAGATTCTCAAGAAACTTCTACCTAAAGCGTATGTAGCAGCCGTAGAAGAGCATGGAATAAAACCTATCATGAATCCCAAGATTCACGTTCAGAAGATTGAACCAAACAAGGATTGGGCGTTTGAAGCTATCACGTGTGAAGCGCCAAAAATCACGCTTGGAGACTATAAAGAAAGAGTTAAACAGGTCACTGCAAAGAGCAAAATTGTCCTACCGGGCAAGGAAAAGCAAGAACCAAGCTTTGATGAGATCGTCAGAGCTGTTCTGGAGGGAGCGGAAGTAAATACGCCTCAAGTCTTGGTTCAACAGGAAGCTGATAGACTCCTCGCGCAGACACTTGACGAAATAAAACGTCTGGGCCTCACACTCGACCAATACCTCTCCTCAACAGGCAAGAGTCCTGAAATATTTCGGAAAGAATATGAAGAAAAAGCCAAAGCTGATATGAAACTGGAATTTGTGCTTGCGAAAATCGCTGAAGATGAGAAAATCACGGTCGACCAAAAAGAGGTTGATGAGGCAATCCAAAAAGCCAAAGATCCACACGAACGCGAAAATCTTACCAGAAACAGCTACCTCTTAGCCTCAATTCTGCGCCAGCAGAAAACGCTTGATTTTCTCAAAAACCTGTGATAGAGTCCAGGGTGTATGACACCTATAGCAAATCAAAATCCGAAGCAAAAACGGAAACTTCCACACTTATTTGACTTTGACGATGAATCACTCGAGTCAGTTCGCGAGGTAGTAGGAGGCCTCTCTCATACGATCGGAAAAGACGTCGTCCAAGACGGAGCCAAAGACCTCTGGGCTCAGATCGTAGGTAAATACGAAAAAACAGCACAAAAAGCTGATAAACTTGCCGGAGAACTCCAAAAAGGCCAGGAACTTGACCTAAGTAAACTGCATAAACCAGAAAAGTCTCCTGCTCCAAAAAGGCATGATATCGCCCCAGGCCTCGACCAGTACAACTACTATAGAGAGATTGCAAGGTCAAGTGAAAAATCAAGCAGGCAAGAGTCTTATCAAATGGAGCGACAAGTTGAAGAAATCCTCGTTGAGATCAAACGCTTAGTTGATTCATCGCACGTGGTTGAGGCAGAATTTAAGGCGATCGCTGTTGAACAAAAACCGAAAGAGGCTGGCAAATACCACGTCAATTTCTTCGAATGGGTACTTATCAGTATCCGTCAGGCACGTATGAGAGTCGAAGACTCAGGCGCATGGCTCTCGGCAATGGCAAGTAAAAAAAGCAAAAAAAATTATTGGTCCATGTTTAAGAAACACGGAACGTCATTTGGCATGTCCAACGAGCGCACCGTAGCTACACAAACTGGGTAAGGTACAACTTAACCTCTCTACGATGCATAATCCGCAGGTGTAGCCTCAGGTCCACCCCGGGGGTGTACGAGTGAAGAGTATGAAAAAGCGCCTCTTTTTGGCAATAACTTTGCCACAAACCACTATTGATCTTTTTGCAGGACTTCCGCTAACCGTTCCAGAAAATCCCTTAGTTCGATGGACAAAAACGGAGAATCTTCACATAACGGTAGTATTTCTCGGCTACCTTGAGAAGGAGAACATTTCCAGTCTTGAGAAGGAAATCCATCAGGTGCTGCAGACGATGCGGTCGTTTTCTCTCGAATTTGCTGGGCTTTCCTTTGGTCCCAGAGGCAAATCACCTCGTCTCATCTGGGCAAAATATAAAGATCACAACGATTTTTCGGAAACGATTGACCGTCTCGCAGAACACTTGCAAAAGAAAGGGTTTCCGCCCAAAGGAAAGCTGTGGAAAAATCCGCATGTGACGCTTGCACGGTTTAAGGGAAGAATAGACACCTCTCCACTACCAAGCGTTATTCTTCCTCCACTGAGGGCAACACAGATAGATCTCTACGAATCAAAACTCTTTCGATCAGGACCTGTTTATACGAAAAGAAGAACATTTCATCTCACAAACAAACTTGACGAACCCAAAAAAGTCTGGCGCCAAAAGGTCTGTGAATAACATGATAAGAAGGTGAACAAGCTAAAAGCGGCTATCTACAACTCGCCTGTTGTGGCAAATCGTTTAAGTAGCGAAGATCCTCCAGAAACACGGTGGCTTCTGGTGATCTCTATCCACGAAAAATCTAGCCCAGTCTTGTGCGGAGTAAGGATGAGCGCAGTTCCTCTTGCATCAATTGCCACACTAGAAGAAGTAGAGAAAAAGTGATCGTCAAACCCTGTAGGATTACCGTTAGCATCTTTTTTAAATATTCTGCAGAGTTGAGTTCCTTCAGGAAGGTCTCTGAGTCCTGAAACGGCAGAAACGTTTGCTATTATTGATGCTTTCCTTCCGTAGCTAATCACTTGAGGAATTTGTCCTGGATAATCCTCATATACCTTGCCACCTGTAGCTGCAGCAAACAACCTCAGAGGGATATCCGATATCTGGCCAACTATTGGCAGAGATACCTTTTCTTGTGGACTCTCAATTCTTTCAGTCATAGAATGTAAGATACTTGATTTATCCTATCCTGTCAAGATTATCGCCACTTGACAAATGTCAGAAAAATGCTCTAGAATCGAATTAGTGAATAGAAATCTCGTCCTTACAGGCCTTATTGTCCTCCTCATTACGAGGGGCGGCGATGTGCTGGGAATGAGATAAAACAAACCCAAACACACGAAGCCGCCTCCCTAGATGGGAGGTTTTTTATTGGAAATTATTCAAAACATGAAGTCACCAGACATTCAACCAACTTATCCTTCAAGAGATGGTGGAGGTAGCTACTCAATGCAGCCACTAGTTCTTCCTGTGGAAAACCGATTCTTGCCATTCTTTGATGCATCAAAGCCACCACCGGCATTTCTCACTCCAACTGAAATAGAGAGGAGAAATCAACTCGCAAAAGTTGAAGCGGAAATGGGACCGATTGCTCGCCTTACCGTACCTGTACATTTTCTTCATGGAATTAAAGGCCCAGGGCATTTTAAGTACAGGAGCCTAAAGCACGTGGACGGTGCGTATAGGGAATATAAAGATAGCAGCCAAATGCTAAAAACGAGTCCTATCGAAGCAGTGTTCTTTCCATATGCAGATGGGGGGTGTGCAGCGATCATCCAAGGGCATCATAGAGCACGAAGAGCACCTAAAAATGGAGTTACAGTAGCTCCAACTCTCGTTTTAACGCTTGCTCAGGGTGCAAGGCTACTTAATTTAAGTAATGAATATCCTACTACGGGACCGTATACTGAAGAGACACTAATGAAAGATCTCGTCGCATGGACAACAATTGCAAGGCAGGAATTTCTACAGGCAGGAATGCCAGACGTGAAAGAGCCTCATATTATTAGTGGTGCAAGAAGCGTAAAAGATCTTCCAAGATTATATCCAGAATTAATAAAGCCGTTTTAAAGAAGACTGTCGAACGGTTTGACAAAACAATAAGAATCAGATATTATGAATTCAATGAATAGAAATCTCGTCCTTAATGTCGTCGTCCTCCTTCTTACGAAGGGCGGCTACGTAGTGGCGAGATAATTTAAGAATCCACTGCAAAGACCGCCCCAGCTCAGCTGGGGCTTTTTTGTGGTTTACTCCGAAGAAATGAGGAGTTTGAAAGGGGGTGACTTTATATGCCAAGAACAGATTTTGAACCTATACGATGGACAGAAGGGAATGCATCTCAGTGGGGGCCTGGTGGTCGAGTTCACGTGGTGAGAGATATGGAGCCTGAAGATTTGAATTCTTTAGGTGCTGAAGTTGCTGTATTAACAGAACAAGCATCTCACAAGGCTGCCTCTTGGAGCGGTAGCGTTCCAAAGATTGGAGCATACGATGTGTGGATCGAACAAACTGTGTTTGAATTATCTGGAAGAACACCTACCATAGCTCCGACTGCAGTCCATTTAGAGAAAATGATGGAAGTTCCAACTTCAACAGGAAATAGAAATGCTGAATCTGCAAGCCAGCAGGGAACAGCTAATCATATACAACCTATCGCGTAATTACTAGATGACAGGCAGACGCTCAGAGCATGATCTCTGCCTGTCTTCACGCTTTGCTATGCTATAATGCTCTATATTCTCGGGCTCATAGCTCCCCGTACAATTCTTACTTGCTCTCGATGTTTTCATCCTCGCATCGCAAGAGCGAATATACGGGGCAGGCAGTTTCCGCCAAAGGCGGATCGGCCTCTGGCCGAGGTTAGAGCATTGAATTCTGGATCCATAGCTCAGTTTGGTAGAGCGTTACATTGACGTTGTAAAGGTCAGTGGTTCGACTCCACTTGGATCCACAGCAAGGCAGACGGGGCGTTACATTGACATTGTAAAGGTCAGTGGTTCGAGTCTTCTTGGACCCACCCACAGAAATGGCAAATGGCAAATAATATAGTATGACCCGAGACGAAGCATACGCCTTACTCACCAAATATCTTCAAAATAAAAACCTCATCAAGCACTCACTTGCTGCTGAGGCGGGAATGAAGGCAATCTACAGACGCCTCACCCCTGAAGACAAACGCAACACGCAGGAAGAAGAACAGTGGGGAGTAGCAGGGCTCTTGCATGATATAGATTATGAGATTGCACAAAAAGAAAGCAAGCTTGATAGGCATGGCATCTTATTCTTTGAAGATCCGAAATATGCTGATGATAGTGAGAAGATTCCGGAAAATATAGCACATGCCATAAAAGCCCACAATATGGAAGCGACGGGTGTGATGGCAGAGTCGCCTATGGACTGGGCGATTGCTGATCTTGATGCACTCACAGGTCTTATCGTCGCATGTGCTCTTATCCATCCCGATAAAAAACTAGCAAGTATAGATACAGATTTTGTGCTCAAACGGTTCGGCGAGAAAGCATTTGCTAAAGGTGCAAGACGAGAATCTATTAGCCGCTGTGAGGAAACACTCAACATTCCACTACGAGACTTTATCGAAATTACGCTGAAAGCAATGCAGGTCATTCATGAAGAAATTGGCTTGTAGCTTTGCAAGGATACTCCTTGTGAAATGAAGCATCTTATAGTAACTATCCAGTTTTTATCACCGTCATCCTCAACTTGATTGAGGATCATCGTTTACACGAGGATGACATCGTAAAGAACTGAATTGTTACATTTTGTACCGTTGACAAAGATCTTCTCGAGATCTACATTGATATTCCTATGAAAAAACAAGCGGGAAATGATGAGAGTGTCGTTGATATTCTGAAGCGGCTTACGAAAACTGTTGAGGGAGCTACAGTTGAGATACACGGTATAAAGAGTGATCTGAAATCTGTAGATGGCAGGTTGAATACTATGGATGGCAGGTTGAATACTATGGATGGCAGGTTGAATACTATGGATGGCAGGTTAAGATCCCTTGAGGAGACTACAAAGCATATGAAACAAAAGCTTGATGAAGTGGGACAGAATACCGAAGATCTCATCCTCACGACATCAGAAATTCTTTTAAAAGTGGTCACGCAAAAAGAATTTTCCACCCTCTCAGATCGTGTCACTTCGCTAGAAGAAACAATCAAAACTTAATTCGATCACACAGAGCTTTCATAAAATACCTCTTGACGACAGAACAACTGTCCGGTACAATTTTTATACAATGAAAATTGCAGGAATCATGACAACAACAAAGACTCCGTAGAGGGGGTTTTGTTTGTGTGTCAAACAGACCCCCGAAAGGGGGTTTTTTCGTGATTTTAAGCATATGGCAGAAAGAATTGAAGTGAATCCAAATAAAAGTGGGTCCGTAAATGATGGACTACAGGGAGAACTTGGAATCCAAGCAGGATTGATACTTGACGGACAGCAAGCTCTTCACCAGTTAAGTGAGGAGGGTTTATGGGATGCTCAAGATAGAAATGCTTCGCTTGGGGCTTACCGCAGCACTGATTTTGCTGTTGTTGAGATTGATGTGCCGCGGGACCCTTTAGAAGTTCTTAAAGTCCTTTGGTCAGCATATGTTGATGCGAATCCGAATCTACCGGATGGAAAAATGGTAATCACTGGAAGAACAGCCAGAGCCCACAATCTTTTGCCGCATGCAGGCCAGGATGCCGCCCTGAAGGGTCATAACTCAAATGGACATGAGGTAATACAAAACGGCCAGCTTCCTAATGGAGAGCTTGTTTTTGCAGAGACAACCACAGCAACCGTGACCTAGACGGGGTTGTTGTGGATTTTCTAACAACCCCGGCGAACGGGGTTTTTTAATGAGCAACATCTGAATGTTTGTAAAGGAGGTGAAAAAATGGAAGTTCCAAAATGGCATCATAACGCGTGCGTGTTTCTCGGAGACCCACCGCCACCTGGGAGAGCGGTTGCTCCATGGGAAAAACCGATTTCCCACCGCCACCTGGGAGAGCGGTTGCTCCATGGGAAAAACCGATTTCAGAGCAACATCCTGAAAAACTTTCAAAGTCACTAAGGAACATGCAGCAACATGTTGAGGCTATAGCAGCGGAAAAAGGAATTACCGTTGAGGGGTCGTTTCGACGTATTCAACGATTCCCTTTCCGAAGTAGAGACGTAGAGAGAATTCATGAGTCTGTAGTTATATGGAGATTTGAACCATTGGCAAAGTAGGTGGTATGTGGCGGACGCTAGCTGCCACGTTCAGAAACGTATTTCATCACAATTTGGTCCTAAGCAAAAATTGTGATGGCTTATAAGAAGCTTATATCTGATGTATGTGCTGAAAAGTATAATATTCATTGCAGCATATGCTTTTGACAGAGTCTTATTTCCTGCTTTCGGAAGAAAGTTAATTTTGCTATAGTAAATATATGAACGAAGAAAATAAAGAAGAGCTTGATAAGATAAGACATTCGTGTGCACATTTGCTTGCATCGGCAGTTTTAGAGCTGTGGCCGGGGACTCATAATGCGATTGGTCCAGCTATTGAGAACGGATTTTATCAGGACTTTGATATGGGAGATACGAAAATCACCGAAGAAGACCTTCCGCGTATTGAGGAAAAGATGCGTGAGATTCTCAAAACGTGGGACACGTTTGAGATCAACGAGGTCTCAGTTGAGCAAGCACGAAAAGATTTTACTCACAATCCATACAAGCTCGAGCTGATTGAGGAATTTGCCCAAGGAGGCAAGACGATCACCGAAACCAAGCAAGGAGCTTTTCTTGACCTTTGTAAAGGCGGGCACGTCCATCATGCGAAAGATGAATGTAAGTACTTCAAGCTCCTTTCGCTGGCTGGAGCCTACTGGCGCGGGGATGAAAAGAACAAAATGCTGACTCGCATTTACGGCACAGCGTTTAAAACGAAACAGGAACTTGATGACTACCTGAGGATGGTTGAGGAGACAAAAAAGAGGGACCATAAGAAACTCGGACGGGAACTTGAGCTTTTTTGGTTTGATGAGACTGCTCCCGGCATGGCGTATTGGTTGCCAAAAGGACTTATCCTCTACAACACACTGTATGATTTTGCCCGGAACATGTACAAAAAATATGGATACCAAGAAGTCGCAACACCAATTATCAACAAGAAAGAACTCTACGAAACATCAGGCCACTGGGAGCATTACCGAAGCGATATGTTTGTGTCACCAATGAGTTTTCTCACGGATGAATCCTCAGCACTTCTTGAAGGATCCGAGGTGTTTGGCATAAAGCCGATGAATTGCCCCAATGCCATGAAACTGTTTACCTTCAAAACAAGATCCTATCATGATCTCCCTCTCCGGCTTGCTGAGACAAGCCCTCTCCACAGGTTTGAGCTCTCAGGAACTCTCAACGGGCTGTTCCGTATCAGGCAGTTTCGTCAGGATGACGCGCATATTTTCATCTCGCCTGAACTTGTGCAGAGCGAATTTGAGAATCTCATGCGCATGATTGATGAGATGTATGCTCCTTTTGGCATCACATATAGGCTAAGATTTGGTACACGGCCTGAAAAAGCGCTTGGCGAGGCAAAAGACTGGGAATTCACCGAAAAAATACTTGGAGAAGTTCTTGAAAAATCTGGAAAAGAATTTGTCGAGTCACCGGGAGAAGGAGCATTTTACGGACCGAAAGTAGATATCCTGATGAAAGACTCCCTCGGCCGTGAATGGCAGACAGGTACCGTGCAGCTTGATGTCCAACAGCCGAAACGGTTCAACCTCGCATACATTGATGCAAGCGGCAAAGAGCAGATGCCATTTGTGTTCCACCGCGCGATCCTCGGATCATTTGAGAGATTCCTCGGTATCCTTACTGAACATTATGCAGGCAAATTTCCCGTCTGGCTCTCCCCGGTGCAAGTTGCATTACTGCCAATAGCTGACAGGCATAACGATTACGCAAAAAAAGTACTTGAGGAGCTGAATAATGCAGGAATACGAACTGAACTAAATGATCGACAGGGAACACTCCAGGCGAAAATCCGCGAGGCTACTTTACAAAAGGTGCCATATATGGGTATAATGGGCGATAAAGAAATAGCTGAGTCGGCTATTTCTATTCGTAGTAGAGAAGGGGAAGACATAGGCAAACTGAGTCTACCCCAGTTTTTACAAAAGCTCAGAAAAGACATTGATAAAAAGGCATAAAAGATCCCAAGACCAAAAACGATTCTATCGTGTAAACGAAAGAATATCTGCCAGAGAGCTTCGCGTTTTGGATTCAGAAGGCAAGCAAATTGGCATTCTCGATCGGTTCGCGGCATTGCAAAACGCACGTGAACAGGGATTGGATCTGGTCGAAATAGCACCAAGAGCCATACCTCCGGTAGCAAAAATTGTCGATTTCAACAAGTTTTTGTATCAAGAAGAGAAAAGGAAGCGGGAAGAGAAGAAGAAAGCCAAGGTGTCTGAGACAAAAGAAGTTAGACTTGGTCCATTTATCTCAGATAATGACCTTGGAGTCATGGTCAAGAGGGCTCGGGAGTTTCTCCTAGAGGGTGACAAAGTACGATTTGTTGTCAAATTCAGGGGTCGCCAAGTCACGAGACCTGAATTTGGATTTGCGACAGCACGTAAAGCAATAGCAATGCTTGAGGACATATCCAAAGTCGAACGCGAACCGCACATGGAAGGTAGGCAGCTTGTCGCAATAATATCTTTTGAAAGGAAGAAGCATGAAAAAAAAGCTGAAAACGAAAAAAGCAGTAGCCAAACGGTTTAGGATTACCAAGACCGGCAAGGTGATGTTTGGCCACCAGTACGGAAGCCACTTGAAGCTACACAAATCCAAACGAAGACTCAGAAGGCAAAAAGAACCGGGTGTACTCACAGGCGTATTCGCAAAAAAGATTAAGAAGATGATGGCGAAAGCCTAAAATATCACCTCTCCTTTATCCTCTCCCCTCGAGGGAAAGGAATACAAGGTGAGGGGGAGGATTTATTCATATGGCACGAGTAAAGCGTGGGATGGTATCCCGACGAAAACACAATAAGCTACACGCACAGACGAAAGGCTATCGGGGAACAAAACACCGACTCATTAAGGCTGCAAAAGAAGCATATCTCCATGCGGGTGCATATGCGTTTCATGGCAGAAAACTGCGCAAGAGAGATTTCCGCGCACTCTGGATTACCCGCATCGGAGAAGCTGTAAAACAGCAAGACATGTCCTACAGTGTCTTTATGAATAAGCTGAAGAAGGCACATATAGAACTTGACCGAAAAATTCTCAGCGACTTGGTCGTCAACGACCCTACAATCTTTAAACAGATTGTTGAGCACGTCAAACGTGCTTAAACCGCGTTTGACGCGGTTGACATGGCAAAAAAAAGCTGATATTATTACCTATAATGATTTCGCATTTGAATAATTATTTTTGGTTTTACTTTACTCCCTCACAGGGGGGTTCGTCTGTTGCATAAATAGACAAAGGAAAAACCTTACGAACCTCCCAACAGGGAGGTTTTTTTGTTGTTTATTTACAGAATATATGGAAACACAACCAAGAGAAGCATTATTTCAACAACCTCTGCCTGAACTGGCAAAATTCACTGAGCCAGCAATTAGACCTGGTTTGGGGACAGATGTAGCATTGGCTACTACTCCTCTTCAAATTCATTTGCTCTCAACACCTGAGAGCGTTCACGCTGCGCGAGCATACCGTCACGTGGTCGGTAGAGATATTACTGAATTCAGGATTTCAGTTGACCAAAACCCAATAGGAAGAGCTATGGCAGCATCGGGAACAGACGAGGTCAAGCTCGTTATGCATAGTGCAACAGATCCGGTTCTTAATGCGAGAATGTTTGCGGATGGACCAGCACTCGGTCAATTACTGATGGGCCATATCTATGTTCCTTCAGAAAACCATCAGTCACCAAATGTCCACTGTGTCGGAGCTACAAAACACAGCCTTGATTTGCTGAGTGAGGCCTCAGTTCCTGAGGGTGAGTCGTTAATTCGAGAAATGATAGAGCGGAGAAAAACCTTGCTTAACGGTACACTTTCCAACGAAGATTTCAGAAGGATTCTACGATCTGATTCTGTACGCAGGATACGCGCTCACGCCCTAGGCCCAGCCGGAACCAATATATCCCAAGCAATGGAAGAATATGTTACAGCTTTAGGAATTACCGACAAAACGGATCTTATTGTCCACCCTAAAGGCATCGAACCACTTGCATACGCAGAACAGGCTAGAGAGGAAGTAGAGGAAGGAGTTATTCCGATTCATATGGAATGTGCTGTGTACTACCAGATGGCAGAGTTATTCAACCAGAGGAGGGACGAAGTAGTTTTTGCTGACCACCATGATATGCTCCTCGATACGATGCAGCTAGCATCTGCTCAACCAATAGATGAGCTCGCAGCGTCTGGTGTGATGAGAATCGCGACACATCCTTCCCCACGACCTCTTATAGACCCTTGGTTAAATGCAGGAAGGGCTGAATGGATGAAAGCTACCTCCAACTCCGCAGCGGCGCTAATGGTTCTTGATCCTGAGGGAACAATGGCTCCAGAAGAAAGACCTGATGCATGTATAACAACTGGCTCCGGCCTGACAAACGCACAAGGACTACATTCTCGTCACGTCTTTGGGAGACCCAACATGTTCTTTACGATTGGCACGGCCCTTAATCAAGCACAACTGCATGAACTTTTGAAAGCAGCATGAAACATTCAAACGATGATTATTTGTATTTTCAGAAAGAATGTAGCAAAAAGGAGCTATTGATCAAGAAAAAACCCTTGATTGGAATTCATGGGATAGTTGGATCGTTTACCGATGAAGCACTGTATCGACTGGCACAAAAGCTTGGAATAAAGCCCGAGGAGTATGAGGTTGAAGAGCTTGTCCATTCAAATAATGTGATCAGATCGGTAGTAGACGGAAAAGTCGATGTAGGAATTTTTGCCGTTGCCAATTCTGGCTCGGGAGCGTATCTTGCATCAATTGAAGCCATGGCTACTTACACGTTCAGAGTTCTATCAGTATTTACTATGAAGATTCATATGTGCATCATCAGCCAAGCAACCTCCATAAGGAATGTGGAGGAGTTCCGCGGGCACCCTGTTGCAATAAGTCAGTGTAGAAGAACACTACAAAAAAAATGGCCCAAAATCCCGGTTCATGCAGATACTGATGAGATGGATACCGCCTTGTCGGTTAAGCTCCTCAGTGAAGGAAAAATGAACAAAGAAGCTGCAGTATTTGCTTCAAAAAGAGCCGCTGATATTTATGGCCTTAACGTGCTTGTAGAAGGAGCACATGATGATCCGTTAAATGCAACATCATTTATCGTTATTAAAAAGTAATATGAAAAATCTTTTTTTGGATAAAAATACAACGATCGCAATTATTGGCTTCGGAAGATTTGGCCAATTACTCGTGAAGGTACTACTGAAACATAGTAAGGCTAATCTTACTTTGGTTACCAGTAAAAAAACAACTCTATCTCATAAAAACCTTGCAGTTGCGTCCATAAAAAAATTACGAGAAGCTGATGTCATTATTCCGTGTGTTCCCATCTCAAGTTTCGAGTCTGTAATAAAACAGATCGCTCCGCTTATTAAGAAAGGGGCAGTGATTGTAGATGTTTGCTCTGTCAAAATCCTTCCTGTCCAAATTATGAAAAAACACTTACCAAATTCTGTTCAAATTATTGCGAGCCATCCGATGTTTGGCCCAGACTCATTTCGGATTAAAAAAAGCCTACAGGGCTTAAGACTCGTTTTAGGAAATATTACAGCAAAAAAATCTGTCTACCTTCAAACGAGAAGCTTTTTTAAGAATCTTGGTCTGACTATTATTGAGTTGTCTCCAGCGCAACATGACAAATATATGGCTCATACCCTCGGGTATTCCTATTTGGTCGGTAAAATCGCACAAAAAATGGGCATTAAAAAAACTCCGATTGATACATATGACTTTGAACTGTTACTTGAGCATGTCGGGATAGTTAAGAGTGACTCTGACCAGCTTTTCTTGGACATGCAAACAAAAAATCCTTTCGCAAAAGATGTGCAAGCAAAATATCAACAAACTACTGTCAATTTGCTCAAAGAAATTGAAAGCGCTAAGTTAGGATACAGTTGAACTAAGAATATGAAGAGTGGTCAATCAATTTTTTGGTTTTATTATTTACTTCCCAAATCGGGAGGTTGTTTGGTGTCTTAGAAAGAGTAAAGACACGATACATAACCTCCCGCAAGGGAGGTTTTTTTATGTCTGAAAGGAGGTGATTTATCTGGCAGAACAATTAACAACATACGACCTTGAAATTATCGCAGGACCATGCTCAATCAATCAAACCAACATCAACGAAATTTGGCAAATAGCTGATATTCGAGATGCAAACGGTCCAATAGTAAGTGGAACTCGAGTTGTTGGGCTCAAATCTCGTACAGAGCTTGATCCATTAGGAAATGGAATGGGAATTGATTTTAAGGCTCTCGAATTATTGGATCAGGATCCGGGCGCTGACGTTATACTTCCAAGTGCGAAGATTGCAGAAGATGTTGTCAGAGAAACACACATGCTTGTTGCAACGGAAGTTATGGAACCTCATATTCAGTTGCCGCAATTTGCAGGAAGAGTTCCAGAAGGAAAACTTTTGGCTTGGAATCCTTCAGTCAACCAACTGGGTTGGCAAGTACGCAGAACAAGTGTATATGCAATGCGTCACGGCTGGAGCATTGGTCTAAAAAATGGCAAGGCTCTTGGAGCAACACTCTCTGAAGCAGATGATCCAAACGCAGTGTCAACACCTATGGAGAAAACATGGGCGGGATTAGCAACGTACGCTGCAGGCGTCAATGAGGTTATCCTTATTCATCGGGGAGTTGACGTTCCAGAGAAAGGTGATTACAGAAATGCGCCTGTACACGAGGCAGCACGTCGCGTGAAGCAGAGAAATCCAGATACGAAGCTATTTCTTGATCCAAGTCACATCTGCGGTCCAAAACTGCGAGATACAATCGTTGATTTTACCGTACAGTCAATGCATATGAAAAATAACGGGGGATGGCTGTATGACGGAGTGCTGATTGAAGCAGGCACTTCAGACACAGACACTCGACAGCACATATCATTACGTGAACTGGAGGATCTTGCTCGTGAACTTTCAGCTCACAGAAGGTTGCGCTCTCCTGAACCAGCAGGAACTATTTTTCGGTCCGTTGTAGTAGGTGTACGAGGACAAGGAGCTTAATCTTGCCGGGGTTAATTAAAAGGCCCGCCTACAACGCGAGCGCTAGCAATGCGGGCAGGCCACCCTGGCAGCACTAACAGTGTGGAAAGTACACAACGATCTAGCATTCTTAGTCTAAA
>JACPGQ010000036.1 GCA_016188975.1 Candidatus Levyibacteriota bacterium | reverse complement strand
ATAAAGCAGGCTTTTTAGTTTTGCTTGATACCGATTTTCCTTCCTGGAAGGCGACACTACATTCGGGAACAGAAAGTACTTCCCTCACAATTTACAAGACAAACTTTGCATTCCGCGGAGTTCTGGTTCCACAAGGGAAGCACACGCTAGTCTTTTCGATGGGTGTGATGTGATACTATAGAATTTATCGATTATGCTGATTAGCTTTGTTATTCCGAATTTTAACGGTGAGGGAATCCTTAAAAAAAATCTTCCGAGGATCATAGAGGCAGCAGGTAAGTTTACAAAAGGCGGAGACAAGATACAAATCATCCTTGTTGATGATTGTTCTTCAGATAATTCGGTTCCTGTTATTAAAGAGATATTCAATAAGTATAAAGAAGAGAATATGTCTTTTCGCCTACTTGAGAGTGATGTAAATAGAGGTTTTTCTTCGACAGTAAATCGTGGTGCAAAAGAGGCTCGTGGAGAAATACTTATTCTCCTCAACACTGATGTGTATCCTGAGACAAATAAAGACTTTTTCTCTCATGCTCTCCGTTATTTTGATGATCCAAACCATTTTGCAGTCGGGTTTATGGATAAAAGTATCGAAGAGAATGGGAACGTCGTGCTTCGAGGGAGAGGAGTTGGAAAGTGGAAGAGAGGATTTCTCCTTCATAGAAGAGGAGAGGTTGACAGGAAGAATACACTGTGGGTTAGTGGCGGTAGCAGCGTGTTTCGAAAGGCAATGTGGGATGAGTTAGGGGGTATGTGGGAAGATATTGATCTTTCATACCGTGCGCAAAAGCACGGGTACACGATAGCATTTGAACCAAAGTGTGTCCTCATCCACGAACACGAGAAGGGAGCGATTAAAAAAAGCAGGTCGCATTTCAGCGTGCAAGTGATATCGTATCGAAACCAGGTGCAGTTCGTATGGCTTAATGTAACTGACACCTCACTGTTTCTTTCACACATTTGTTGGTTGCCTTTCCACGTGTTAAACACCCTTAGTAAAGGGGATTTTGCATTCCTTCTGGGGTTTTTTAGTGCTCTAGTGCGACTGCCTGTGATTCTTCAGCGGAGGGCACAAAACAGGAAGAGAAATGTTGTCCCAGATAAGGAAATACTGGATGAATTCGTTACAGAAACTATTGCATAGATTTTCTTCTTTTTTTGAGGTACATGGGCGAATCATTGGATTTTTTCTCTGCACCCTTTTTTTTCTCGCCTCATCAGTCGTTTCCCTTAATAGGTACTGGCAGTATGATGTTTTCTACTACGATTTCGGAATCTTCGACCAGGCCATTTGGAGTGTCTCGAGGTTTCAGCCGCCTATCATTGACCATCTCGCGGTAGGGCATCGATGGATTTTTGCGGATCATTTCAGCCCCGGGATATTTCTCCTATCTCCACTTTACTGGGTTACCGACAAGCAGGAGATACTACTTCTTGCTCAGGCAGCAGCGGTCGCGTTAAGCGGATTGTTTCTCTACCTCACCTCGGTACGAGTCCTAAAAACCAACACGTTTTCCCTTGTAATCCTCGGTAGCTATTTTTTGTTTATCGGAGTACAGAATGCTGTTATTACTGATTCTCATGAAGTAACTGTTATGTCGCTACCTCTTATGATGACGTTCTGGGCGATTGCAGGAGAGAGGAAGATACTCTTTTTTCTTTCGTTTCTTAGCATGTTGGTATTTAAGGAATCGACATTTCTTATTGGTATCGGGATCGGAATATTTATGCTACTTATTTACCCAAGATGGAGAAATGTTGCACTTATAAGTATTGCGCTTTCTTGTGCATGGGGATTTTTGGCAATACAGGTAATTATTCCATATTTTTCTGATGGGATTTATTCATATTCCCCGCAGATGCCCTCTGGAGTTGGTTTACTTACAGGGTTTGTTGATGATCAAAGAAAGCTAAGAACTCTTTGGTATAGTTTTTCTTCCTTCGGATTTTTTCCGCTTTTTGCACCATCGATGTGGCCATTATTGCTTCAGGATTTAGCTACGAGATTTCTTCCTCAATTTTCTGAAACACGATGGGGGTTGGGTCTACACTATAATATTTCAACCGGGGCATTCCTCGCCCTGTCTTCAGTATATGGACTAAGATTTTTATACAAGAAACTCCCGTATAGTATTATCACAGCCTGGGTTTTGCTTGCGTTTGGCATAGCAGTCTTTTATTACAGGTTTACGCTTCGTGGGCCTCTTGCGCTTTCGTATAATCCTGTTTTCTATCGACATTCAAAAGATTTTGGTTTTCTTAATAGCCTTGTGGAGAGAATTCCGAAACACGCATCGGTGATGACACAGAACAATCTCGCTTCACATCTTACCCATCAGCAGGTGTATTTGTTGAGCGAATCGTATTCGATTATCAAGCCGGAGTATATTGTTCTTGACCTTCGGGGGAATCAAAACCCAAACAACTTTTTTCCAACAAAAAAATTGCCATCACTACTCAAGAGCGTTCGGGAAGACAAAAATTATGAGACAGTTTATAAAACTAAAGAGCAATATATCTACAGAAGAAAGGCCAGATAGTATATACTAATAATCTCTCTCTATGGTTTTATCGATTATCATCCCGGTATATAACGAAGAGAAGACAGTTGCTGCAATATTGGAGAAGCTGAGATTGTTGTCTCTCCCTATGATCGATAAGGAAATTATCGTTGTTGACGATGGGTCGAGTGATAAAACTGTTGAGAAGATTAAGAGTTTTAAAAAGACTGTTCCCACCATCAAGCTTGCCCAGCACAAAGAGAATATGGGGAAAGGTGTTGCAATACAGACTGGCGCATCCTGCGCGAGTGGAGATTATATCCTGATCCAGGATGCAGATTTGGAGTATGATCCGAAGGACATCTCATTGCTTCTTCACCCGATCCTTGAGAAAAAAGCTGATGTCGTCTACGGGACGAGGTTAAAGCGGTTGCCGAATCTGAGACGGGACGAACGGACGGTCACATTTCTCATCCACTATTTTGGTAATAGATTCTTAAGCCTTGTTACAAGTATTCTATATGGGCAATGGATAACGGACATGGAGACAGGGTATAAATTATTTCCAAAAAAGTTCCTTGAAAAAAATTCCCTCCGTGCTCGTGGGTTTGATATTGAACCTGAAATTACGGCGAAGCTTCTGAAGGGCGGCTACAAAATTATGGAGATTCCTATTTCTACAAACCCGCGAAGCCACGATGAAGGAAAAAAACTCAATGCTCTCACTGATGGACCCGTCGCTCTCATGACACTTGTAAAATACCGCTTCGTCGATTAATGAAGAAGCTTTCTTTACATAGATTTATCAGAACGCATTGGTATTCTCTTCTTCTCAGCGGAATACTTCTTATTGCTATAGCACTCCGATTTGCAAACTACAATGAACGGTGGGGGTTAGCCTATGATCAGGCAAGAGACGTTCTCGTCGCAAGAGAAGCATTGCGGGTAGGCGAGTTACCGCTTATCGGACCTTTCGCATCCGCTGGTCAATTTGTGTATGGCCCACAATGGTACTGGATCCTCATGATATTTGTTCTATTCAATCCATCGTTTCTGCTGACTCCATGGATTCTGTTGTCTATTCTCTACGTTCTCGTTGTATACGTCATGGTGCTCATTGGAACTGAGATAAAAGGGAAAAAATTTGGACTACTTCTTGGTCTTTTGACTGCAGTCTCCACTGCTCAGATTGCACAGTCAGTCAATCTAAGTTCTCCGTCGATGGTAGGCGTCGTCTCAGTATTCTGCTTTTTCGTTTTTATCAAGTACATCAAGAATGATAAGCCAATCATCGTAGGACTTTTAGGCTTTCTCATCGGCAGCGCAATAAACGTTCATTTCCAAGCAGTCAACCTGATACTGCTTGGTCTGGTGGCTCTGCTTTTCACGAAGAGACACAAGATTAAAGCGATGCTCTTTTTAGCTGTTGGACTTCTTATACCGTTTATTCCCCTCCTCATTTTTGATCTGCAAACCAATCACTTTGAGAGCAAGAACATTCTCGACTATTTTCTGTACGGACAACATAAGACAGCGATTCCAAAACGTTGGTTAACATATGCTTTTTCATTTTGGCCTCTTTCCTGGTCCAGAATAATCGGAGGATACTATCTTTTTGGCTATTTTCTTATTGGGATAACTGGAATTGCAGTTGTTGATTCTATCAGAAAAAAAGACCGTGATAGGATTATATTTGCGTGCGCGGTTTTTTTCCTGTTTGCAGTTATTTTACTTCGTTACTATAAGGGTCCTTTGTATGACAGCTATCTTGTTTCACTTCATACCGTAGTTATTATTCTCACTGGTTGGGTACTGTTTCGCATTATACAAATTTCAAGAACGCTAGGGATTGTGGCATTACTTATTGTCATTGCCGGGAGTATAATCATAAATATGAAAGACATTTACTATTCGAAAAATAATATGGCAGCAATGGCACTGGGGATGAAGGCGTTTCTTTACAAGTCCTATCCTCAAGAAAAAACGTTTTCACTTTATGACTATGAGTACGTGTCTTCTACCTACAGCTTACCGCTCGTTCTCTTTTTGGATGCAGATGGGAGAATCGGAAAAGGGGGGTATAAAATTGGATTTGGTTCTAGTTCGAGACTTGTCATACAGGACCATGAAGAAATTCCGGGAAATACTTTCGGATTTAGATTGCGTGACCTAAACGCAAGCTCCTCAGCGGAGTTGATGAAAAACGGTTGGGCGCCTGTAAATCCAAGCGATATCTTTCATTCGACAGTAAAGTGGTATGAAGATAAACAATTATGAATAAGCTTTCTCTTGACTCAGTGTTGCTGTTTGCTCTCGTTATCCCATTTATCATGGGATATCGAATCGGACCGGGGGAGACACCATTTCTTCTTTTCGGGTTCATTTTCCTCTTGCTTTTGGGAAATGTACTTCTTGATCTTTTTTATGAACGAAATAAGATCTATGCGCTCCTGAAAAACACAATACTGTGGGTCACGATTTTTACTGTCATTGGAAGCTCTTTTGTTTCAGCGATTATTGTTCGTCATCAGACTGCGCCAGTTTATATGATTCACGACATTATCCTCCAACAAGAAGCTGCAATGCGTTTTCTGCTTGATGGAAAAAATCCCTATCAGGAAACGTATTTTGGTACGCCGCTTCAAGACTGGCATTACGGTGATACCGAAGTAAACCCAGCTCTCTACCACTTCGTCATGGAACCGTTCTATCTGTTGTTTGCGATTCCATTTTATCTTTTAAGCAATATCTTTTTTGGATTTTTTGATGCACGTGTACCGCTCCTCTTTCTTTTTTTCCTACTTTTAGTTATAAGCTGGAGAGTAGTTGATGATCAAGACAAAAGAAGGCTATTTGTTATTCTTCTCGCATTCCATCCGTCCCTCCTTCCGTACACGCTTGAGGGAAGATCGGATATTTTTATGTTCACCTTTCTTTTTGCTGGATGGCTATTCCTTCTATGGAAGAGAAATTTTCTCGCAGGGGTATCTATAGGGCTTGCAGCAGCAGTTAAACAGTCTGCGTGGCCTTTCATCCCTTTTTATATTCTTTATCTTTTCTTTCGGAAGAAATCGTTACGTAACACAGCAGTTGCCCTTCTGCCTTTTGTAGCTACGTTTTCTTTGGTTACTCTTCCATTTCTTTTGTGGAACCCGAAAGCATTTCTGGATAGTACGGTCTTTTACCTGTCAGGCAACACTGAAAATAGCTACCCTATCTCAGGGTATGGATTCGGAAGTATCCTCCTGCAACTGGGCACGATCAAGGATAAATTCGTATCCTACCCATTCCTTCTCTGGCAGGTTCTTATTTGTATTCCTCTTTTTGTAGTTCTCATAAAGTACCTTAAAAAACACACAAATGTGAAAACCCTGATCATTGTGTACGCAGTCTTCCTTCTTGTCTACTGGTATTTCTCACGGTACTTCAATAACAGCCACATAGCATTTATCTCCTATATGCTCATCGCAGCATATTTCTGGCCCAGTTCCGAAGCAAAAAATGACACACAGTCATCACTATAATGTAACACGAGGGTTTGGATTTCTTGAAACGGTACTTGCTAAAAAGCGAGCTGCTATTGCCCAAGAATTAATTGATCCTGCAAAGCGCTCAGGAAGAGTTCTTGATATAGGATGCGGTTCATTTCCATACTTTCTCACAACGACACATTTTTCTGAGAAGTATGGAGTCGATGGAGGCATCAATGAGTCGCTCTTTCATGACTTGACCATAAAATTAAAAAAACTAAATGTTGAAACAGAAAGGCTCCCATTTAAAAATGATTTTTTTGATGTTGTTGTGATGCTTGCAGTCTTTGAGCATATTCATCCTCAATTTATTGATAAAGTCTTAGTTGATATTTTTCATACTCTTAAAAAAGACGGGCAGCTTATTATAACGACGCCTTCTCAGCAGTCAGTTCCGGTCCTTTGGACTCTCTCACGTATTGGGCTAATTAGTAAAGTGGAAATAGATGATCACAAGAATTCATATGCTTTGGGAAAAATAAAGTCATTTCTTACTCATGCGGGTTTTCAGTCGGAAAATATAGCTTCTGGAAGGTTTGAGTTAGGGTTTAATATGTGGTTTGTTGCTCGGAAATGAATCGTAAATCATTTTTTATCCTTGCTTCAATTGTGCTCCTTTCTTTGCCTATCTCATTTTACAGGCTCGGAGAGATTCCAAACGGTTTCCATCGCGATGAGGCCTTTTTAGGGTACAACGCATACTCTTTGTTGAAAACAGGGAAAGATATTAATGGAAATCTGTTACCAACGCACCTTGAGTCATTCCTCTATACGCCAGCGGGATATAGCTATTTCGCGATACCTGCGATTGTGCTGATTGGTCTCAATGAGTTTGCTGTACGCATTCCGTCTGCTGTGTTTTCTGTCGGAACATCGGTAGTAATCTATTTTCTGACGAAAAAGCTTCTGTTTCAGACAAAGGCACCACTCCTTTCCAAACATCGAGAATCAATTTCTTTGCTCGCATCATTTTTCTATGCTACTACGCCGTGGAATATTGTCTTAGCGAGAACTGCGAGTGTCATTACAGTTGTTGTTTTCTTTATCGCTTTGGGCATGATGCTTAGCTTGTACTGGGTCGAAACAAAAAAAAGATTGTTGCTGGTGAGTGCGTTTTTGGCATTTTTTCTCAGCTTATGTTTTTATGTTGCACCATACCTTTTTCTTCTTCTCTTTCTTCCGTTTTTCTTTCTTCTCATCCATAAAAAAATACCGAGACATGAGATCCTAGTTCTTGGAGTTTGTTACATCTTCTTTATTGTATTGCCATCATTTCTTACATTTACATCGGAAAGCCTTTCGCTTCGAGCGAGAAGTCTAAGCATTACAAATAGCCCTTATGTCTCGCTCGTTCTTGCGGAGGAGATCCGTGAAGATGGCGTATCAAATACGCCACTTTTTCTCACCCGCGTTTTCCATAACAAAATTGTCGGACTTAGCCAGTATTTTTTTGAGACTTATTCCAAGCATTTTTCTTATCAGTTTTTCTTTACAGATCAGTCATTTCCTGATAGATACAGAGTTCCACTCTCGGGCATGCTGTACTTGATACTCTTTCCTCTTACATTTATGGGAGCATATATTCTGTTTAGGACAGAACGGAGCATTGCTCTCGTACTCTTTGCGTGGATTTTTCTTGCTCCCATTGGAAGTAGTTTAGCATCGGATGATGTACCGAATATTCAACGCACACTTTTTATGCTTCCTCCGCTTTTGATACTTACAGCCTTGGGAGGGTTTTTCCTGTACCAATCTATTCAGAATAACAAACGCATATATGTACTTGTTCCAATTATCGTGTTCGCTGTTTGGATTTATAGTTTTGTTTTTTTTCTCCACCAATATTTTGTTCACGGTCAAAGATATAGACCCTGGTATAGGCAAGAAGGATACAGGCAACTCGTTGCGAGAATTGGCGAGTTGTCTTCCCAGTTTGGCCACATCGTCATTACGGATAGAGAATCAGCTCCTACGATATTCTTCCTTTTTTATAATCACTACAACCCTTTGACGTTTCAGCAGGAGACGCGTTCTTCTGTTCTTCGTGATTTTGACCGCGTCAGCTTTGGGAAATATACATTTTCACAAGAGGAATGCCCCCTGAAACTATTAGACGACCGTGAGGAAAGCCAGGACAGCAATACACTTTACATCAATAGCGGTCTTTGTAAGCTTCCTGATGATGTAACGGTTCACGACGAGGTAAAGCGGACTGATGGATCGGTTGCTTTTTACATTCTTTCTCTCAAAGAGAGCCGCTGAGACGGACGACCTTGAAAGCAACAGTGTCGTCAGGTCTTTTAATAACCGTGAGTTCCTCTACGTTTTTCCCTGTTTTGCATTCGCCTCTGTTGACATAAATAACTCCGGGTATTCCTTCTGCAACCTCCGAATGTTCTCCTGTTTCTAACGGGCAATGAGCATAGGTAAAAAGCATATTTCTAAATTGCAGCTGATCTTTGTCCCTCGGTGAGCCGATGCTTTGGAAGTATCCTGGATCAATTTTCCTAAAGAAAAGATAGAAGATAACGTTGTTGTCATTTTGCGATGTCGAGATAATTTTTTGACTATCAAATTGGCTGAGAAAGTCGACCAGTGCTTTTTCACCAGCGTTTCTGTATATTGTTTCTTGCTTTCCCGCATGGTGGAAATAGATATGGGAAAAGAGCAGAAATTGAAAGAGAGTGAGAAGAGCGACTCCAGCTATAGCTATTTTTTGCCATACTCCATGGATCCAGAGAAGCAGCGTATAGAGCCCGTAGCTCATAAGGAGAATCATGCCTGGGATCATCATGCTAGAGCGCTGGACATTGGGGATATCTTCAAATGTCAAAGCTGCAGGTATTGGGCCTATAATGACCCAAAGCAACGGAATGGCAAAAAGATACTGTTTGTCCCTGATCAAAGCATACAGCAGGAACGACCCGCCAATGACAAAGAAAAGTATCTCAAAGGGGTAGAAATTTCCTGTCCAAGGGATTGAATATCGTTTAGGAAAGCCTCCTTCAAACAATAGGAAGTCTCCTGAGAAATGCTCCAAATAATTAATTCCGAATAGTCTCCCGTAGAGTATGGGTTTATTGTGGTAGAGTCTTGTGATAAATCCGCGTTGACCAGCGTCTTGGGTAAGCTGCTGGCTTAAGATAACCTGATTTTCCGGAGCGTTTACGATACTTATTCGAAGCGGTCTCTCGGTCCCTGAGGAGAGAAAGATGAGAATTCCCAAAAAAAGAATGAGTGCTGCGTTTCCCAGAGCAAGGCTACGCTTGGCATCCCGAGATAGATACTGCTTGGAGAGAGGAAACGAAGATGCAAGAAGGAACAGTGGCAAGAAAAAGCGCGCTGCATGGTAAAAGAGAAAGCTTATTGCAAAACAAGCGAAGGCAAATATATAGTATTTTCGCTTAGCCTTTTGCAAGGATCTTATAAGTAGTATTACACCGATAATAATAAAAAACAGAGCGATAACGCTTTCAGATGTCGCACGGGAAATATTTATATGCCATGGATTTATAGCGAGAAAACCGCTCGCTATATAGGCGAGAGAAGGCTTTTTAAAGATTGTTTGTGTGAGTAAAAAAATCGCTACCACCGAGAGGGATCCGACGATGGCGGCCGGAAGTCTCGTAGAGAACTCGTTCAGCCCAAAAATCGCAACAAACGGTACAGCGAAATAGTGATAACCAGCGGGGCGAAAATCTCCAAACTGGTCAATTGCAAGAGGAAGGAAGTTATTATTTTGATCCTTACCTGTTTTGAGAATTGAATATGCATTGTAGCCAATACTTGCCTCGTCACCATGAAATCCGACAGGGACTGTTGCTAGGTTGTAGACACGTAATACGAGTGCGAAAACAAAAATGATCAGCAGTAAGAGGTTGCCTCGATTCAACTTTTTAAGCATCATTATTATTGTAGTTATAAAGTCAGGGAAAATTCAATCGCTCTTTTGTCAAATGATTTACGTTGATATATTCATCTAGAACAGCACCAAAAATTGGAGAATATCCAGGAATCGTTTTTGTTTTTTCTGCGAGGAACCTGAGCGTATCCTCGGTAAGAGGAGTTTTTGTATAGTAAGCAGTGAGCGCAAGGTGTATTCGGGGATCACCGGGAACTGCGATCAACCGCGTATCAAAATCTGATAGTTGTTCAGTTGTTAGTTGCATAGGATATACAAGTGAAGCAATTGTATCCGGTCCACTTACTGATTGAAGCGGAACAAAACTGGCGATAAACATTTCTTGGTACTCAGGATAGTGAGCATATTCTGAAAGGCGTTTTTTTGCAATTGCCTCACTCATTAAAAAACTATTTCCGTAATCACCTTTCAAACTCTTGTGTTCTGATAGGAAGCGGAAGAACGCTATATCAAAAATAACAAAACAGCAAAGAACAAAACCAAAAAGCACGATGCTTACCAATTTCAGAATAGTGTTTTGGTTAAGATACATCTTGGTAAAGCAGTATCCGATAAAGAATGAGGCGATAGGAAGAAGTGAAAGATAGTAGTGTGCAAATGTATCCAATCTGAGTAACATGAAAACAAAAGGAGTTGAGAAAAAAAGATAGGGAATTATCCGTAGTTTTTTGTTTTCCCTCCAATACAAAATTCCTCCAGCGACAGTAGCGAGTATGAAAAGCGGTTGCAGATACCGTATCCATCCCAGAGGATAATACTGATTCAGAAATACCGGATAGTCCACACCAAACATGGCACCAAAATTAGCTATTCCAATAAGCTCCATCGGAAGGAGGAAGTGCAGTAAAAGAGAGAGGTTTAACGGATGACTACTCGCTGTGTAGGCAGAGCAGCCGATGCAGGACTGAAACTGAAAAAGAAGGTAGGGAAGTAAGGGGATACTGCCAAGTGCTAATCCTGAAAGGAACCATTTCCACGACAGAGGCAACTGCCTCAAAAGAGAATAACCTAAGAATAGAAGAATTATGAGAACATTTCCCATATGCAGTTGCGCTAAAAATGCCAGACTTATTCCGCAGAGCAGCCAGAATACTTTTCGTTTCCTGAGTAATGCTTCATGAAGAAAAAAGAGGAAGAGTACGCTTAACGGGAAGATAAGATCTTGCGTCCAAATTTTTCTTGAATAGAGAATCGGCCAGGGTGCAAGGCTAAGGAGAAGAGTTGAAAAAAGAGCTAGGGGAAGCGTGTAGTATCGTCTGACGAGGAAGAAGAAAATGCACACACCAAGAGCATTTGTGAGAGCTATCGCGATAGCAATATCTCGTGGGTTTGTGGAAAGAAACGTCACCGGGACAAGAAGATATGTAAAAAGTGGAGGATTTAGGATTCCAACACTTGAAACCGTACCTCCGGGAGGTAGTGGATTATTGAATGCAAGTTGAGTGGCGAGAAACACATTAATTGTTTCATCAGCCTTATACTCCATAAGTTCAATACGAAAAAGACGAAAGCCAGAAGCAACTAAGAAGATAAGAATAAGCCAAACGTACAAGCTTTTCTTTGTTTGCATGTAAACCTGTCTTGAGTATACTATAAAGTATGAAAAGGTTTTATCTGCACAAACACACTATCCTGCTTGTTCTCATTCTTTCTTTGGCGGCAGCACTTCGACTCTATCAGCTTGGGAATATTCCTCTTGGCGTCACGCATGATGAGCTAGGGTATATCTATAACGCGTATGCGATTTCTCAAACAGGCTCGAATGTCTTTGGTGAACGGTTTCCATTTCTGACGTGGATGGTTAGAGATGGGTTTCCTTTTCTTCCTGTTCCAATATACTTTTCTGCACCTTTCTTCTTTTTTCTTCCACTGAGCGCTTTTGCTGGTAGGCTTCCTGCAGCATTACTTGGAGTAGGAGATGTGTTTCTTCTTTTTCTCATAGTCAAAAAGCTGTTTCGATCGGATAAGCTTGCACTGTTAAGCGGGTTTTTCCTTGCAATTTCTCCGTGGCATCTCCACTTTTCGCGAAGCGCGTATGATCCTAATTTTGCTTTGTTTTTTTATTTGCTCGCGATAGCGAGTTTTCTTCATGAAGCTGAGAGGAAGAAGATGCCTTTCGTTTCATCATTGTCGTTCTTGTTTGCAATATTCAGTTATCGCGGCATGAGCGCAGTTTTTGTGCCCTTAGCGATTATTCTTATCTATTATACAGCTGTAAAGTATAGGATGAGTAAAAAATCACTTGGAATCTCTATAGTAAGTATATGTATTGTCACCGCAAGTTTTTTATTCGTTGTGCTCAGCCTTGGTTCTTCATATACACAGGAGGCGCTCTTTTTTAACGATCCAAAAATCCAGGAGGCTGTTGATAAAGAGATTCGCGAAGCGAAGGGTCCGTTATGGGTGCGAAGGCTATTTCTTAATAAGCCAGCGTATATCGTTTCCAAGCTGAGGGAAAATTACCTGAGAAGCTATTCGCCAGAATTCCTTTTTCTCCATACTGAACCACACAAAATTTATTCGATTTGGTCCAGGGGAAGAATATATTTTATAGACATTATTTTTATCGCTCTTGGTATTTTCTTCCTGTATAAGCTGAATAAGCGCGCGTCACTCATTGTCTTTTCTTTCTTGCTCATTGGGGGACTCCCGGGGCTCTTGGGAGGATCACCATATTCTGCAAGAAATTTTTTTATTTCCTCATCACTCCCAATTCTTAGCGCTGGCGGCGTGATATGTCTGTTTCTTATATCGAAAAGAAGACAGATGCGTTATGTGGTAGGAGTAATTATTATTTTTCTGTATAGTTACTCTTTTGGAAGCTATCTTTTCGATTACTATGAACGGTATTCGTACCAGTTTGCCGAGTCATGGGCGAAAAGCTTGAAGGATGTAAGTTTCTTGATCCAAAGTCGAGGTTCAACTTATGATACTGTTATAGTAGCAAATACGACATTTGGTGACGTCGTTCAGTACGCCTTTTATGCGGGGATACCGGTAGAAACAGTGCAGACTTCTTGGCGGAAAAGAGGGTTGTCTTCTCAGGGAGGAGATATCTTCAAAATACGAAATGTAGTTTTTCAACCCAACTGCGAAAGGGTACAAAACCTTGAGGCTCGATTTAATGCCTTAAGACGGACACAGCTTCTTTTTATGCATGATGATTGTGATAAAAAGACAGATCCTTTGATGAAAGTACAGGATTATTATGGCAATACGGTTTGGAAGGTATATTACGAAATTCCAAGGCTGTCATTGCGAGGAGCCCTTCGACAGGCTCAGGGTAAACTGGGCGACGAAGCAATCTTTTAAGAGAGTGCCGCGCTCATTTCATTCGCTCGCAATGACAAACAGTGAGAAGAACGAACAATTTCGAGTCTATCATTTCGTAACTGGCATTAACTAACTATGAAACCCAAAATAGATGACCACGATGTACTGGAAGAGATTTGGCATCAAGTCCCGCCAGATTACTACCAGAATGGCATTGCAAATAACCAATTGCAGCGAAAGTGGCATACCGGAAAACTGAAAGCAGTCATTGAGCTTATCGGAAATGATCCGTCATCTATCCTTGATGTTGGGAGTGCTAGCGGATGGTTTCTTGATCGTGTGCATAGATATTTTCCAAAGTGCCACTGTGTCGGAGTTGACATCTACGAACCTGCAATCAAGCACGCAAAGAAGCAGTATCCATCTCTTACGTTTAAGCTCGGCGATGCACACAAACTTCCATTTAAAAACAGTTCATTTGATGTTGTCATTTGCACGGAAGTACTTGAGCATGTTATTGACCCACTAGCAGTAGTTAAGGAAATTGAGAGGGTTCTCGTACCAGGAGGGAGGGCAATTATTGAGATGGATAGCGGAAATTTCCTATTTCGCGCTGCATGGTATTGGTGGACGAACATGAGAAAAGGCGTATGGAGGGATTCTCATATTCATATATTTAATTCCTCAATTCTTGAGAATCTTTTGATGAAAAGTGAGCTCACGCTCATAAAAAAGAAATATTTCAACTTCTCAATGGGAGTCGTTTTCGCGCTTGAGAAGCGTACATAATTACGGTGAGGGTGCGTAGTATTCTACCGATTTTAGTTATTTTTGTTATAGCGGGATTCCTCCGTTTCTATCAGCTTGGACAAAACCCACCTTCTCTGACATGGGATGAGGCTTCGTGGGGATATAACGCGTATTCGCTATTGCGAACAGGCAAAGACGAGTTTGGGCGTTTTCTTCCACTGGATTATCTTGAGTCATTTGGAGATTTTAAGCCGCCAGTGTACGCGTATCTAACCATTCTTCCGGTTGCCTTCTTCGGGTTAAATGAATTCGCCACTCGATTTGCCAGTGCTTTTTTTGGCACGCTAACGGTGTTGGTTACATATCATCTTGTGAAGAGGATATTTATTTCTTCAGACAGTCGTGAGAGATATGCGCTTGTCAGCGCACTGTTTCTTGCACTCTCTCCATGGCACATAAATCTCTCGAGAGCTGCGTTTGAGGCCAATGTAGCGACGTTTTTTCTCATCGCTGGTATATGGCTTTTCTTAGTTGGTGTGCAAAAAAATAGATGGATATTGCTTCTGAGTATTACGAGCTTTGTCGGTTCCGTCTATACATTTAATACGACGAGAATCATCGCCCCGCTTCTTTTTTTACTATTGGTAATTTCTTTTCGCAAAAACATTTTTAGAGAAATGAAAGTACCAATCGCTGGATTATTTGTGGGAATTGCGCTTCTTCTCCCAACGCTTCCCTTCTTACTCTCTCCTCAGGCCAGACTCCGTTTTCAAGAAGTGAATATTTTTTCTGATTCTGGTCCCGTGGTCACTGCAAATCAGCAAATTGCACGAAATGATAATGCACTTTGGTCAAAAATCCTCCAAAATCGGCGCATTTTTTATGCACGCGAATATATAAAACATTATTTTGATAATTTGAGTCCATCATTTCTGTTTATTAGAGGGGATGGGAATCCAAAATTTTCAACGCAGCATGTTGGACAGTTATTTTTGTTTGATCTTCCCTTTCTTGTTCTTGGGATACTGTTTCTTTTTAGAAGAAGAGAAGGGAATTGGTATCTTCTTCCGCTGTGGTTTATTCTAGGGATACTTCCTGCTGGAACAGCTCGTGAGACACCTCATGCGCTTCGTATAGAAACAGTTTTGCCGGTTCCACAAATTGTTATTGCTTATGGATTAGTGCAGATTGCCTCCATTGCATCACGATTGCGATATATGAAGCAAGCATACATAAAAGTTAGTGTAGCTCTAGCGCTCATAGTTTTTCTTTTCCTAAACGTTAGTTACTATCTCCACGATTACTACACACATTATCCAAGAACATTCTCCCGTGAGTGGCAATACGGTTACGCTGACGCTTTTTCGTATATACAGGTGAACGAATCGCTTTACGACAGAATCTACTTCACGACAGATTTGGGTAGGCCGTATATTTACTATATTTTCTCATCAAAGTTGGATCCCAGTCAATTTCAAAAGACAGCATCGATAAAGAGAGATAGTTTCGGCTTTGTGAATGTTGAGAGGGTAGGTAAATATTATTTCCAGCCGAATCTTCCGGGAAGCGATGCATCTATGGGAAAGGTTCTCTTTGTTAACTCTCCAGCGAAAGTACCTAAATATGCATCCGTGGTGAAAACGTTTTCATTATTAAACGGAGAACCGTCGCTTGTGGCATATACACTCTAATGATATGAACTTTTCAAGAAGCACAATACTTCTTATTCTTATTATCATACTTGGGTTTTGTGTCCGTCTTTGGCAGATAGGTAGTGTTCCGCCTTCACCAAATTGGGATGAAGTCGCTCTTGGATATAACGCGTACTCAATACTCCATACTGGAAGAGATGAATATGGAAAATTTTTTCCGGCAGTTCTTCGTTCGTATGACGATTACAAACCTGCTGCCTACGCTTACTTTATTATCCCCTTTATAGTCTTTCTTGGCCTAAACCCTATCTCAGTACGCCTTCCTGCAGTAGTAGTTGGTACGCTTGCTATCGTTGGAGTGTATTTTTTAGTTAAGGAAGTGTTTGACAGGTCATCCTTAGAACTAGGCAAGAAATCATTTTCTGCTGAAATTCCGGCTCTTTTAGCCACATTCCTCCTGGCAATTTCTCCTTGGCATATACAATTCTCCCGAATTGCGTTTGAATCAGGTGTTGGGGTGGCATTCAATATTTTCGCACTCTTGTTCCTTTTGGTAGGTCTTCGAAAACCAGCCGTGTTGCTCCTTTCAGCCTTTTGTTTCGGACTTACTCCGTCTATCTATCAAAGCGATAAAGTTTTTACTCCGCTTCTTTTTCTCGTTGTAGTTTTCGTCTATAGAAAAAGCATCTTCAAAGTCCCAAAGCGATATCTCTTCTTGGCAGCCGCTATTGGCATCATGACAATTTTTCCAGCTGCGTGGTTTCAACTGACAGATACCCAAGCACTATCGCGGGCACAAGGAGTAAGTATCTTTGCTGATCAAACAGCATTTTTGAAAGATACATCAAACAGGCTTCTGTATGATAGGGAGAGAGGGGATGTTCTCGGACTCATTTTCGATAACAGAAGAGTTGCGTTTATTAAAGCAGCTATCGCAGGATATCTGTCGCACTTTGATCTCAACTGGCTTTTTATTCACGGAGATCTGCCACGACACCACGCCCCATTCATGGGGCTTTTGTATCTCTGGGAATTGCCGTTTCTCCTTATCGGAATATATACGATCCTTTTCGGAAAGTATGATAAGAGAGTCAAGACATTACTTATTCTTTGGTTTCTTATCGCTCCTCTTCCTGCATCGATCACCAGTGGGGTTCCTCACGCAGTACGAACGCTGAATTTCCTTCCTACGTTTCAAGTATTTGTTGCGTTTGGAATACTGAGTACTTTTGCGTTTTTGTTGCATATTTTCCGATCACATCCAAGATACAAAGTTTTTTTGATTATCATGTCCTCATGTTACGGAGTGTTGATTCTCTGGAATACTATTTTTTATCTCAACGAGTATTTTGTCCAGCAGAACTACTACACTTCAGTTGACTGGCAATACGGTTACAAGGAAGCTGTTGAGTCAGTAAAAAAAATCGAAGGGAAGTATGGAAAAATAATCGTAAGTAATCAGCCGCCACTGGACCAGTCCTACATGTTTTTCCTTTTTTACCTTAAGTACCCTCCGAAAGACTACCAGGAAGAAAATCTAACGAATCTCTCTGGAGGATTTCGGGAGAATCATGCATTTTCTAAATACGAATTCCGTCCGATAGATTGGACAAACGAAGCAAAAGACAGATCGATTCTGTATGTTGGTAGGTCAAATGATTTTCCTGAAGGAGTCAATGTTCTTGAGAAAGTGTATTACCTTAATGGAGATCCGGCGATTGCAATTGTCCCCGGGATTATATGAAACAGCTTAAGGCAATACTTGATTATAGTCTTCATCATCGGAATATTCTTATATTACTTTTTCTGTTTTTTCTCCACCTCTTTTTTCGGTTTTATGGCTTTGAGGAGAGACACGGATTTGAATGGGATCAGGTAGACAACGCGTGGGCTGCAAAAAACATTCTCGTAGATCACAAATTACCGCTCGTAGGAATGGTAGCAAAACAGAATAGCGGTTTTTATATCGGTCCACTGTATTATTACTTTGTAGCTATCTTCTATTTCTTCACCAGTCTTGATCCAGTCGCTTCCATTTATATCGCTGGGGTGACGAGTAGTATTACATTTTTTACGCTTTACATATTTGTAAAAAAACTGTTTTCAGAGCAGGTAGCATTAGTTGCAGTTTTCATCCATACAGTATCCACTTTCATTATTCTGGCAGATAGAACTCAGTGGCCAGTAAATTTTATCGCTCCAGTATCACTGGTTCTTTTCTATAGCATCTTTAGGGTTATGACAGGACGTGAGAAATATATTTTATACGTTGCGTTCTTCCTAGGTTTAGCGTGGCAACTAAACTTTACCGCAATATTTTTTTTCATCATTGTTCTCCTCACGCTTCCTTTTTTTCCTCGTACCAAAAAAGCTGCAATATACTCGTTAATCTCTCTTCCTTTACTTTTTCTTTTTCTTCTTCCAAACGTTTTGTATGACTTGCAAAACAGAGGAACGTCCTCAAAAAGTCTCACGACATATCTAGAACAGTACTATCATGGGTTTCATGTTACGCGGATGATTCAGTTGGCAAAGGATGCGTTTATAGAATTTGCTGGGATATTTGATTACCCTATGATAAAAGAGCTGCGATACTTGCTCGTCCCTGTTTTTTTTCTCCTCTATCTCTTGAAGTCGATGTCACGCGAAAAGCTGTTACTGTGTTATCTAATTGCGATTTGGTTTCTCGTTCCGTGGGGAGTGTTTACGGTCTACAAAGGAGAGATTAGTAATTATTATTTTTCATTAACAAGACCTATCACCCTTATGATGCTTGGGTATATCACAATTTGGCTCTATCAGAGAAAGCAAATTGTGACAAAGGCAGCAGTTTTCCTCATCTGGGGAGTTTACTCCATAGTAAACATCAACAGTTTTTTCCGTCCCACACACAAGTCGCTTTTCTTTCATCGGATGAATGTTGAGGAGAGGATTTCCCGGGGGCAAATCATCGAATTTGCGCCTAACGATCCTGAGTCATATATCTATTATGTCTCTACTGAGTACGCAAAAAATGAGAAGCTTTCTTCACAATAACGCTATCCTTATCGGGCTTTTGTTTATCGCTGCACTCTTGAGGATCTGGCAGCTTGGAAGTGTCCCCCCAAGTCCATCGCTTGATGAAGTATCAATAGGGTACAATGCATTCTCACTTTTAAAGACGGGCCGTGATGAGTACGGATACTTTCTCCCGATTATTTTGAGAGCATATGATGATTGGCGGCCTGCATTGTATATCTATTTGGTCGTTCCGTTTATAGCAGTTTTTGGACTCAATGTGTTCGCAGTTCGACTACTTTCTGTTGTTTTGTCGCTGCTGACAATTTATTTAGCCTACAGACTTGTCAAGATTCTTTTTCCCGAAAGTATCCTAGTTCGTGGTTTTGTAATACATACGGAGTTGCTGGCGTATAGTGTTGTTTTTCTTCTTGCGCTATCTCCCTGGCATATCTACCTCTCCCGGCTCGGGCATGAGGTGAATCTTGGGCTTTTTTTGACAGTCGCATCAGTCTACGCATTTCTTCGATCCGTTATAGCAAGAGAAAAATGGTCATTTACAATCGCTGCAATTCTTTTTGGACTGAGTTTTTATTCGTATCAAAGTCAGAAGGTGATTATCCCGATTCTTCTTATTACAGTACTTATCCTGTATAAAAAAGAGGTAGTCAGATTCGGTAAGACATCACTTGTCGCAGGATCAGTATTTTTCTTTATCGCTTTGCCGGCAGTTATACTAACCTTTTCTCCCGAAGGGATGATGCGGTTTCGCGGGACATCTGTATTTTCTACTGCCGGACCTTCTTATCAATCTGCGAATGATCTTCTTAAGGCGAAAAACGATCACAATCTCCTCGGAGAGCTGTACTTCAACCGGCGATTTGTTCCAGTGCGTTTAGTGACATCACAATACGTATCTCATTTTAATCCGAGATGGTTATTCGCTGGTTCTGAGAGAGAAAATCACAAAGTACCATTTTTAGGACTCTTCTACATATTTGAGGCACCCTTGTTACTTCTTGGTATCCTACTTTTCGTTTTTTCTAACATCGAAAGAAGGCTCAAAGTGCTTTTATTAATTTGGTTTTTTACAGGTCCGCTTCCGGGAGCTATTACAACTGACGCGCCGCATGCAATGCGGTCTTTCACCCTGCTTCCCCCAGCACAGATTTTCGAAGGTTTAGGGCTCGTTTCTGCTTATTCATTACTGAAGATCAAAAGGCTTCATCTGGCAGGTCTTGCTTTATTCTTTGTTTTTGTCATGTATAGCGTCGGGTTTTTCTTAAGCGGATATTTTTATGTTTTCCCGAAAACTCAGGCTGATTCTTTTCAACTTTCACTTTTCAATTCTCTTGGTTACCTCGTCCAGAACAAGGACCGGTACGAAGAGGCAGTTGTGTCCAGTCGCAATAACCTCTACCAGTCATACATGTTTTATCTTTTTGTATCGCAGTATGATCCCGAAAGCTATCAGTCTCAAGGAGGGACGGTATCAGGAGGGTTTGCGAAAGAACATAAGATAGGTTCTATAAGCTTCCGGCCAATCCAATGGAATACAGAAAAGAAACAAGGTAAGATAGTATATCTGGGCAACAAAGAGGATTTTGACGAGGCTGCCGCAGTTATCCGGAGATTTACCTACCCTGACGGGAAGGAGGGTGTTGTTATAGTAGCGTATGATTAAGAAAGCAGCGTTTTTTATACTCTTACTTCTTCTTGTGTATGTTTCTGTTTTTCCTAGGGTAACAGAGGTAGTAGCTCATAATTATATTTTTGGGTTCGACCAGGGAAGAGATTATTTGGCGGCAAAAAGTATAGCCTTTGATCATAAATTGACCCTTATTGGCTCTGAGTGGGGGGCAGGATCTGCAGGGTTTACTGGGCTGTTTCATGGACCATTTTATTTTTATCTCTTAGCTTTTGCATTTTTACTTTTTGGAGGTGACCCGTATGGTGGTGTCGTTATCATGTTCCTCCTAGGAATTTTCACGATAGTATTGTCTTTTGTTATAGGAAGAAAGATCCTTGGGACCGTTGGAGCATACACATTCACACTCCTTATCACGTTATCACCGCCACTCATTGCCCAGTCAAGGTTTTTTTGGAATTCGTACCCTTCATCGCCATTCATACTGCTAGCATTCTATTTTGTGTATAAAAGTACGCTTCTCAGGCGAAGTCTGGACTTATTTTTGGCCGCATTTTTTTCAGGTTTTATTTATAACTTTCAAACGGCAATCGCAATTCCAATGGTACTTGGGCTACTTATCTACTCGGTGATAATTCTTCGGCTGAAGAAGGTAAAACAATACCTTGTGCTTCTTGGAGGAATTATTCTCGCGTTTTCTCCGATGGTGCTTTTTGAGTTCCGTCATGGTTTTCAAGGAGGAAGAGGATTACTCGCGTATTTATTTGCAGATAAAAAAACTGATGTGACCCTTCTTTTTATGCAGCGCCTGCTCGCTGACCATCTTGGTTCGTATTTTTATAATCTTTCAAATTCTTTCCCAAATATTCCTGTCCCGTGGTGGGCACTCCTTCTTATAATTCTTATTCCACTTCTCTATTGTTGGTACCAGGAAAAAAATGGCGCGCTTCGTTTATTTATCATCTACCTCTTCTTTCTCCCTATCACTTCGTTTCTCGTCTTTTCCAGTTTTCGAAATTCAGTTTATCAGTATTACCTCTACGAGTTAACATTCGTGTACCTTTTCTTCTTTGCATATGTTGTTTCTCAGTCGCTTATACAGAGGAAACCTGTCATTCTTGCATTGTATGTTGTGTTTCTCGTTTCGTATGTCGTCACTGGGGTCGTAAGCGCTTATTCACTTTTTGCTGCTGATGTAAAAGATTATGGCGGTGGCGCAAAGATTAAGGGAAAAATCGACGCATTAGATTACATCTATACCGACGCAAAAGATGATCGGTTTAATCTGCTTATCTTTGCACCGCCAGTCTATACGTATCCTTACGACTATTTGATCTGGTGGTATGGAAGGAAACAGTATGGTTTTACTCCCGGCTCAGAAAAGCAGGGAACACTCTATCTTCTCATAGAGAAAGACCACTCAAAACCTTGGTCTTATAAGGGGTGGCTTGAGACCGTGATCCAAGAAGGAACGGTCGAAAAAACAGAAACGCTCCCTAGCGGTTTGATTGTCCAAAAGCGGATAATAAACAAATGAAGAAACATTTTTTTTTCATTTTCCTAATCACTATTCTCTGCAGTATTCCTCTTCTTGACCTTCTGAATCCAGGCCTCCCATTGACGCATGATGGAGCAGATCATGTAGCAAGAATTGCCAATTTCTACCAGAATCTGCAAGAAGGAAACGTCGTTCCTCGTTGGGCGGGAAATCTCAATTGGGGATACGGTCATCCGATACTCATGTTTCTCTACCCGTTGCCTTCCTATGGCGTATCTGTCTTTCATGTTGTAGGCTTCTCATTCGTGGATAGCACGAAACTTGTTTTTGGAGCAGCATATGTACTCAGTGCAATTGCGATGTATGTATGGCTACAGGCATTCTTAGATAAGAAGTCTGCGCTCATAGGAGCGTTTGCCTATACGCTAGCACCGTATCGATTCGTTGATCTCTATGTGCGTGGTGCAATAGGCGAGCACGTCGCATTTATTTTTCCTCCGCTCATTTGCTATTCCCTTTACACTCTAGCATCTTCAAAGACGAAGCGTGGGGTAATTCTTGGCTCACTAAGTGTTGCTGGGTTACTTCTCTCCCATAATGCGCTTAGCCTTATGTTTCTCCCGCTACTTTTTCTTTATGCGGTCTACCTGTTTAAAACGGTACGTGAGAAGTTTTCATTCTTATTCTTCTCCTTTGCATTTTTTCTTTGGGGTTTTGCGCTCGCAGCTTTTTTCTGGATACCTGCATTTTTTGAAGGAAAATATACACTTCGGGATATCGTAACGAGGAATGAGTATCTCAGTCGATTTGAGACATGGGAAAGATTTTTTTATAGTCCTTGGAATTATGGTGGAACCGGTCAATTTAGTGTAGAGGTCGGTATCATTCAATGGGTAGGAATTGCGCTTGCGTTCATAGCCGTCTTTCTGTACTGGAAGCGAAAGAATCATTTGTGGGCACTCTGTTTGGGAGCGCTTGTTTTCTTATTTCTGTCGCTTTTTCTCATGACAAACGAGTCACTATTCGTTTGGCAGGAAGTGACTATTCTGCAAAAATTTCAGTTTCCTTGGCGGCTCCTTTCTGTCGTCGTGTTTTTGTCCGCTCTCCTTCTCGGTCTTCTTGTTCATATTCTTCGAGAAAAGCAAAGAATAATTCTTTCTAGTGGGTTGGTGATGCTTCTTTTTCTCTTTAGTATGGGGTTTTGGCATGCCAAGTCATACTTAGCTCAACAAGAGTCATATTTTACGAGTATCTATAACGGAACGACTGATACAGGAGAAAGTGCACCGATTTGGTCTGTCAGATTTATGGAACACCGCCCTACGTCGCAGATGGAGGTAATTGAAGGAAGAGCAGATATTTTGTCTCTGAAACGGACGAGTACCGTTCACACATACGAGATAACTGCTAAGAGTAGGTCACGGCTTCGGGAAAACACGCTTTATTTTCCAGGCTGGATAGTTGTCGTAGATAACAAACCGGCAGGTATTGAATTTCAGGACCCTCGACATAGAGGTCTTATGACTTTTTTTGTTAACGAAGGTAAACATAGGGTTGAGGTGCGATTCACAGAGACAAAATTGCGAATGGTTTCTGATACTCTATCAGTCCTTGCTTTTGCTGCTATAATTTGTTTAACGTTCTATTTCTATATTCTCAGATCTACAAAAGAATGATATCATGATTTAAATCATTAGAACAGATGGCACAAGTTTCAAAATACCCTATTTCAAATGTAGTCGCAGAGAGAATTTTTGATCTGTTCGTTGGTTCTGTGGTGATGGTTAAAGGAAAAGAAGAGGCAGAAGCATACCTCTCTGATGTCCTTTCTCCAACTGAGAAGATCATGATCGCGAAAAGAATTGCCATCGCATATTTACTCTCAAAAGGTTATCAGTACAGGGATATAAGCAAGATTCTTCGTGTTAGTTTAACGACGATTGCTTCAGTAAATCTTTCTCTCCGATACGGGAAAGGTGGATACACTACAATATTATCGAAGATTGAAAAGAATGAGAATCTTGAACAATTCTTCCATACAGTTCTGGAAGGAGCGCTTAGCTTTCCAGCAATGGCCTCGAAAGGTGGAGGGATCTGGAGATACTTGCATGAAGAAGTAAAGCAGTCGAGAAAAAAGAAAGCATTCTGATATCATGATTTAAATCAAGATATCAATAAATCAAAATTTTTTTATTCACCTTATGAACAAAGATGAATTAGAAAGGACACAGAAAATGTTGCAAAAAGAGGGGTATGAAATCCTAAAGGAAATGAAATTGATGGAATATCTAGCTAACTTTGGGAATCCGCAGATAGTGGGCAGTTTGGCATTGGGACTTATGACTTGGCCGGATATTGATATAGAACTCGTTAAGGAAATTCGAGAAGATGAATATTGGAAGATGGTAAAGTATATTTTCCAGCAATCAAATTTGAAAGGAATTTTCATTATGGACTATCGGAGTAGCTTAAATCCGAATACTCCGAAAGGGTTATACATAGGAGTACGATATTATGGAAAGCAAAAAAGTCCGTGGAAAATCGATATCTGGTTTCTTCCAAAGAGAGATCCGAATGTGGAAAACTTGAATGAATGGATCAAAAATGTCTTAAAAGATGAACATCGTTTGCCGATTTTAGAGATAAAGCATGCTCTATCATCTCATCCGAAATATACAAAAGAGATTTTCAGCGTTGATATTTATCGAGCTGTTATTGAGAGAGGCATCAAGAACATAGAGCAATTCAAGAAGTACCTGGAAAAAACAAGCAGGAGTTTAGATTAACATATAATGCAGAAAAATCATCATACACTTTCTGTTGTTCTCGCTACATACAATGAAGAGAAAAACATCAACGACTGCTTAACAAGCGTGATGGATTTGGCCGATGAAATTGTCATAGTTGACGGGGGATCAACTGACAAGACGGTTGAAATCACAGAGTCATTTGGTGCAGTAGTTATAAAGACTCACAATCCGCAAATTTTTCATGTTAATAAACAAAAAGCGATTGATAGAGCGTCAAAAGATTGGATACTGCAACTGGATGCAGACGAGAGAGTCTCAGGTGAACTCGCTCAAGAGATAGTAGGCATTTTGAAAGAAAACGAACGATCTATAAACGGTTTCTGGATTCCCAGAAAAAACTACTTTCTTGGCAGGTTTTTGATGAAAGGTGGACAATATCCTGATTATAGCCTGAGGTTATATAGGAGAGGGAAAGGAAAACTTCCGCAACGAGATGTCCATGAGCAGGCAGTTGTCGAGGGGAGGGTAGGTCACCTGCAAAACCCACTGATACACATGGCGGATCCGACATTTGGGCGTTATATTTTGCGTTTCAATAGATATATTGATCTTTTTGCAACGCAAATTGCTGAAGAGGAAAATGCCAAAGGTGTTGTGGGAGCATTGAGGTACCTTCTTATCTCACCTTTGTGGTGGTTTACTATGACATATGTAAGGCACAAAGGATTTATGGATTCATGGCAAGGTTTTGTCTTTTCATTTTTTTCTGCTTTACGATTCCCAGTTGCATATATAAAATATTTACGGGACAGAAAATAATATGAAAGTGCTGGTGACAGGCGGAGCTGGATACATTGGTAGCTTTATGACAAATCGGCTTCTTGAAGAAGGATATGACGTTGTAGTCGTTGATAGTCTCGAGGAAGGTCACCGTGAGGCGGTACATCCGAAAGCCGAATTCATCAAAGGAAATTTGCTCAACGAGGAATTTGTATCCACACTTTTTTCAGAGCATCATTTCGACAGCGTCCTGCATTTTGCAGCATATATCTCCATGAAAGAATCGATGGAGAAGCCTGGAAAGTATTTCCGAAATAATATACAAGCCGCTGTGAGTCTTCTGGATGGCATGAGCAGGACAGGATGCCCCGCATTTATTTTTTCCTCAACTGCAGGAGTGTATGGTAATCCGACTAAGATCCCGATTTCAGAAGATCATGGAAAGAACCCGACAAACCCGTACGGAGAGAGTAAATACATCGTCGAGCGGATTCTACCGTGGTATATGAGAATTCATAGTATTGATTCAGTCGTTCTTAGGTATTTTAATGCAGCCGGTGCTGCTCTCGATGGCAGCCTTGGGGAGGCGCATCGTCACGAGACGCATATTATTCCAAATATTATTAATGCAGTGTTGGAGGGGAAGGAATTTCCTTTGTATGGTTCAGATTATGAAACTACAGATGGAACATGTATTCGGGATTACATACATATCATTGATTTAGTCGAGGCGCATGTCCTCGCGCTTAAGAAATTACAGGCATCGGAACATGGGGTTAGCTATTATAATGTTGGTACGGGCAAGGGATTTTCGAATAGTGAGGTAATAGACATGGTAGAGTCAGTATCAGGCAAAGAAGTTGCGGTCGCCAAAAAGGATCGGCGTCCCGGAGATGCCGATCAACTTGTAGCTGATGTGACTAAGGTTAAAAGTGAACTAGACTTTTCAGCCAAGTGCTCTGATCTTCATACTATTATCAGTACCGCGTGGAAATGGCATAAGCGAAAATGGGATGAGGATCATCAGCCGCAACCATGAAGCAAGTAATCATTGTTCTCTTGGTTTTTGCTTCATACGTCTCTTTCCCGCATTTTTCATTCGCAACCTCAAGTTACATTCTTCCATATCCCTCGGCAATGCCCGGGAGTAAAACATATCCTCTCCATAGAATGCTCGAAAAAGTGTTACGGTATTGGTATTTTGGGGATTATGGAGGGTTTGCGTATAATCGGCAGCTTTCGGATAAGTATCTTGTTGAAGCAAAAACACTTTTCGAATACAAACAGTATGTATTGGCACTCAAGGCTCTTTCTACATCAAACTACTATTTCCGTCAGATGAGCTCTTCGTTTACTCATACTCCATCTGACAAAAACGGAAGAGACGAAAAAGTAGCTCTCATGAAAAAAGCTGCTGAAAAACATCTAGAGGAGCTCAGGAGGCTTAAGGCAAATCTTCCGAAAGACTTTCGCTGGCAAGACGAGAATGCGCAAGTAACGGAGTTGCATATCTCCCGGGAACTTGATTATACGCTGAATATGAGAAAAGAAGCTTTATGAAGACTCGGTTAGTTATTGCTTATGGGGTGTTTCTCATTGGTGTACTCGTTAGTTCATACTGTTTCGTTGATCCTAATTTACAGTACTTACAATGGTTTTATCTTCATTTTTCGCTACGCTCACAGCCTGGAAAGATAGCGTTGTTGCTTATAATACTCGTCATATTTTTTACTTTCTATATTCTCATACTCCGGTTATATCAAAGAAAAATCCTCAAGCAAAAAGACGGGATACGTCTAATAACAATGACTGTCCTCTGCCTTTTGTTTTCATATCCTGCTGTCTATTCCTATGACATTTTTAATTATGTAGCAACAGCAAAAGTAGCTTTCCTCTACGGAGAGAATCCTTATATAGTGATGCCTATTGAGTTCACCGGAGAACCGATTCTGTCTTTTATGCACGCTCCCAATAAAGTGGCACTTTATGGTCCTGGGTGGATAATACTGACATTGTTACCTTTTATTGTAGGTGGAGGGAACTTTGTCCTGACGCTTTTTTCGTTTAAAGCATTCATCATAGTCTTCTACTGCTTACTGCTCTATCTTCTGTACAAGCTCTCAAAGAATTTCTTTGCAGTGCTTTTTTTTGGTCTTAATCCGCTTGTCGTTATTGAAACAATTATTGGTGGTCACAATGATGTTGTAATGATGGCATTTCTTTTCATAGGTATTTATCTGTATCTGAGGAAAAATAGGTCGTTTGGAGTTATTTTCTATATATGTTCTGTTATTACAAAATACGCAACACTTATATTGCTCCCTGTCTTTCTGCTTCTTAAATACACTCACAGAAGAGAAATTATTACACAGACACAGCTTCTGCGCTGGTCCATGTATGGAATGATCATCATATTTTTGATGTCATCATTCAGAGAAGAGATTTATCCTTGGTATGCAATCTGGTTTTTGCCTTTCGTCGCTCTCGTTGGGAGTAGAAACGAGAAACTTCTCGCTATTGTTTTTACATTTTGTCTTGAACTTCGTTATTTTCCGTATATGATTTTTCTGACACATTTTGGGATAACTCCTCTCTTGAAGACTATCATTACTTTCGTTCCTCTCATTGTCTTAGTTGTGCTTCTTTTCATTAACAGAGTATGGGGAAAAACCTCCTTGCACTACTTACGATAGTATTATTCGTACTTCTGGCAACATTTCCCCTGTTACACAAGGGTTTCCCTCCAACGCACGATGGGGAGTATCATGTCATTCGTTTTTATGAGTTTTATAAAACGTTGGCAAGTGGCGTTTTATACCCACGTTGGGCTGAGGATTTAAATAATGGGTACGGTATTCCGCTGTTTAATTACGTATACCCTTTACCTAATTATATTGCAGCTTTTCTTCATGCTCTCGGTTTTAGTTTTATTGATAGTTTTAAGTACAGTCTTATTCTTGCAACAGGCATTGGAGCAGTGGCCTTCTATTTTTTCGCAAAATACTTCACGAACAGATTGGGAGGTCTGGTTGGTGCACTCATCTATATTTTTACCCCTTATAGATTTGTGGATATCTATGTAAGGGGTTCAATTGGAGAGGTTTGGTCTCTTGCGATTTTACCCTTACTTCTTTGGTCATTAGCCATCCTTATTAAGGAAGGAAAGGTGAGCTATATTGGTTTAACTTCTTTTTTGCTGGCCTTTCTTATTTTTTCTCATAACATACTCGCCATACTTTTTTCCCCTTTTCTCTTTACCTATGCCATCGTTTTGATTATGCAAGCAAAGAACAGGCAGAAATCATTCTATAAAACAGTTGTAGCTCTCATGCTAGGTGTAGGAATATCTGCAATTTTCTGGTTACCTGCAATCGCAGAAAAAAAATATGTCCGGGGACTGGAAGTATTTGATTATAAGACATACTTTCCTGATCTCACATCACTCCTGTTTCCTTCCTGGGGTACAGGCTTTGCGGGTGATATCGCAAGCGGAATGTCTACGCAAATAGGCTTAGTAAACTTGTTGATTGTTTGTTTAAGCCTACGTTTGGCCTTTCAGTTTTTCAAAAAACAGCACAAAATATTTTTCTTCACGATAGTTTGGTTCTTTGCAGTAGTAATCCTCATGCTTCCTCTTTCAAGCCACATTTGGGATGCGATCCCATTTTTTCATTTTGTTCAGTTTCCCTGGCGATATTTAAGCCTGGTGATTATCCTTTGTGCATTCTTGGCAGCGATGCTCGTCTCAGTTGTTCGCTGGAAAAAATTATTGTCAATCATTCTCGTTGGGCTTGCTGTGGTGACAACAATGAGCTATACGAAACCCGCTTACTACCATGACAGGGATGACGCCCATTACATTTCAAGAGATAATTTCATTTCAGGTACCAATAGTCCGGGAAATGCATTCAATACGGTCTGGATAGGGTCCCCATTAATGAAAAAAAGCAAGAAAACAGAGGTTCTTTCAGGGCAAGAAGACATCAGAAGTGAAATAATTACTCCAGAACAATACGTTTTTAAGGTGACCACTTCGAAACCTGCCGAAGCGATAGTGAACACAGCTTTTTTCCCTGGGTGGGAAGCAAAAATATCCGGGAAGAGTCTCACGCTTAGGAGGACGGAAACGGGAGTTATGAAATTATCTCTCCCGAAAGGAAATTACTTTGTTACTATGGAATTTGTTGATACAATGGTACGAAGAGTAGGAGTATTTATCACTCTTTTCTCCGTGGTTCTAGCGGGAGCAACAACTGGCTTTGCTCTCTTCCGAGTGCACACAAGATGAAAGTTGCAATTGACTTGTCGTCCATAACCGGTCACAGCAAAGATGCTCACAAAGTACGGGGTATAGGCTCTTACACGCGAGGGCTGCTTTTTTCATTAAAACTGTACGCCCCCCAACATGAAATTGTCGGTTTCAATTCTCCTGCTGACATTCCAAATGATGCTGATATAGCTCATTATACCTATTTCGATCCGTTTTTTCTTTCCCTCCCTTTCACAAAAAAAACTAAAACCGTCATAACAGTGCATGATTTTATCCCTCTCCTGTTTCCAGATCATTTTCCGGCAGGGATAAAAGGAACTTTGAGGTGGCAGATACAGCGTTTTCTTCTGAGGAAAATGGATGGCATAATCTCGGTCTCTGAATGCACGACGAAAGATTGTATGAGCCTGACAAATACCCCTCAAAGTAAAATCCGAACCATCTATTCAGCAGGAGCAGACATATTTGCAGAACCGTTATCGCAGTCTGATCTTACGCGGATAAAGAAACACTACAATCTTCCACAGAGGTTTATTCTATATGTCGGTGACGCAACGTGGAATAAGAACCTGCCCCGTCTTCTCAAAGCAGCAACACTGTCTAAAATTCCTCTTGTTATGGCGGGAAAGGCTCTGGTGCAGGAATTTGATCAATCAAATTCATGGAATAGCGATCTCGTTGAGATTAGCGCTCTGACAGAAGAGTCATCTTTTTTTCGAAAGCTAGGGTATGTTCCTCAAAAAGACCTGGTTGGGCTTTACAGCCTTGCACTAACACTCGTGATGCCATCTCTCTATGAGGGATTTGGTTTTCCTATACTGGAAGCAATGATGGCGGGATGTCCAGTAATAACAGCAAAGAAGGGAGCAATTCCTGAGATAGCAAGCGATGCTGCATTGTATGTTGATCCCATGGATGTTGCAAGTATTGCTGAGGGAATTAACAAGTTCGCACAAAACGGGGGAAAACGAAACGAATATATTAAAATGGGAGCGGTGCAAGCATCGAAATTTACCTGGAAAAAAACTGCAGAACAGACGGCCAGCTATTATCAGGAAATCTACGGACGATGAAAGAAAAAATTAGAAGCACTTTACGTCATCCTCTTATCTCGGGAAGCGCGATCATTTTTCTCGGAACGAATGTTGGCAATGTCTTTAATTTTCTTTTTAATCTTTTTATGGTTCGTAATCTTACTCCAGTCGATTATGGTGTCCTGGTAGGCCTGATAGCACTCATCACTCTTTTTGCACAGGTGGCTGATTCCATTACGCCATTTATCGTGAACTATGCTGCGATTTATTTCGCTGTCGGAGAATTGGGA
>JACPGQ010000032.1 GCA_016188975.1 Candidatus Levyibacteriota bacterium | reverse complement strand
ATAAGCCAGCTTGACTGCGAGACCCACAAGTCGAGCAGGTACGAAAGTAGGTCTTAATGATCCTCCGATGCATAGTGGTATGCACGGAGCTTAACGGATAAAAGCTACCCCGGGGATAACAGGCTGATCGCACCCAAGCGTTCATAGCGACGGTGCGGTTTGGCACCTCGATGTCGGCTTAACACGTAAGTGTTTGGGCCCTCCAACAGGTAACTGTTGGAGCAAATTTGGCTAATAACGGTGAATTCCTATTGACTGATAAGCTTCTCAGCTTTACTATAAAGTCAAGGAAAATACCGTGGGAAGTCAAGAGTTTGTAAAACTAACTCAAAGGCAAGAAGAAATTCTCCTTGGAACATTATTGGGAGATGGCTTTCTTGAGCAAAATGGGAAAAATGCTAGATTGAAAATTGATCATAAAGGAAGTCAAAAAGACTATGTTCTTTGGCTTCATAAGGAATTTAAATCGATTGCTTTAAAACCATATCAAATATTTGTTCAAGATAAACGAAACGATAAGGTTTATAATCAATGGCGTTTCGCAACCTATTCATTACCATTACTTAATCCATGGATAAAACTTTTTTATCGGAATAGAAGGAAGATAGTTCCTTTGATGATAACTGAGTTGATTACCCCATTGTCTTTAGCAGTTTGGTATATGGATGATGGCTTTCGTCGAACAGATTGCAAGGGTATATACCTTTGTACATCTGGTTATTCGATGAAAGAACAAAAGGTATTACAGGTATGTCTTAAGAAGAAGTTTGATATTCGAACAGCTCTGCATTTTGCAGCGAAAAATGTTCGTATTTATATCCCTTCTTCACAAGCAGATAATTTCTGTAATATTGTCAGACCATTCATATTACCACGCTTTTCATACAAACTTTTTGACCCCGTAACGACTGAAGATCCTCATATTAGAGGAACTGAGATGGTTAAATTCTCAACAAATTAGTTAGAAATACACTAACCATCATACGCCAAGCCCCTAAGTAAAACTTAGGGTGATGCATCCTGGGGGTGGAGAAGCTCCCAAGGGTCTGGCTGTTCGCCAGTTAAAGCGGTACGCGAGCTGGGTTCAGAGCGTCGTAAGACAGCTCGGTCTCTATCCAGGACAACCGTTGATATTTGAGGAGATTCGTCCCTAGTACGAGAGGACTGGGATGAGGGAATCCCTGGTGTGCCAGTTGTGGAAATTTTTCTGCATCGCTGGGTAACTAGATTCCCAACGGATAACCGCTGAAAGCATCTAAGTGGGAAGCCGCCTCCAAGATTAGATATCGCCTTATGCATAGCATAAGGACACGAAAGACACAAAAGACTTTTCGCGAAAATTCGCGAATTAAGTTAGTGAATTTAGTGTTCTCATGCTGTGCATGAGTGACACCCCTTATAGACCATGAGGTTTGGGCCCTAGGCCCACCAGCCTTTGGCTGGGATAGGCGGGCAGTGTAAGACTAGTAATTGTTTGAGCTTACCCGTACTAATGGTGGATAAAGTAGTTTTTTTATAGAGACGTTTTTCATTCCGCGCAAGCGGAGAGTCTTCTCTTCACATTTTAGAGAGTCAAGCCAGCTTCGGCTGGAATTTCAAATAGTACCAATGTCAAATACTACAAATATTTGAATATTGAAATATTGGTAATTATTGGTAGTATTTGTAATATTGCTAAATTGTTTGATATATTTAGCAATAGAACTTTTACATCCCGAAAAGCTTACTTCAGTTTCCGCTGAAGGGCGCTAACGGGACAAGAATGAATTTTGTACTAAGGATCTCGGTCTTTTGAGCGTTGTGGCACTACCTCTTCCCATTCCGAACAGAGTCGTAAAACACTTCAGCGTTCACGATACTCGGGTTCTGTCCTGGGGACAATAGATCAAGGCCGGGATCGTTAGTATAAAGCTAGTTACTAGTAATTAGATACTAGATATTAGTTCGAATGACAATTAAACCACCAGAAAGGGTTTACCATGAGCCCGAATGGTGGTTTTTTGTTGGAAAATATAGTTTTTTGTTGTATTCTTTATCTTAATGGATGTTCAAGAGCCGGGAATATCGCCTTACACCGAAGTGGAGTTGCCTGAGGGAATTGTTTCCCTAAAACCTCTGACAATTGAGCAGATATGCCAAAGAGAGGATATAGAGAAAGGTCAGCTTCCAGAAAAAATCAGAGAAGGAACCCAAAGAGTAATTAGGCATATAGAGGAGAAACCATTTATAGTAGATACTGATGGAGATCCTTTTTACGATATCCTCTATGGTTCTTATTTAGCAACCAGAAATTTGTCTCCGGATGATGCGCTTTTTGAATTTTCTCAGACTCTTAATAGTTTTGACTCGTTTATAAAAGAATACGCTCCGGACATATCTACTGACACAAGAAGTAATTTAGTTCAAAGAATGAGTGGATTTATAGACTATGTTGTTCATCCGGAGGAAATAGTGTATTTAAGCCAACGGGATAGCGAATTGAGAAAAGGATACAACTATGGTGGTAAAAGCTGGATTTATTTAACAAATGCTGAGAGGCCCGAATATACAACTAGAGAAGTGATAGAAGAGATAGTGGAGCTTGAAAAAGAGGGAGCGCCTAATGCCAGCTATTGGCATGCCACTGGATCTGCGTCATTACCTGGGATTGAAAGACATAAGGCAGTTCTTAGCTCTTCTCGAGCACAAGAAGTCGGAGAAGATGTGATGACCGGTGAACATAATGGAATGGGCAAAGGTAGGCTTCTTGGAAATATTTATGTCAACCCAGCAGGGTTAAGTAGAGGCTATTCTTTATCAAGGTGGTTTGATGAATATAGCGTTGTGATTGGAATCTCAAAAGAAAAACTTGCAAAGTATTTTCAAGAAAAAGGAGAGAAATGGGAGGCCGTAGATCTTCGAGGAGAAGGGACAACCATTGGGCCCGAAGTTCCACTGCAGGCAGTTGATGTTTTATATTCTCAAAGAGAATATCTCCCCAGATTAAACGAATGGGCTCAAAGAAATTGTCCACACGCAAAAGTTGTTTCTTTGGAAGCATATGAATTGATGAGGCAAAATGCTAATAGAAAAGCAGGGCTTGACATTTTTGGTGTAAAGCCTATTGAAGACTGGCCAGCCTTATTAAATAGCTGAAAAATGGTGGTTTTTTTGTTGGGAAACTGCCAGTTGTCCTGGAAAAGTCTTCTTTTTGTTTGTTTTAGCATGTTTTTCTGTCAAGCCAATTACTTTTTACTCTGATAAGCTTGCGTGATGAAAGGAGGAAAATATGCCCGAAGAAGATAGATTAAAGCCGCCGCTGATTGAAGTTTGGTCAGCGGACGGATCGGAAGTAAGACACGTTGAAGTTCCAACTCTGGATGAGCTCTTGGGAGAAAGAACAGAAGGCTTGAGCTCTGAGGCTAAGCTATTTGTAAAGCTTCAAATGATAGTGAGAGATCCAGAAATAATCGGCGGATTTTTCACTTATGATACGCTTGAGGATTTAATGGTGCTTCTGACAAAGCATGGAACAATTAGTATGGATCATGCAGTAGATTTCTTAGGAGTTGCTTCGGAAACAGGTAGAGCTTATGTGGAAAGAGTGCTTATGGAGGCTCGTGAACACGTAGTCCCCGGGCCAGATCCATCAAAACCCGAAAAACTCCAATAAAATTTCTGCACAAAATTCCACTCGAGCGGAAAAGTGTGCGAGCTCGCAGAAACCAATAAAATTGCATTCAATGGTGGTTTTTTGTGGATTCGGCAAGCTCAGCATAAATTAGATTGACTGAAAATGTTATAATTGATTTATGAAAAAACTTCACGCTGTTACATGGAAAGAAGGTAAATGGTATGTTGCAAAGGCCGTTGAGGTTGAGGTGGCTAGTCAGGGTTTAAGTGAAAAGGAATCCTTGGATAATCTTCGTGAAGCGCTTGAACTTTATTTTGATGATCAGGACGACGCAGATATAATTTCTGCTAAAACC
>JACPGQ010000033.1 GCA_016188975.1 Candidatus Levyibacteriota bacterium | reverse complement strand
TGTATCGCCTCTGGGTTCCCGCGAGAGGTCATCAGCTGATACCCAGAACGAATGATTAGGTATAAAGCGACCATGCCGGAGAGAGAGAGGAGGATGCCAAGGATACTCTGCACAAATCCTCCAGCAGTTGTGCTCAAGAGTCCCAATCCAGTATTGCACGTTTCAGGAGTGTCCTTTGACGTCTGGCAGAGCTGAAATGGAGGTGTTGAGGTTGGAGAAGGAAGCGAGGGGGGATTGATTTCTTGCCCTCTTCCTGATGCAAGTTCACTCTCACATTTGGCCATTGTCGCATACGGTGTTTGATTTACGACGTCAGGCGATCTTGTTGCGTTTGCGAGGTTTACACATTCTATTTTTCCTTCAAGGGTTTTTGCCTGGAAGAAGAGTCCGCATTTATTACTACACGCAGAATCAGAAAAACAGAGCTCAGGATCAGTGCACGTGGCAGCGTCTGTTTCGGTGCAAGAAACAACACCTGTTGTTGAAGTATTTTGTAGGTCACATGTGTACAACTTCGATCCAGCAGGTAGGGGATCAAGTTTGATAGGCTGGTCAAGATCACCGCAGTCCTCTCGACCAACATCAACGGTTTTGGTAGTGTAACCTGGAACAGAGACAGTAACTTTGTTTATGGAAGGGTATTCTCCGGCAGATTTGAGATAGCCACATACCTGGAAAGGATTGCTCGTCGTATCAAAGCTGACACCGATTGGTCCTGCAGACGTCTGTATGTCATCCGTTGCGTGGCCTACCCCATCGACGAGGACATGCGTACTGACACCAGAGAGAGTATTGCCACTAGCATCTTGAAGGCTGACATTACAGCGCATTTGTGTGTCTTCGTTAATCTGTTCTCTGGCAAAATCAGAGCGTTGGCATTGAATCACTTGCGAATTTTCACTCTCTGCAGCATGAACCTGGGGAGAAAGTGGGAGAAGGAGAAAAATAATAAGAAGTACAATGAACATACGCTACGGCTCAAAGCTTGGGATTTTCAGTAAGTCTGTCGTAATAACTTGAAATGTAACCAGGGAGAGGAGGATGAATATTAGGCCAATAATTGCAGCAACGAGCCGCTCTCTCGCTTCCTGTATTGCTTCAGGATTGCCTCGAGACATCATCATTTGATACCCTGACCGGATGATCAAATACAAAGCGATCATGCCGGAGGCCGAGAAGAGTACGGCAAGGACGCTCGTAACAAAATCACCTGGCTTTGTGTTGAGCGTACCGAGAGCTGTATCACACGAATCTGCCTTGCCACCTGCTTTTTGACAAAGCTGGAGAGGGGGAGTGAGGGTTGGGGATGGTTTAATAATGTTTGATCCGTCGTACCCGCAGACCCAACGTACTGGATCAGGAGTACCAACCTCACCAGATTGTATTGCAGGACAAAAGCTTGGACAGCAAGGATAGTCTTGTGGGCAAGTATATGCCCGTGAGGTAGCAGCAGTATCACCATCGTCCATCTTTGGAGTAAAGATTGAACCGCACGCATAGATTCGTTCTGAAAAATCGCCATTACTGACAAGGTCAGGGTCTGGCTCACGGATATATACTGAGACATCTAGATCAGTACTGCAGAGCACTGTGGTATCGTCGCTGCCGCTAAAACGGACAATTCCTGATGACCCAGGTTGTATTGGATCATATGAAAACCAAGAAGGATTGCCAGTAGCAACTATCCCAATACAGAATCCTCCTGATGGCAAGGATAGTGGCGCAGAGAAATTGATTGATGTCACTTGACCACCTGTATCAGTAACTGGTTGCTGTACGAACTCTACACTTGGAGGTTTTCCTGCTGCTCCATCAATTGGTGTGATATCGATATTTACGAATCTTATTGGCATCTGCCCGAGGCAAGCTGTCACATTCTGATTAATAGACCCTGAGATTTGAAATTTTGTATCGGGAGGAAAATAGGTTTTGCCATCCTTGTCTTGTGTCGTTTTACCTGTTGGAAGGGTAGCTGTTATTTTTGGATTTACAATTTTACATTCTTCGGCTGCGAAAGTCTGGTTAGGTAGTATTGCAATGAAAAGCAAAACCCAGACAGAGAAACATGCTGAGATGGAAATTTTTTTCATATATTTTCGTTTTTAACTCCCAAAGCCTGGAATCCGTAAAAGATTTACGCCAATTACCGAAAGTGCGACAAGGGAGAAGATGATGAGAAGTAGTCCTACGATTGCTGACACAAGCCGCTCCCGCGCCTCTTGTATCGCCTCAGGATTCCCCCGAGAAGTCATCATTCGATATCCTGACCGAATAATCAAATACAATGCAATCATCCCTGAGAGAGAGAGGAGAACGCTAAAAACACTGCTGATAAACGCTCCAGGATCAAGGCCGAGTACTGAGACTCCTGTATCAAACTCAAGACATTTGTCAATTTCCTTTGGGTCAGTCGTTTCAACTTCTCGTGTGACTGCAACTCCGCCTCCCACAGGCGCTGCTTCCTTGACAAATTTTACTCCACGTTTACACGGTTGAGGAGGAGGCTTGATTCCTCCTGTTGGTATAACGCAACCTATTAGGTGGTTACAAACATAACCCTTCGTGCACGTGTCTGTTTTTATGGGGCGAAGCGTACGATTATATTTTTCATCAGTTGCTATATCACTTCCCCTGCACCTGCTATTGACATCCTGCTGAGTAGCATCGTAAGCTGGCCAGTCTGGGTGGCATATCTCACATGCACCAGGTTTATCCTTGAGGTCATCTGGGATCACTGTTGAAGCATCGACTACCTCAAAGGATGCTGTCCCATCTGCAATGCGGCCTTCATCTTTCATCCTTCCGGAAAAGCAGTACACAGTGAGACTGTAGCTTCCGGGAGTATAAATTGAGCTGCTGTTGTTTGTTGAGAGGTGCAGAGTTTCGTTGTTGCTAAGTTCTGCATCAAGTCCTGAACAAGCAAGCGCTCCTGAGGTGTTTACCACTTTTCCTGAAGAATCTTTTACCGTAATATAGAACGGTTTTCCAGAGTAAATTTTT
>JACPGQ010000034.1 GCA_016188975.1 Candidatus Levyibacteriota bacterium | reverse complement strand
GCTCCGCTTGTTTTTGCGCAATAAAACGCGGGAAACAGATTCCCTGGAGTCAACGCTCTTGCAGGTGGCACTCCCGAGAGATAATGAGATTAAAATCGATGCTGCAGAGCAGCTCTTCTCATCGTTCTCAGCAATCGGTAAACCGCCGAAACGATTTCAGTTTAAAAATCCGCAGAATTTAGCATTTGAAATTGTCGGACTTCCTGGTGATATAAGGTTCTACGTTCACGTGCCTAAGAAGTTGCGGGATTTTGTCGAGAAGCAGATTAATGGGGCCTATCCTGATGCTGAGATCACGGCGATTGATGACCCCGCTGCCAAGCAGAAACACGAGACGATTGTCGGGAATGACTACAATATCTTCTCCCAAGAAGGCAAGGTAGCATTCGCTTCACTAAGGCTCAAAAGCGAGGGGTGGAAACCCATGAAGGTCTATAAAGAGTTTCCTGTTGATCCCTTATCTTCAATTACCTCAATTCTTGCGAAAATGTCACAAGGTGAGGGAGTCGCAATCCAAATGCTTATAACACCAGCTGGGGACGCATGGAAGAAGGCAGGGAAAGCCCATCTGTCAGAAACAAAAAAGACAGAAGCAAACCCCGAGACTGCGAAATACTCTGAAGACGCACGATCTTTGGAGTCAATTGAAAATAAGGTCAGCAAGCCCGGATTTTATACGACAGTTCGTCTCGTTGTCTCAAGCAGCACCAAGGAAGCGGCAGAGGCGCATTTGGAGAATATTGTCAACGCATTTGAACAATATAGCAGCCAAGCATCATTTGGGAAAAACAAGATTCGTTTCAAAGGATTATTTATGAATGATTTTGTCTACCGCTACTTCCCGATGCATGGGCAAGTAGGCGTTATGACGAGTGAGGAGCTCGCAACAGTCTACCATTTCCCAAATAAAGCAGTTGCGACACCAGGCGTGTACTGGGTGAGCTCAAAACGTGCACCAGCTCCTGCCAATCTCCCGACAGAAGGGTTGTATCTTGGGAGAAGCAGCTACAGAGGTCTTTCGCGCGAGGTCTTTATGAGCCGTGATGACAGACGAAGACACATGTATATTATTGGAAAAACGGGTACGGGAAAAACAGAATTCTTAAAGCAAATGATTATGCAGGATATCAAAAACGGCGAAGGCCTGGCTGTTATTGATCCTCACGGAGACCTCATAGAAGACATTCTCAAGCTGACACCTCCAAGCCGCGCAGAAGACGTCATCCTGTTTGACCCCTCTGATACCCAGCGACCCATGGGATTTAACATGCTTGACGCGCAGACTGAGGAGCAGAAGCACTACGTTGTCTCCTCAATTATTGGCCTCATGTATAAGCTGTTTGATCCAAACAAAACAGGTATCATCGGACCTCGATTTGAGCATGCTATCAGAAATGCGATGCTGACAGTCATGTATGAACCTGGCAGCACGTTTATTGAGGTTGTTCGTTCACTCACCGACTCAAATTTCGTTCAAGAGCTGTTGCCTAAAGTCCAGGATCCTATTGTCAGGCGCTACTGGACAGATCAGATTGCCCAAACGTCTGATTTTCATAAATCAGAGGTGCTTGACTACATCGTTTCCAAGTTCGGACGCTTCGTCACAAACAAGATGATCAGAAATATCATCGGTCAGTCAAATAGCGCCTTTAATTTCCGCCGCGTGATGGATGATGGAAAAATTCTCTTAGTGAATCTCTCAAAAGGACGAATAGGCGAGGAGAACTCAAGCTTCCTCGGGCTTATCCTTGTGCCAAAAATTTTGGTTGCTGCCATGAGCAGGCAGGATATGCCCCAGGATCAGCGGCGGGATTTCTTCCTCTACGTTGACGAGTTCCAGAATTTTGCCACGCCTGATTTTGCGCAGATTTTATCTGAGGCCAGAAAGTACCGTCTAAACCTCGTCGTTGCCAATCAGTTTATTGGCCAGATGGAAGAGGAGGTCAAGAATGCTATTTTTGGTAACGTCGGTACTGTTGCCTCCTTCCGCGTCGGAGTCACTGATGCAAATTACCTCCAGCATGAGTTCCAGCCTGTTTTTAACGAGTCAGATCTCATCAACGTCGACCGCTTCAATGCGTATGTGAAGACAATTGTGAACGGCGAGCCGGTGCAGCCGTTTTCTCTTCATACGACGAAAGATATTAGTGAGGAGAAAAAGTTAGAAAATATGCGTGTGTCAGAGCTCATCAAGGAACTCTCCCGTCTCAAGTATGGGCGTGATGTTAAGGTTATCGAATCAGAGATTGGTCAAAGAGCACGGCTCTAGAGAATATATTTATCTGTCTTCTTGTCCTTTACTTGTCCCTCTTGGACCCCTTTGGTACAATTACCCTACTTTAATGCGTCTGTAGCTCAGTGGTAGAGCGCTACTCTTATAAAGTAGATGTCCTTGGTTCGATCCCAAGCAGACGCACTGTTTACCGCTGTTTTACGCTATGCTATAATTCTCCTATAGTATATGAAGCAGAAGAAACAGGTTATCTTAGCTGTCGGGGCGCATCCTGATGACATGGATTTTACTGCCTCTGGAACCATCGCCAAGATGGTTATGGAGGGGTGGGATGCCTACTACCTCATCTGCACTGACGGATCCCGCGGTTCCCGCCACCACAAAACCACACACGAAGAGCTCACAAAGACCAGGCGTGAAGAACAGGAGGAAGCTGGAAAAATTGTAGGACTCAAAGACATTTTTTACCTAGACCATCGGGACACGCAGCTTCCTTGTAATCCACTCCTCAAGGCACAAATTGTCAGAGTCATCAGAATTACCAGGCCGCAAGTCGTCATCACCATGGACCCTATGTTTCACTACGCAACTTCCTCTCCGTGGAACAGAAATGTCGCGTTCGTGAACCATACAGATCACAGAGCAGCAGGTCTTGCTACGATGGATGCAGTGTTCCCGCTCTCCAGAGATAGGTTGAGTTTCCCTGAGCACGAACAGCAAGGCCTGATGCCACACAAGGTTTCGGAGCTGTGGTTTACCTCATTTGAGAAGAAAGAATATGTTGTTGATATCACCAAGACGATTGAGAAGAAGATCAAGGCTCTAGCAGCTCACAAGAGTCAGTTTGATAATTTTGCAAAGGTCAAAGAAGAGGTCCTTAGCCATGCCAAGCATTTTGCTGATGAGGAAGAATTTGAGTACGCAGAAAGCTTCATCCGCCTCGTGCTAGATTAAATCCGAATTTCGAAATCCGAAATACGAAACTCCACTTCGCTCTAAAGAGCTTCGCGGAGCAGGCAATATCAATTTGCTGTGCCCTTCCGAAGCTTTAGCCCCGATTCAATCGGGGTTAGCGAAGGAGGGTTTCGAGCTTCGATATTCGCTCTTCGGATTTAGTTTAGAGGTCTGAGAGGTTGGTTGTGTCTTTTCCCCGTTCTTTGACGTACTGGAGGTAGCGCTCGGTTGTGGAGATGCGCTTGTGGCCAAGCACTTTGGAGAGTAGCACCAGTGACACGCCGTGCTTGAGGTGGTGGGCGACGAAGGTGTGCCTCAGGTCATTGACCTTGGCATTCTCAATCTCTGCCATCCTGAAGTAGCGCTCAATTGCCGTTCTTATATTGCGAACTAAGAAAGGTTTGCCTGATTTTGTAATGAAAATATGGTCATTTTGGACATGCGTCGGGCGGATTTTGAGGTAGCGGTTTAAAGCTTCCTTTGCAGGTCTATTGAGGGGGACGACGCGCTCTTCGTGCTTCTCGTAGGGCCTTATGTGCATGGTATCACCTTGAATGTCTGACATGCGGAGATTGGCAAGCTCGCCGATCCTGATGCCTGTTTGCAGGAGTAGTTCAATAATGGCAAACATGCGCGCGTCATTTCTGGCTGCATCACGGAGTGCCCGGTATTCTGTTGGTTTGAGGATACGAGGGGGAGCAAGTTCATATCGTGGATGGGAGACAAGGAGGGAAGGGTCGTCAGTTATGAATTCGTTGACTTTTAAAAACCTATAGAAGGTTCGGGTGGAATTGAGCTTGCGGGAGATGGATTTTGGCGTATACCCAGTTTTTGCCATTTTTGCCATGAACGCCTGGAGGTCTTCCTGGCTGACTTCATGAACACTGTTTTTCTGAAGTTCCTCGAGGAATCCGGCTAACTGATCAATATCCTTGCCGTATGCTAGAATGGTAGCGTTTGAATGCTTTTTCGCCCTGAGAAAGTCGGTAAAAGCTTTATGTGCCTCTCGAATTGATATGGTTTTCATCCTTACAAAATCCCATAATATCAGTAATTTGTCTTTACGTCAAGCACAAGTACTGTATTTCATTGATGTTCCGAGATTGCGTGTTCATTGTAGATTCAAAAATACAACCGTTGCGACAACATAAACAGAGGAAAATTAACGAAATACAGTACAAGTTGTGAAAAAAGCATGAAACAGATTGGTATACTCTTTGCCTGCATTGTCTGCATTTTCGTGATCCAAGGCCTTGCCCGTTCGATTTGGTCCTTGTGGGAGAAGCAGGATGTGCTTATTGCCAAGCAGGAAGAGCTCGCGAGGGTAAAAAAAGAATATGCAGAGCTCAAAGAGCAGGAGAAAAGAATCAATAACCCTCGGTTTGTTGAGGAGGAAATTAGAAACAAGCTTTTTCTTGTCAAGCCCAATGAAAAACTTGTTATCCTCCCAACAGATGTCCTTGAGGTAAAGACTGAAGTAAAGACGGAAAAAAAGGTTGAAAAACCAGCCTATCAGCAGTGGCTTGCACTTTTTATGCAAGGTAAGCTATAAGCCCCGAATCGTGAACTCATCCTCGACCCGCACGCCTCCAAAAAGCTCTGCTGCACTTGCTCCCCTATAGAAAATCTCCATGAATCTATCCTCATGACCACTTGAGCCTTGGGCAAAAGACAAGCTACCGTGGGGGACATTGAAAGTCCCATCAGTAAAATAGCTTTCATGAGAAGTATTTTTAAACGAGATGATAAGCTTCTGGCCAGGTGTAAATGTGACTTCTGAGCGTCTGATTGTGGTTTTGATGTTACCATACCCGTCAACCATAGCGACTGATTGGGGAGGAAAGTCAGGAATTAGTGTCGGGTTCATAGCCTCTCCGATAAAGGACGTGTCTTTTTTTACCATTTGCGAAACAGCCTTGGGGTACTTGTCTCGTGAGCGAAACTGCGACCCTTCGTTCTCGATATTGACGAGGTGGAATGCTTCAATATGAGGCTTGACGAAGGAGAAGCAGTATTTAGCATTGACACCAATGATTTCCCTACCATTTTTCAGCTTTGCGTAGACGAGTTTCTCGCCTCGGTTATTTACCTGCGCTTTTGTATCCTCGATGCGGGGGGCGGTGTTTGTGTAGAGGTAGATGTTGACAAGATTTGGGGTGAGCGCTATCTGATAGGTCAAGAAGCCGGTGGCAAGAGTACTGAAGGCTGGGACTGATTGAGGAAGGATTACTGCTTCCGGTATAAGTGTTTGTAGCTGAAGCGTAACCTCTGTAAACGAGGCATCACCTGTGCCATAGTCTGCAATAAGAACGATTGTCGGTTGGGGCATACGCAACAAGAATTAAGTATAGCAAAGAGTAGATAAAGAGTGAAGAGATGTGGGTAAGAAGATTGATAAAGATAGAGAAAAAGGGGCAAAGGAATCAAATGGGACAAAAGAGACAAAGGTAGAACGAAGTGCTTGTCATGAGCAAGCCTGAAGCAGAGCGGAAGGCGCGTCGAATTGGTTGCGGGGTCGGTATCGAAACCGAACTGTGAGATTATGCGATCTGTTGCTCCAATTACTTAGAGTGTCGGACTATATCATCATCCTTTGAT
>JACPGQ010000029.1 GCA_016188975.1 Candidatus Levyibacteriota bacterium | reverse complement strand
GGATTTCTTGGAATACAAGCGGCAAATTTGGCGCATCACGATATTCACGGATCCGATCGATAAAAGACCTTTCCCAAAAAAGTTCCTGGGAGCGAATATATTCTTCCTTCACTGGGATTTCATTTTTTGTCACTGCTTTATACACAAGTCCATAAGGCATCCAAACAAATGACCCACTATACTCAGTATTTTTGACCTTTGCTGGTGAGAATACCGGGCGACTTGCCCGCAAAGAAAGTGCCGTGTCGATGACGTAGTCAGAATCTCGAGCGTAGCGCTCGTTTTTGAGAATTTCCTTGTAAACTTTACTATAACGTTTATCACGCAGTATGATTTGTTGAAGCTGGGAAAACGAGGGCATCAGGATATCTCTCCTCACTCCTAGCACATACTGTACATAATGCGTGGGAAAAACCGTCGTATCGACGTCAGCAAACACAATGCTTTTTTTTGGGAGCGGATTTAGTATATCAAGAGCGTAATATTCTCCAATACGCATTTCGCTCATGTCAATACGGTGAGAATTAGTGAAGAAAAGCGAAACCGGAATAATAATGAAGAGCAACGTCAATGCGTGGGGAAGATGTAATAGCAGAGAACTCTTCACTTTCTTCTTCAGCAATACCTCGACAGCCTTCATGCACAACCGTACTATCTCCAGAACACCAAATGGGAAGAACAGGAGAAACATAATATACGACGAAACGTAGAATCGTTCCAAAACACCAAAAGTAAACGCTCTTGCAGCAGATGTCGCCGCATAAAACACAAAAAGTGGTCCGCTGATAAAAAAAGCGAGCGAGATAAGAACAAAAAGCTTTCTCTTTTTTACAAACAATGCTGCCGCACCAATGAGGCTTGTGAGTATGAGAATGAGTGGTAAATGGAATAACCAATAGGTAAAGTACGTGATGACAGCAAATACGCGCTCGGAGAGAGGTGTCGTAGCTGATGTAACCCATCCATAATTGAGGCGGAGCACATGCTGGATGAGTGCACTTGGCGTTAACTCAGTAAGCCATGTAATAGGGGGATTAAGCATGTAAGATATTGGTAGATAAAAATAAGGAAGAAGACCTATTACTACAAAACCAATGCATTTCAGGATAATACCTGGATTAATGAGTACTTTTTTGTTTGCGAAAAATACCATAAGAAAAAGGGCAGGAAAAAGTATCAGGATAGCCTGCTGATGTGAAAGTGATAGCCCGATAAAAAATGAAAGTAAGTAAAGATACTTGTCCTGTTTCGTTTGGTAGAAGGAAAACCCGAGATAAAACAAGAGGATGAAAAAGAGATAGTACAGTGAAAACACCTCTACTACTTCTGCATACAGCCAGAACGCGTAGGTAAAGGCGAGAATTGACAATGTAATCATTGAGAGAAGCTTTGAGATACCAAGCCGTAACAACAGCTTGTAGAAGAAAAACAGAGCGATGATTGCTGAGATGAGCGACACGAGGCTAAACTTCCAAGCAACAGTTGCTTCTATTGGGAGTCTGACAAAGATTATTCCCAGGAGTGTAAATAAAGGATAACCAGGTGGATGGGAAACACCGTAGACAGCTGAAGTAGTAGCAATTTAGAGGAACGTGTATGTTGCAGTAACGTTTGATGGATCAGTCGTCGTCCAACATACGACCCCTTGTTTTGCTTGACTTGAAGAGAAGAGGTAGTACGGGATAGTATTTGGAGGAGATGGGCATTTTGAAGAATCAGCAACTGCTTCAAGCTCTGTAAAGACTAAGAAATCATTTCCAGACATTACATAACAATAATTACTCTGATTACTTGAGGCACAGGAGGAGATGGGCATTTTGAAGAATCAGCAACTGCTTCAAGCTCTGTAAAGACTAAGAAATCATTTCCAGACATTACATAACAATAATTACTCTGATTATTTGAGGCACAAGATGTTCCACCTGCTGTAATGGTAACTGTCGCTGGAGCTGCTTTCAGCTCACCTGCTGTGACGAGTGTACTGACCCATGTAGCATTCGCTGTTGGATATGTGCCGCCTTTTGATACATAGTACGCCGAAACAGCTGATGCAAGCTGACCTGTCGCCGATTTTCTGGCTGTATCGCGTGATCTCTTGAGTTGTTCAACCGGATTTATTGCTACGATGATTGCTCCTGCAAGCACACCGATAACTGCAATAACGACGAGAAGCTCGATGAGGGTAAATCCGCGTTGTGAGTTGTGTGTCTTGAGTTGTGAGCGATTCATAAAAACCTGATCTGTATTTATTAAGACATAGCAGAAAATAGTTGTCAAGGGGGAAAAATATACGAAATTAGCCTCAGATTTGACTACTATGGGGGAGAAAAATGAATTTAAAATGTCCCCACTTCGCTCTTCGAGCTTCGCCGAATAGGCCTACTCGGCGGGGCAGGCAAATTTCAAATGTCAGATGACATATCATTTACAATACTTACTGAGAGTATTTTGGTAGCGGGGAAATGATGAGGGGTCAAGTCGTGTCGCTACACTATAATAACTTCTCGCACGGCCGCACTGTTTAATCGATGCATAATAGTATCCGAGCTCCTCATATGGCTCAACAGTAGTAGGATACACACGTATAGCCTTCTTGTAAAAATCAACAGCGTCATGAGCGGATGCGTAGTGATGAGAAATATATTGGGCTGTGAAAATCAGTTGCCTCGCATATATCTTGGGGATCTCTGACTGAGTCAGTGTCAGATTTGGTTTTCCATACATCTTTGCTACGTCATCAAGATGTGCGTTAATCCAAATCTGTCGTTGCATTTGTACGTATGATTCTCGTGACATGCGTGCGTCCTCTGGTGTCGCTAATTTATAGACAAGTCCCCACGGTATCCAGATGAACTCTCCGTACAGCGTCCGTCCGTCAAACTTTTTTGAGTAGGAAAATATCGGCTGAGAAGAGGCGGAGTGCAAGAATGCTAACGTATTCGCGTCTTCTCTGGCTAGTTTGGGAAACCGTCGCAACAGCTGATCGCGCTTCTTTTTCAATGCTGAAGTATTGTTAATAATGATACTGAGAGGAAGTCGGGAAAGGAGAGCTATATCTTTTCGAAAACCAACTACCTGTTGAACATAGTATGTGTTGAGTGTTGCAGTATCTGCAAACGAGAGAAGATAACTTCTTTTCGGAAGAAAAGCTAATGCATCAGAAGCAAGGTATTCACCAATAAAGACCTTGTGAAGGTCAGTACGTTTGTTGTTGTGTAAAAAAAATAGTATTGGTACTATGCCGAAGATAACGATAAGGCATGTTGAGAGTGTTGATTTGCTGAGCAAATGTCTTCCTTTTTTTGAGAATACTGTTGCAATCCACTGAATACATTCATATACCCCCAAAGCGGCAAAGAGTACAAGAAAAACTCCGGAAAGGAGATAAAATCGCTCCATCGCACCAAGCAATTCTCCACTGTGCGGCGTAAGGCTGGCATAAACAGCAAAAAATGGGCCCGCGAGAATAAACGAGATGAAAAGACCTATATATTCAACACGCTTCTTTACAAAACTTATGACTACCCCAACAATACTTACGACAAGAAACAGTAGCGAGAGCTCTCTTAACCAATAGTTTACATATGAAGTGAGCGTTAAGAAGCTACTTCCCACAACTGTACCAGGCTGCGCTATCCATCCATAATCAAGCCGTAAGAGAAACCTCACCGCATCATGTACGCTTACAATCTCACCCCATTTATGAATTGAATCAAAAGAGCTGGCTACGGGGATATAGGTATAGGGAAGTAAACCCAGGAAAAAAAGACTAATGCATATTAATAGGGTTGCTTGGAGCGGCTTTTTTGTCATCCTCGACTTGATCGAGGATCTAGATTCCCGCTTTCGCCGAGTAGGCGCCTTTTGGCGCGGGAATGACATTGAACTGATTGCTGAAAAAAATCGGGGTACGATTTCCTTATTCACCGCAAAAATGAAAAGAATAACACTCGGGAAAAAAAGAATAAGCACTTGATGCGCAGAGAGGGAGAGTCCGAGGACAAACGATAGCGCATAGAGTACCTTCGTTTTCTTCTCTTGGAAATACAGCACTCCGAGATAGAGAAGAAGCATTTCAAAAAGGACTGTGAAGGCAAATACTTCTGCAACCTCGGCATACAGCCAGAAAGGGTATACAAATGCGAGCGTAAAGGCTGCAACCACACTCATAATAGTATTGTGTAGCAAGCGCTTTACCAACAGGTAGACAAAAACGACAACCAAGGCCATAGAAACGCTTGAGAGAAAGCCAACCTTCCAAGCATAGGAGAAGGGGAGAGGGAGATAGGAAAAAAGAATACCAAAGAGCGTAAACACAGGAAATCCTGGAGGATGGGGGATACTTTTGTTGTAAATTGCTGTGAGGAAATCACCGACGTCGCCTCCCGTTACCGTTGGAGCAATATTGGAAAGATAGGCCGCAAGACAGACAAAAGCGATTTCAACAGCAATAAAGATGTCTTTTTTAGGCATACAATGCGACTTACGAGATGCTAAGACGGTCATTGCGAGTCTCGGACTTCGTCCTCGAGAAGCAATCTAACAAAAATGAAGTGTTTTTAGGAGATTGCCACGGGTCGCCAAAAGCGACCCTCGCAATGACAAATACTATATTGAAGATGTAATCTTGTAAATAGGTGTGATAACTGAGAAAAGAAGGAATCCGACTCCGATACCCAAAATGACCATAATCAAAGGTTCCATAGCAGTCGTCAATGTTTTTACAGTTTGCTCTACCTCTTTTTCGTAATATTCCGAAGCACGCATCAAACTGTCGTCAAGTTTTCCTGTCTGCTCACCGATTTTTACGATTTGCACAAGGTAGGGAGGAAATCTGCTTGAAGCACTCAGTGCATCACCGATCGTTACTCCTTTTTCGACCCGCTCTGCAGCTGTATTGAATTCTGTTTTGTAGACCATATTACCAACAACATCTCCAGCCTGCTTCATAGACCCGACGACAACATTTCCAGATCCCACGAGCAAAGCGAACGTACGCGTAAACTCCGTAAACACTGTCTCTGTAAACAGCTTGCCAAAAAGTGGTATCTTAAGCAGCATAGAATCGATGACAAAACGGGACGTTGGACGTTTGTAGAGATAGCGAAAACCGACAACTGCTCCGACAACCATTCCGATACCGATAAACCAGAAATTGGTAGCAAAATATGAAACACCCAAAAGAAATTTCGTGCTCCATGGTAACTCGATGGTAAGTGACTCGTAGAGTTTACTAATTTGGGGTATGACGAAGAGGACCATAATACCGACAACACCTACCATCATAAGAATAATAATTGCGGGATACGTCAGCGCTGAGATAATTTGCGCTTTGAGCGCTGCTGATTTCTCAAGATTTATCGCGAGTCGATCCGTAATCTTATCCAGAAGTCCTGAGCTCTCAGATGCCCTTACTAAAGAGACATAGATTTGGGAGAAAACTGTCGGATATTTTTGTATCGCTTCTGAGAGAGATGACCCTCCTTCGATATCCGCGACTATTTTATCAACAAGCTCTTTGGCAGAAGGCCTTGACATCTGATCCCGCAAGATCCGAAGCGCCTGCATCAGCGTCAAGCCAGAGGAAATCATGGTCGAGAGTTGCCTCGTAAAAAAAATGAGTTCTTTACTGGAAAACGAACCTTTTTTATTGAAAAGATTTATTGGACTGATAGTCTGTTCACTGATTTTTATCGGACTGAGCTGTTGGTTACGAAGAATCATCGCCGCGTCTTGGGTACTTTTTGCTTCCAGGTAGCCAGTAGTAACCTGTCCATTTTTCGCGAATGCTTTGTAATTGTATTTCATTTTTTATTGCCCCGTCTGTCCGGACAATCTCAACAACTCATCTTCATGAGTTGCATAGCCACGGGCGTCGTCATATTTAACAATCCCTGAAAGAACGAGTTGAGACAAGGAATCCTCAAGAGTCATCATTCCCAGCTCTTTTGAGGTCTGAATCGTAGAATCAATAAGATGCGTCTTGCCTTCACGAATGTTACTTGCCACGGCCGGGGTATCCAACAGCACCTCAACAGCCGGAACCCTTCCTCCTCCAAGGCGGGGAAGCAGGCGCTGTGAAATAATACCACGAAGTGTTGAAGCAAGCTGTATTCTGATTTGCGACCGCTGGTGATCCGGAAATGAGTCAACGACACGATCTATGCTTTGGGCAGCGGAATTGGTATGCAGTGTTGCAAAAACTAAATGACCGGTTTCTGCAATAGTAAGAGCTGCTTGCATTGTTTCTGGATCCCGCATCTCACCCACCAACACGACATCCGGGTCTTCACGAAGGGCTGACTTGAGCGCAAGAGACCATGAATGTGTATCGTTCCCAAGCTCACGTTGAGAGATAATGCTGTTTCCGTTTGGGTAGATATACTCGATTGGGTCTTCGATTGTCAAAATGTGATAGGATTTCGTCACATTTATCTCATTGATCATTGCAGCAAGCGTCGTTGATTTCCCGTGTCCGGTGGGACCTGTCACGAGGACAAATCCCTGTCTCATCTTGGCAAAACGGTGGAGAATTTGGGGAAGATTCAACTCCTCAATTGTCTTAATAGCACGGGGCAAAAACCGGAATGCAGCCGAGAGATAGCCACGCTGAAAATATGCGTTGATACGAAGGCGGCCAATATCACCGTACTCTCCACCACCAAAACCGATTGAAAAATCAAGCTCTTTATTTGTGATGAGGAGTTCTTTTTGCTCAGGAGTAATGATGGAAAAAACCATCTGCTCAAGAATCTCCTTACTCACTTTTCCTTTTTCAGCAAGGTAGTGAAGCGCTCCATCGATGCGAATAGCAGGAGGCACACCTACGAGAAGATGCAGGTCTGATGCTTTGTTTCTGACTGTTAGATCGAGTAATTCGTGTATATCCATTGTTATTCCTGCGCTACCCTCAGGACTTCTTCAATACTCGTCTCGGCTCGAAGAACTTTCAAATAACCGTCTTGTTTCATGGTGATCATTCCTTCTGCTATTGCTTCTTTCTCAATTGCACTCGTTTCCGGATGTTCTAGGATCATGTGGGAAATTTTCTCAGAAACCGGCAGGACCTCAAAAATTCCTACTCTTCCTTTATATCCTGATCCACCGCAATCTGAACACCCTCTCCCTCTATACAATTTAATAGGCTGGTTTAACGAGGGAAAAAGTTTTCCAAGAATCGCCTTAATTTCATCGATAATACGTGGAGGCGGAATGTATGACTCCTTGCATGTCGGACAGATTTTTCGAACAATACGCTGCCCAACGATAGCAGTAATCGTTGATGCGAGCAGAAACCGTTCGGCACCAAGGTCTAAAAGACGGGGAAGGGACCCGGCTGCACTCGATGTATGAAGCGTTGAAAAAACCAAATGACCTGTAAGCGCAGCCTGTAACGCAAGATCAGTTGTCTCTTCGTCACGAATCTCACCCACGAGAATGATGTTGGGGTCCTGACGAAGGAATGAACGTAGTCCGGAAGCAAACGTAAGACCCACCCCTGGATTAATCTGCACCTGGTTTACTCCGGATATTTGATATTCGACCGGATCTTCAAGGGAGCTAATATTAACCCGCGTCGTGTTGAGACGGGCTAACACTGCATAAAGCGTCGTCGTTTTTCCAGAACCGGTTGGTCCACAAACCAAAATAATACCATGCGGCCGCAAAATACTCGTTTCCAGATTTTTCAGAGCTGTACCAGTCAGTCCTAACTCCTGAAGCGAAGGAATACCACCTGATTTCCACAACAGGCGAATAACTATCTTCTCTCCGTTAGCAGTAGGAATAGTCGAGACACGAAGGTCAACTTCGTTATCTCCTGATTTAAAGTTAAACCTGCCGTCTTGAGGGATACGATGTTCATCAATTTTCATGTCAGAGAGGATTTTAATGCGCGTAAGAAGAGCATCTTTTACTGACTTCGGAAGACTCAGCTTGTCATAAAGAATGCCATCAATCCTGTATCTCACTCGTACACGATCCTCAAGAGGCTCTATGTGAACATCTGATGCACGACTATTGGCTGCAAACTCAAGAATTGTTGAGACAATTTTCGCAATCGGCGCTTCCTTAATAACGCTGCCTAAATCTTCGATAGTTTTTTGTGTGGGTTGAGAGGGCTCATATTCTTTTAGGGCTTCGCTTACCTCCGGAGAAAGCCCCTGGGCATACGAAATATTTATTAGTTCTTTTATT
>JACPGQ010000030.1 GCA_016188975.1 Candidatus Levyibacteriota bacterium | reverse complement strand
TCTGTAACGCTCTCACATTCATATGCAGTCCCAATCCATTACAGTAAATTAGGTGGCAATAAAAAAAACATCCTTATCTCACTGCTGCTTCTTTTCAATATCCCGCTTTCCTTGATAAGGAATATATGGGGTTATCTAGTATTAAGAGTTCCACAGCTTCTGCCAGTTGGCGTATTCTTTTATGACCTTGGGACAAAGACTATCGGAAGACTGTCAGACGAAAAAGAGAGGAGCTTTTTAGCATCGTACCTCAACATAGATAGAAAAAAAATAAACTCCTATAATCACCATTTGTCTCATGCTGCAGCTGCCTATTACGCCTCTCCTTTTAATCGAAAAAAAGCTCTTGTTGTAACTGCCGATGGGGAAGGAGATTTATTTAGTGCAACAGTAAGTATATTCAATGGTACGAAATATCAAGTGATTTCCAAGACAAGAAGAGAGCAGTCCTTGGGATATCTCTACGCGTACTTAACCGAGTTTTTGGGGATGAAATCTAATGAGCATGAATATAAAGTGATGGGTTTGGCAGCTTATGCAAAAAGCGAAGACGTTGAGAAACTCTATAGAAGAATAGAGCATATCGTAAAAGTTGATAGAAAAAATTTTTCGTTTGTTACCACTCTCAATATGACTGATGCAAAACGCTATTTCAGAACGTATATGCAGAGTATCCGTTTTGATATTCTCGCGGGAGCATTTCAGCTTCTACTAGAGCGCAGGATATGTGAGTGGATTCAATATGCTGTCATGAGAACACGCGTGCAGACAGTTATCTTAAGTGGTGGCGTGTTCATGAATGTAAAAGTGAATCAGAAAATCGCGAAGCTGAGTGAGGTAAAAGAAGTCTTTGTTCTTCCCTCCTGTGGGGATGAGTCAAGCATTCTTGGGTCAAGTTATCTCGAGTATCTTCAGAGGAATCGCGGGAACAAAAAGCAACTGCATATTCCTCCTATAGAGAATATCTATTGGGGCCCATCGTTCACAAATGATGATATAAAAAAAGTCCTCAAAGCGACACGGTCTTATCAGAAATATACGATTCAAAAAGTGGATGCTATCGACACATTTGTTGCAAAGTTACTTGCAGATGGTCATATTGTTGCACGTCTTTCAGGAAGAATGGAGTTTGGTGCAAGAGCCCTTGGTAATAGGTCGATTCTCGCTGATCCTCGGAACTACCTCGTTGTTCGTAGGATTAATGAGCTTATAAAAAATAGAGACTTCTGGATGCCTTTCGCTGCATCAATTTTACAGGAACGGGAAAGCGATTACATTAAAAACCCAAAGCATATTCGTAGTCCGTATATGATGATGACGTTTGATTGTACTGAAAAAGGAAAAAATGACCTCCCAGCAGCTATCCATCAATCTGATTTTACGACGCGGCCGCAGATAGTGACAAGAGAGCAAAATAGTTCATACTATCGGGTAATATCGGAGTTTGAGAAACTCACCGGCGTTGGAGCGGTATTAAATACATCGTTTAATCTTCATGGGTACCCAATAGTGCTTGGGCCAAAAGAAGCGCTTGAGACTTTTGAAAAATCAGGGTTAACTCACCTCGTGCTTGAGAACTTTCTCGTTGTGAAGAGAAATAGGACAAAGAAAAAAGAATAAGTTTTTACTGTTTTTTTGCTAGGACAAGAAAACCTCGAGACAAGGGGAAAAATCTTCCGAAATAATCAAATGTTATGGGTATGAGATGAACACGGTGCAGTGATTCACTGAGAGACTTTTTCGTAAAAAAGCGTATATGTGGACCAAGAGGATCGAATATGAGCTCAAAGTTGGTAAGGACAATCAGAAGATTTTTGATCATCCCGTGATAAGGGGTTGTGATGAGTATTTTACCACCTGGCTTGAGGATGCGAGCGAATTCTTTAAAGGCAAGTTCTGTATCATAAACATGCTCAATAGCATCGGTCGTAACGATAAAATCAAAAAAGTTAGATTGGAACGGAAATCTCTTCCCATCCTCAACCGTAAAGAATTTACAAAATTTTATATGTCTTTTATTCTTTTTGATAATTGCTCCTGAAACATCTGCACCGTAATACTCAGCGGTTGAGTTTATTTTTTTCATGATCCGAAGTAGCACTCCTGGACCGCAGCCGTAATCAAGAATTTTTACACGAGGTTTTTTTGGGATGTATTGTATTACTGTGGGCCACTTGTAAATCCCATCTCCAAGTGTGCTTTGTTTACTCCAATACTGATCGTAGTAGTTCGACATGATTTCCCATTCTAGCCCAGATATCCCTTATCTTGCAAGAAGAGACGGAGTATGTAACAGTTTACACTTCTGAGCGAAGCGCTACCGCCACGATTTTGTAATTTCGAGTCTTCGACGAGAAATCTCCAGTGAGATATCTCGTTCTGCAATGCAGAACTCGATATGACATAGGTTTCGGAAAGAAGTGAATAGTTACGAGACGGAGAATCAAAAGAAACTTTTGCATTTTTACCCACTTTTTATATACAATCTGTCATGTCAAACTGTATTTTTTATGCAATCGAAGTGGACAGAGGGAAGATGGAGGGAAGCAAACGTCGTCATTTCCGTCCATACAACAACATCGGGGCTTGGATACGATCTGAGAGATTATCTCCTGAGACGCGGTGTGAAGCGGCTGCTATTCATAGCTCACCCCTTGCTGTTTTTTAAAGAAAACGTAAAGCTTCCCTCAAGATACGAATTCTACGAGTATGGCACAAAAGCTCAAGAGGGGAAGGCGCCGCATATCTTCATGCCAGAATACGTGCTATACGGAAAAGATATTTTGTTTACACTCTACTGGTCACTGAGAATAATGGGGCGACATGAGCTTTTTATTGGCATTGGGAACTTAAATGCATTGTCGGGAATACTGCTGAGAATGATGGGATTTGCCAACTATGTTATTTACTATGTCATTGACTTCGTGCCGAAACGGTTTCAAGCGAGTATAGTTAATACGCTGTATCATTTTGTTGAGAAAATTTCCGCTCTCTTTGCATCAGCTACATGGAACCTTTCTCCCCGGATGATCGATGGACGAGAGGAGAAGTGGAAACGTGCCTTTCCTCGTCAACTTGTTGTCCCCCACGGCGTGCATTACTCTCGGATTACGAGAGTTCCGGTTGGTAAATTTCACGCACACGAGATAGTCTACATGGGGTCGTTGCTGGAAAAGCAGGGGATACAGTTAATTCTCGAAGCGTTAGTCGATGTGAAGCAGACTATCCCAGACGTCTCATTTATTCTCATTGGGAAAGGTCCCTACAAAAAAAATCTTGAACGACTGGTGAAAAAGCATAAACTATCAAAATATGTTACGTTTTTGGGATACATCGATGACCATAAGCGGGTAGAAAATATCATAGCAAAAGCATCCCTTGCTGTTGCTCTTTATGATAAGATGAGCGACAGATTTTCGTACTACGCTGACCCAGGAAAAATAAAAAATTACCTTGGTGCAGGCGTACCAGTTCTTATGACAGATGTTCCTTACGTTGCAAAAGAGATAGAGAGAAACGAATGTGGTTTTGTTGTGAAATATGATAAGAGGGAAGTAGCAAAAAAAATACTTGATTATTTTTCTCATGTTTCATTACAGGAGCAATATAGACGCAACGCGGAAAAATACGCTAAGCAATTTGATTGGGATCGGGTATTCAAAAATGCTTTTGACCAAACAAGTCGTCTGGTCTCATAAGCGTGATTATTCTTATTGTATGAAAATGAAATTAAAAAAAGTAAAGAACGTACTGACGATTTCTCTATCCAAAAATGAAATACATAACCTCTATCATCCGACAAGTCGACTTGGCATAGAATGCTTTGATGAGGTGCGTGTTACGAAGGGTTTCTTCAGAAAGTACGCCGCAATTCTTCTAAAGGAGTGGTTTTTCCTTGTCAAGCCTCAGGGCGCACTCACCATAGAGTACAGAGAGGATGATGGAATCACGTTTGATTTTGTTGAACAGCAACTGTGGTGGTTACTCCGTGGGAACTACACGATTACCTCTCATGTTGTCAAAGAAAAGAAGGGCTCAGTGAGCATACGCAAGAACCATTCGCAACTTGTTGCGGGTGACTCCATTGAAAAATGGACCTTTGGCATCATCACGAACGGTGAGCGCGATGATTGGATGGAAGAAATTTTAGAGTCCATTCGCGCTTTAAAGATCCCTCATTACGAGATAATAGTATGTGGTAAGTATAAAGAAAGAAAAGAAGATGATTTTATTTATATTCCATTTAATGAGCGTGCTGAGAGAGGATGGATTACAAAGAAAAAAAACTTAATATGTGAGAAAGCAGCATTCGAAAACCTTTGCATCATCCATGACCGTCTGGTTTTTGACAAGGACTGGTTTAAAGGTATGAAGCAATATGGGAATGTGTTTGAGATGCTTGGATGCGTGCAAACAGACAGGGAGACCGGAGTACAAGCCGGAGACTGGCTCACGCATGGAGGCCCTCTCAGGGCACGCTATAAAATCGCACGTTTGAACTATGAGGATTGGGATTACAATATTTATTTGAGTGGTCAGCTGACGATTATGAAGAAATCTATTTGGAAGAAGGTGCTTTGGGATGAGACAAGGTATTGGGGTGAGGAAGATGTAGATTTTAGTTTTCGTGCTCGTGATTTTGGATTTATCATCAGATTTAATCCTTTTTCGAAGGTACACTCAATTACCTGGAGGCACGGAAAGCTCCCGCTCAAGTATGACAGTTCACAAGGACTTCTTCCTAAAGACATGATGATGCGAAGAATAATGCGATTTCCTATGCAAATAGCTCATAGATACCCTATACTTAACGCTCCTATTCTTTTTGCTTTTAAATACATTTCTAAAACTTCAGTCTATAAGTACTTTGTCTATCACTAAAACTCTTTTCGGCTGATTTAATCCGCCTTCGCGAAAATCCCTCCGTCAGTTGACGGATAAGATCGGGGGATGCAGAGCCATTTTCCGCTTCGGCGGATTTTTCGCTCCGACGAAGCGCATGGAGAGAATCCCCGACCGTTAGGTCGTGGGAGCTTCAACCTGCACTTACAGTAGTTATTCCAGCACGATATGAAAATGATTGGGATGAAAAAGAAAAGAAAGAAATCCGGTCTTTCTGATCGGCTCACAGATTTTTTTGTCTCACATGCGTTATTGTTCCTCTTTGTACTCGTTCTTGCGTGTCTTTGGCAGACCGTGTTTCTCTACTATTGGCTTGATGACTGGGATCTTTTCCTAAAAGTTCTCCATCCAGACCTTAATTTGTGGAATTTAGGATCAGGTCCATTTGGCCGTGGTCCGTATAAATATCTTCATACGCCGTTTATTTTCCTTCACCCTTTCCTAGGTCTTCGTCTCCCGCTTTACTTTGCAATAGGTATTTTTTTGTATTTTCTGGCTGCAGCAAGTCTATTCTTTCTGGTTTTGCGTTTGACAAAAAATAAATCATTTGCGTTTGTGACAGCATGTATTTTTGGCACAATTTGCTATATCGGTCTTTATTCATGGACTCACCTCTCTAATTCCTATCAGATGTCTCTTGCAATAATTGGTCTTTGCCTCACGCTTATCGTGTTTACGTTTTTTTTACAGACGTATAAGTATCGATTTTATTTCGCGACCGTACTTATCTATGCAATCACTATTGAATTAGTTTATCTGAGGGTGTTTGGCATTATTTTTCTTGTCACTGCTCTGTTATTCCTCTTCCAATCAAAGCTGAAGAAGCATCGACTCCAAACAAGAAATGCACTGATGATACTATTCCCGTTTTTCGCAATTCATATTGTCTTTTACTACCTTCGTCTCTCCGGTTCGCCTATGTCCAATGCGCCTTCGATGAGCATCCAGGATCGCATTCTCGGCCTTTTCGGAGGAGTCATTTCAACATTCGGACATGAAGGGGGTTTGGCGAATCTCATTAGTTTACTAGCAAGTTTTAGTAACATGATTATTTCCTCATCGTTCTCATTGTTCGTCCATGCCCACCTCGTAAAGATAAAAGGAGATTTTTTTGCCGAAATTGTTCTTTGTATCGTGTTTGTTGGTATGCTCTATTTTCTACGAACTCGCAGGCGAGTGTTTATTGTCGCTACGTTAGGCGCCGTGGTAATTTTTTTGTTTATTCAGTGGGCTTCACTACAGCAACTGCAATGGAGGATTGCAAGTATCGATAGTTTTCTCGGGCTAATGGGCGGTTTACTCCTGATATTTTTTATGACTCTCGTCTTTGCAAGGTGGCGATCTGATCCTTCTTATTCGAGAGTATTGTTATTTGGAGTTGTTTGGGTACTTGGGCAGTTTCTGTCTTATTTTTTACACAGTCCAGACTTAGGATACTCAGGCTCTGACTCACGATATTTTACAACAAGTACTGTCGGAACAGCACTCATCATAGGATCACTCCTCGCGCTTCTTACCCAGAAAAAGAGGCAACTATATGCACTCCTCGTCTTAATCATCGTTTTTGCCAATAGTATCTATATAAATTCATTACTTTTTTTTATTCGAAAAAACACGACCACTCCCACAAGAGCAATGTATGCGTCATTGAAAAAAGAAATTCCATCAATTCCTCAAAATCCAATTTTTCTTGTGGCAGTTGATCCAAATCCAACACTGCTTCGTGCCTTCACAACGTCCTATTTTGATTCAGCTGTTGCAATTTTCTACAAATTACCGGAGAAGCCAAAAGTCGTTAGTACGTTTTCTGAATTGCTGCCGCTTCTTAAAAACGACCAAGATCTTAAGCGAGTCGTTGCTGTTCGTATACAGAAAGATGGTCAGGTAAAAGATTACTCTCAAAAGCTTCGAGGTAATCTTTTGCAAGCTTCAACTCCTAGAGAGATGGAGGGAGTTGGTCTGAGCGATGGAAGAAAGGTGACGTTTGGATATCCTCAGGCAAGCACGCAAAAAGTTGTCGATGATTTCATTGTGATCACAACTCCAAGTATCGTTATCCCAGTGCAACAGTTTTCTCTTTCCCCAAGCGAATTAAGGCTTTCGTTGACTGTTACTCCAAGTGAACTTCCAACTACGCAACGCTTTCTCCAAGAATCACAACATTCTCCTTTTTTGGAAGATGCCTGTCGTTATCGTCCGTCAATACTTCGGATATTTTCTGCAAGTCGGTCCTTTGCGAGTAGACTTACGGCTGTTTCTGCTTCCTCCGAGCTTAGCCATTCGCAAACGAGTAATCTTGTCGATCAAACCTCCAATAGTTGGGCTTCAGACCCGATGCATTGGGCGAGTGAGCATCGTGAAGAGATTGTTTTATCGTTTAAAGAACCGACAATTCAAAGACAGCTATTTATCATGGGTTCACAGCAGCGTTTTTCACCAAAAAGAATAGGCATTTCCCAATCAGCAGATGGAAAATCTTGGAGGAACATGCAAGAAAAACAGTTCTCAAGAACTCTCAATGATTATGAAATTATCTCGTTTCCTCTTCCTAATACATCCTTTTCATTTATCAAATTAGAAATTCTTAACACAATGCTTGGTACACCACCTTCCCTTGCAGAAATATGGACTTCTCCTTACAGTGATAGCCTGTATACAAATGATATGAAAAATATTGCACACTGTCCGTACTGCTGCGTTACGTCAACAAACGAAATTGCCGATGTCATACAAAGCATTGGGCGAACAATTACTGCAAGGCTATCATGGACAAGTGACGTCTCTGATGTGTACCAAACAAATGAGGCATATCTGCTTTCTCTTATTCCAGATGGGGAGAGGCATACATACAACATTCTTCTCCCATCTGATGGGACGATGTTGACAGAGGTGAAGTTAGGAGACTTCCAAATACCTGTCGATGTGACAATCCATACAGCTTCTATTCGGGGTTTATCCCTAAGCGAGATTCGGAAAGTGCTGGAAACGAATGTTATTGATAATTAGGAGCATTCTAAAATTACTGCAGGTTATCTTGGTGAAGTTTTTACTGCAACATATAGAGTATTTAATCCAAGAAAGCTGAATTTTTTTTTTGCGACAATTTCGAATCCGCTTTGATGGAGAAGACGCTTCAGATATGTATCATTCAAGCCAAATCTCCCCCCGCGTTCCATCCCTCGCTCATGTTGATGTTTATACCACCAAGTTATCTTATGGCAAAGCCAGCCAACTCGTTCATTGATCATCGTGATGATTATTTTTCCATTCGGCTTTAGGACTCTTGCTACTTCTTTAAGGACAAGTAGGCGCTTTGGGATATGATTGAGCGATGCCAAAAAACTCACGGTGTCAAATTTCGCGTTCTGGAATGGAAGCTTTGTGGTATCGCAAACGTAATCAACCCCATCCCATGGATAGGTGTCTACACCTATTCCATTACCCCATTTTTTGACCAAATTATTTTCTCCACATCCAATATCAAGTAACATCCCACGAACATGAGGAAGGACATAGTGTATTCTTTCATCTTCCAGTGTCGTGAACCGCATTTTTTTTAGCCATTCTTGTTTACAGAGTATTCTAAATGGAAACGTGAGCGTTTTTGACTTTCTATCGAGAAGTGACCACTGTCTAAAACGAGTTGGGCGTGGAAAAAACCAATTTTTGACGAGTTGGTAGACTGCTTCTATTCCATCATAAAAAGATATTTTCTTTCCTTCGTCATGTCGTCTGGGTTTGTAGCGTATCGGAATCTCATGTATACTGTATCCTAGCTGCAAAATTTTCGCAGTGACTTCAGGTTCAAAGTCGAACTCAACACAGCGTAGGTAGAGTTCATTGATAACATCTGCTGTAAAGACTTTATACGCAGTCTCCATATCAGTCAGGTGGCTTCTATAGAGAAGATTTGTTAGTCCTGTAAGAAACTTGTTCGCTAAAATTGTCTTGAATGGAATATTCGCAGACATTTTTGAAAATCTCGACCCATACATCACTCTAGATTTGCCTTGAGTAATTGGCGCAATAAGCTTACGATATTCTTTAGGCTCAAGTTCCAGATCTGCATCTTGGATAAGGATAATATCACCACTTGCGATTGTTAATCCTAAACGAATTGCTGCTCCCTTGCCTAAATTAATTGCGGACACGTACACTTTTACGCCAGAATACTGACTTTGAAGTTTCTTGATCAAATTTGTACTGCTATCCGTTGATCCATCGTCAACAATGATGATTTCTTTTTCGACGTTTGGTATGCTAACATTCCAAACTTTTTTGAAGAGGTCCTCAATGGTTTGTTCTTCGTTGTAAACTGGGATAATAATTGTTAACTTCAATTTTTTTTCCTACCCATTTTTTATTACCTGAAACAGTATACGGCTTTTTCGTTTGTACAACTGGGCAGAAAGTACAGATTGATAACTATTCTATTTTTCTTCCAATACCAATTACTTTTTTTCCTACCTTGCTCTGAAAATAATTTCTTCCGTCTATTACAACTGTGTCTTTACTCACTATATGCTTATAATCGCGAGCTATAGTTTTATGATCTGTTCCAACAATAAAAATATCAGCTTGCTTACGTCTCCCAATGGTAAAGCCCATCTGTTCAATTTTTTTTGCATCGACAATGGGATCGTAGACGGAAAAATCAATCATATGTTGTCTGAGTAAATTGCAGAAGCTGATTACAGGACTTTCTCGTAAATCAGCGACATTTTTTTTATAGGTGATACCATAGACTAGTACGTGCATACCCCTTTTGTAATACTTCTTTACTTTTTCCAAAACGTATGTTGGCATACTTTCATTTTCCACTAATCCATCCGTTACTACCTTCATAGGTATTTGTTTTTTATTTGCAAGCTCGAGGATGTAATAAGGATCAACTTTTATACAATGTCCACCAACACCAATGCTAGGGAAATGGGCTTGAAAGCTCCATTTTGTTTTTGCAGCATTGATGGCCTCGAGAATATCTATGCCGAGATTATCTGCTAATTTGGCGAACTCATTTATGAGCGCGATATTCACGGCTCGGTAGGTATTTTCCAGCATCTTCGATAGCTCTGCGGTTTCCATGTCGTTGACCGTGATCATTGGTTTTTTGAGAATTTGTTTATAGAGCGTCACTCCAAGTTCGAGGCTCTCAGTGTCTATTCCACCGATAACTTTTGGAATGTTCTCAGCGGTCATATTCGATCCAGGATCTATTCGTTCTGGAGAGCATACAAGAAAAGAATCACAAGCAAGAGATCCCAACAACTCTTTTGTAGTCATTGGGGCCACTGTTGATTCGTTAATAATGAGCCTATTAGCAGGATGCATACGAGAGAGTCTTTTTGCAACTGTCTGTAAGATTGATAAGTCGGGTTTATTATTTTTTTTGAGTGGGGTAGGCACACAAATAATGTAGACGTCATTGTCATCAAGTGTAGTATCCGAAAGAGCGTTCGCCGTAAAGTTTTTTTCTTGAAGAATTTTTTTCAATCTGGTCTCATAGCCAGTTACGTTGCATGATCCTTGATTAATGAGAGACGCTGTAGTCTTCGTACTCGTATAACCACGAACTGTAAACCCTCTCTTAGCGAAGAAGATCGCGAGCGGAAGACCGACGTATCCTAAACCGATGATTGCTATCTTTACTTGCTTTTTTTCGATTTTATTGAGGAGTTTTTGATAATTTCTCACCTTACACTTTTTTTATAAAAGTCCTCGAAAGTATTGAATTGTATTCATAAGACCCCTTTCGAACGATACTGTTGGAGTCCAACCTAGTTTTTTTCTTGCTTGGGAAATATCTGGCCGACGGACATACGGATCATTTGCCAGACGAGTCGTAAAAACTATTTTGGATTTAGAATTTGTTAGGGAAATGATTTTTTTTGCAACATCGAGTATTTTATATTCATCTGGATTACCAAGGTTTAGTGGTCCGGGATCGGTTTGGTCCATAGCTTTTATCAATCCTGATACCATATCGCTTACATAGCAAAAGGATCGTGTCTGTCGACCATCTCCATGGACAGTGAGTGGTTCGTTGCGTAATGCCTGGTTGATGAACCGAGGGATTACTCTGGTATCATCAAGACTCGCATTTGGTCCGTACGTATTAAATATTCTGACAATGCTTACTCGTAATCCAAATTCCCGATAGTATGCCATGGATAATGCTTCTGAGAATCGTTTGCCTTCATCATATCCTGATCGAACACCGACTGGATTCACATTACCCCAGTAACTTTCTTTTTGCGGATGCTCTTGAGGGTCGCCATATGCTTCAGAGCTGGATGTAAAGAGAATCCTTGCGTTTTTCTCTCTCGCTAATTCCAGTAAGTGATACGTACCTTGACTGTTAACAAGTGCTGTTTCAATGGGATGTTCTGTAACATACGTAACACTCGCTGGTGACGCCAGATGATAAATCTCATCGATGGGTTGCTGTTTGAGTTTTATCATAAGGTGTTTGGAGCAGATATCTCCACGGATAAATTGAAACTTGTCAGATACGAGCGTTTTTATATTTCTTCTCTGTCCAGTTTTGAGATTATCCAGACAAAGAATATAGTTTCCTTGCGCAAGGAGCGCTGTTGAAAGGTGCGATCCGATAAATCCTGATCCCCCTGCAATAAGAATCCTCTTTGACATGAGGACTATTCTATCAAAGTTATCTGAATTTTTCTTTATAGATTTACTTTTGAAACTAACGTATTCTTTGTTTCTTGAAGCAACAGTCATGGTATTATTATTACGTTATGCCCAGAAAGAAAGTGTCAGTGGTTGAGAAAGGTGCTTTGCACGTTTTGCAATCTATCAGAAGAAACCGATTTGAGTTGTTGGCACTGCTATCTCTTCTAATAGTCTCAGTTTATTCACGTCTTCTCTTAATTAACCAAGGTGCGCTGTACTTTTTCCCTGACGAGGGTTTGTTTCATTTTCTCCAGGACGGTGTAAAAAATTCTCTCCAGTCAGGAAGTGTTATTCCATTCGTAGAGTCAATTTTTACCCTTGTCGCCCGGCCAGGATATGGTCTGGTGTATGGTATTTTTGCATACCTTGTTGAGCTAACAGGAGAGAAAAGTTATGTTCAATATGGCAATATTATTATTTCTCTTTTGAGCAGCTTTGTTCTTTTCCTCATTCTTCGAAAAGTATTCTCTCCAGTTATAGGGTTGGTATCGTTGTTGTTTTGTCTTAGCTCGCTATCGTTTGTTACGTACCTCAGGCATGCTCTGCCATACGATGGAAGCTTTTTCTTTTTTTTACTCTCAATATACTTGTTGCTTCGGCGCACGTATCTGCTAGCTGGAATTCTTCTCGGTTTAGCTCTCACGATCTATCCTGGAATCTATTTCTCGATCATCCCAACATTTCTCTTTTTTTTCTTTGTTACACCAAAGCAGCAGAGAAAAAAACGTTTGCTTACGTATGTTATTGGTTTTGCTTCGGTGCTTTTGTTTTTAGAAATTGTTTCTCAAATGTTTGCGAATACCTCTTATCTCAAAAGTGCACTATCACTTTCAAGTACAGTTACACAAGGGGATTTTATGCCAGCTGTACTTTTCTATACAGAATATATCTTCGCGAACGATGGTGTCCTTGGAATAGTGTTGGGGTTCTCTGGAGTAATCATAATCGGAGTGTTATTACTTAAGAAAAGGTACTCTCTTGGAAAATCTGTATTGCTTCTTTTCTGGCTTATTATTGTAAATTACCTCTTTTATGAGCTCATGACATTTATTTTACGAAAGATGGTTTTATATGGAAGAACGCTTCGTCCGTTTTATTTCATGAATATTGTTTTGTCCTGTGTTGTTTTGAGCACGTTTTTTTTCGAGACTATAAAGCGCCTACAGACGCATTCTGTGACAATGTATAAAACAATAGCGTGTATCCTGCTCGTCCTCACCGTTTTTATTAATTTTTTTCCTCGCTATCTTGCTTTTACCAGATTGGAGTATCCTGATAATTTTATGACGTCAGCTTATTCCTCCATTCCATTGGAAAACACTTCTATTACTTCATTTTCCTCAACGAAAGAACAAGAGCCAGATATTGTTCCGATATCAGGATTACAAAGTGGGTCATACTATTTCGTTAATACATCTCTTCTCTATCCTTATTATGGCCTCAAAGAAATTGGCTGCGCAGAAAAAGTGCTTATTAAAAGACCGCATATTCAAGGACAACATATGCCGTATGCATTTGAAGGATTGAATAAAAAAATGCGCAGCTATCTTCGAAGTCATCCTCCTGTATATCAACTTATCTACTGTGGGAAGCTGGAGTAAGGGCATTCCTTGGCGACTGGGCAGGTAAGGACAATTCTGCCTGTAGTTTGATTTGCGTAATGATACAATAGCCTGTGTAGATCACACAAGCAGAATTTGATGAGAAAAGCTGTCGTTACAGGAGGAGGGGGTTTCATAGGAAGCAATCTCGTAAAAACGCTCCTCAATTCAGGATGGAGCGTGCATGTCATCGACGATTTTTCTGTCGGTAAGAAAGCAAACTTGCCTAAACAGAATAAGCGTCTGAGGATTACTGTGCGAGATATTAGGGATGCTCGGGCAATGCAACATCTTTTAAAAAATTCGGAGATTGTTTTTCATCTTGCGACACAGTGTGTGAGGAAGTCAATTCATGATCCGTATCTTGTGCATTCAGTAAACACAGAAGGTACGTTGTCTGTCTTGGAAGCCTCACGAATCAATCGTGTACACAAAGTACTTTACTGTTCGTCTTCTGAAATTTATGGAACAGCACGTACTGCTCCTATGAGCGAAACCCACCCCAAAAATCCGATGACTATGTATGCTGCGAGTAAATTAGCAGGTGAGTACTACAGCCTTTCCTATCTTCGGACATATGGTCTTAACGTTGTGATTGCTCGGCCATTCAATACGTACGGATATAACGAGCATTTTGAAGGAATATATGGCGAAGTTATCCCCCGATTTGTTGTCAGGACTCGCAATAATTTGCCGTTACATATTTTCGGTGATGGAGAACAGACGAGAGACTTCACATTTGTGTCGGATACAGTAGAAGGTATTATCAGTGTGTCGGAAAAAGGAAAAAATGGTGAGGTGTATAATATTGCACGTGGCAGGGAAGTTTCAATTACCATGCTTGCTCAAAAGATTCTTTCTGTCATGAAAAAGAACCTTCCTCTTCGCTATCTTGATGAAAGGCCGGGTGATGTGAAGCGGCTTTTTGCTGATACAAAAAAAGCAAAAAAAGAATTGGGTTTTCAGGCAAAAGTTTCACTTGATGATGGGCTTCGTCAGTATATTGATTGGCTTATCAGATCCAACCCTGATCCGAGAGCAGCACTTGTGTATTATGAAAAAAAGAATTGGTAAACGACTCACTGTTCCACTGGCAAAACCATACTTCTCTTCATCAGAGGAAAGTCGTGTCAGGGAGGTACTGCGTTCAGGTTGGGTCACGCAGGGACCTGCAGTAGCGGCTTTTGAAGAAGTAGTTGGGAGATATACGGATGCAAAATATGCTGTTGCGACAACGTCTGCGACAACAGCATTATTTCTTTCCCTCTATCTGCTTGGTATCGGGCCTGGGGATGAAGTTATTACGCCATCGTTCACTTTTATTGCTTCGACTAATGTGATCATGCACGTAGGCGCGAATCCTGTATTCGTCGATATCGATCCTTCTACCTACAATATTGATGTCAGCAAAATTGCAAAAAAAATTACGAAGAAAACGAAGGCAATTCTTTCTGTAGACCAGTTCGGATTACCATGCGATTATGACCTGATACGCCGAATTGCAGAGGCGAATTGTATCTATCACATAAGTGATGCCGCGTGTGCACTTGGTAGTTTGTATAAAGGAAAACGTGTCGGTGGAATTACTGACATAACCTGTTTGAGTTTTCATCCTCGAAAGGTGATCACAACCGGAGAAGGAGGCATGATAGTAACCAATAAAAAAAGCTTTGCTCAGAAGGCAAAAATTCTCCGTCATCATGGCATGTCGGTGTCAGACCTTGTACGCCATCATGCCAGTGTACCGATTAATGAATCATACACAGAGATAGGTTTCAATTTCCGGATGTCTGATGTGCAAGCCGGTATAGGAAATGCACAGATGGAGAAGATAGGTTTTCTCCTCAAGAAACGTGCTGCGATTGCAGAGAAGTATACACGAGCCTTTCGTGACTCGACTGAAATAATTCCCCCGTATGTTCCAAGCGATGTGCAGCCAAACTGGCAATCATATATCATACGACTTACAAAAGGGAACAGAGACGAAGTCATGCGGAGACTGTTGGTCGATGGGATTGCAACGAGAAGGGGGAATCTAGCGGTGCATCAGCAAGAGGCATACAGGGGGAGGCAGTTCCCTGTCGTTCTTCCTGAGACTGAAAAAGCAGCGGTGCAAACACTCGCCTTGCCCATATTTCCTCAGCTCACAAAGCATGAACAGGATTATGTGATTGAGAAGTTACTTTTCTATGCAAAAAAAAGCGCCTGATCGACAGAGTAGATGTATATTTATTGGAGGAGGAGAAAAGGGATATGAATGCTTGCAGATTCTTCTCTCAGAAAAATATGTTCCTATTTTTGTCTTCTGCATGAAGGAGGATCAGCATGAGAAGAAGCGATTTTCAGAAAAAATTAGTGACCTTTTAAGGCAGCGAGGTATACCATTTATAGTCTCAAAAACGGTCGACAATAGCGAAAGTATCGAGCGTATCAAAAAACTTTCTCCAGATCTTATAATCGTTATGGGGTGGAGAACGATAATTCCTCAAAAAATTCTTGACATTCCTTCCCGTGGCACTGTTGCTGTCCATGAATCACTCCTTCCATTATACCGTGGGTTTGCTCCGGTGAATTGGTGCATCATAAATGGTGAGAAAGAGACTGGAGTGACTCTTTTTTATATTGATGGAGGTATGGATTCTGGAGACATTATTTCCCAAAGAAAAATAGTAATTGAGAGCGATATGACAGCATGGCAGTTGTATCAGAAAACAAAAAGGATTTCTCTTTCTCTTCTTAGAAATAACCTTTCAGCGATTATGACAGGGACGGTGAAACGAAAAAAACAAAACCATAGGCTTGCGACATATACTGTCCCTAGAACTCCGGAGGATGGTCATATAGATTGGGCTTGGGACAACCGGAGAATCTATAATTTCATACGGGGGCAATCGCACCCGTATCCTGGAGCATTTAGTTACTATAAAGGGGTGAAAGTCATATTTCAAAAAGCTTCCCTTCCTTTAGATGCGCCAATATATGTAGGAAGGATTCCAGGGAAAATTATCGGACACGTAAAGGGATCGGTAGACATTCTTACGGGAGAGGGTACTATCCGTATAGAGCAGATTGAGGTTGAAGGAAAGTACTTTTCTCCCGAAAGCTTCCTTACTTCAATAAAAACGAAATTATCCTGATGGTCAAAAAAGTATATTCAATAACAATTGCCATCCCTGTTTATAACGAGGAAGAGGCATTGAGAGCCACTGTCTTGCTGGCAATCAAAGCTTTGGAAAAGCTCACAAAAGACTACGAAATACTGCTCGTTGATGATGGGTCTACTGACAATACGGGGAAAATTGCTGACAATATTGCTGCAAAAAATAAGCGTATTACTGTCTTACATCACAAAAAAAATAAAGGATTTACTGGAGCGATTCGTAGCTGTTATAGGAATGCGAGCAAAGAATTGATTTATTTGGCACCAGGGGATGGGCAGGTGGATTTTAGGGAACTTCCAGAGTTTCTTCACGTGATACGCAAAGGATGTGATATTGCGATCGGGTATCGCATCAAAAATCCCATGTCGCCCTATAGAAAAATAAATTCGTTTCTCTTTCACGTCTACTGTCGGTATGTTCTCGGGCTGCCATTTAAGAAACTCTCAACAGTTATTCTTTGGAAGAAAAGTATCCTTGATGCGCTGAACATTGATTCTCATGATCGAAGCGCGATGATTGAGCCAGAAGTTGTATATAAAGCATACAAAAAAGGGTACAAATTTGTCGAAATTCCTTTCACATTTTTGCCAAGAAGCGGTGGAAAAGCAAAGGGTAGTAACCCTCTGATGATTCTAAAAACACTTAGGGAGATGGTGACATTTTTCTATCGCTTGCACAAAGACAGGTGGGAGGAGGAACTCTCAAACAAAAAAGAGAAGCTCAGAAGATCAACAGTTTTGCAAATAGTCCTTACGTTGACCGTAGGATGTATAACAATGATTCAGATACTGAAGTCATATTTTTTCAATGATGATTTTTCTCTCCTTTATAATCTGCACATTCTCCTCACGCCACATACATATCCATATCATACCATCGTGCCATTTTTTCAAGGTGTGTATGACGTCTTTCAATTAAACCCTATTGGCTATTTTTTGTACGGCTTATTCTTTTTCTTGCTTTCTATCAGTGTTTTTTTTCTCTTTTGTAGATCTCTCTTTGGAGGTCATTCGCTTCTTCCTTTTCTTGCAACAGTCGTCTTTGCGACAAGTCCTCTGGGAATTGGAAGCAACAGTAGCGCGATAACATTTTCGCTTAATTATTTTGCCTTGATCTTGCTTTTGCTCATCCTTTGGTTTTATGGAAACTACCGTAAAATAAAAAAGAAGTTACATTTCACTCTCGCAATCGCACTTTTTGGGTTTTCACTTATCGTAATTCCATTTCGAGCATTTCTTTTCATTTTTGTCATAACAGCATTTGAAATATTTCTCATAAGCGACAAGAAACTATCAATGCGTGCTTTGAGCAGAAGTTTCACCTATATTTTTCCTTTTTTCTTGTTTACATTTTTGTACTATATAGGATATGCGCCAATGCTCTATGGAAGTGGGGGAGCATATACGACGAGTGATTTGGTACACAAAATACAGTCAGTGTTTGATCTGCAAACGTTGCTATTTCCATTTGTGAGTTTAAGCAATCTGATGCTCGGAGGTATCCCAGTCCTCTTCTCTGAGAAATGGTTACCGCATATGGGGTCAATCTATCATACTAGGTTTGAAGGGGTAGGATTATTCCTTTTATTTACAATTGTCATTTTTAGTGTAGTGATGGCAAGAAAGGGAATATATTTTGCAAAATTGTTGGTATTCTCGCTCATTTGGATGTACGTGAATATTTTGCTTTACTACGTTATTGCAACTCCTGGCATCACTCAGGTGACTGCAAGACATGTACTCTTTTCTACTCCTGCTTATGCACTCTTTGTTGTTTGTCTCTTCATCTTGTTGCTGAGGCTATTCTCGCAAAAGAAAACGCATAGGATAGTTATCACCTGCTTTTTTGTATCACTTATTGTTATCAATTTTCTTGCAAGCCTTTTGTATCTTCGAAGATATGATGTTGAGAGAAGTACCTATGCATGGGCATTTTTTCAGGAGTTGCAAAAAGTACTTCCTGTCATTCACAAGGGTACGATCCTCTATGTAATAACAGGCACTGAGGAGGACAAGATCTACCGTGGACAGAATATCTTTACTGCTGGATATTATGGTTATGAAGCTGCTTTTGCTATTCAGTACGGTATTCCTCAAGAGAACTTCCGCGTTGTCACGACGCCTGATGAAGCTAAGTACTTTTTGCAGCAAAAGCCACGAAGGTATTACAAAATCGTCGGCATATATTTCGGAAGAGATATGAATACGCCTGTTATGAAGGAGGATACCTACGAAGCACTGCAGCGCCTCGCGGCAAGCAAATAAGATCGGAGATTTTCATTTGCCCTTTTTATACATAAAGGAGAGTGCGTGAGCATACGTTTCCTCCCAGGTATTATTTAGTGCATAGGCAAGTGCAGCTTTTCGCATGCGATTGTACTGCTCTTTATCAGCGAGGAGTGAGGTAATCGCGTTCGCGAGTTCTTTTGGTTTATCTTGCACCACGATACCAGCACCCTTTTCACGTATCTCTTTCCCAAGCGGCGGAACGTGCGTTGTGACTATCGGGAGACCAGCGCCTAAATACAATCGGATCTTTGTGGCATCAGCATACCATCTTGCTGAGCCAGGCATTGCGACGTATGGGGCAATGCCTATCATATACTTGTTTATTTTTTTTGAAAGCTGTACTGCATCAGCTACAAAGCCATGAAAGAATACGTTCTTTTCGAGATGCAAGCTGAGAACAATCTTTCTTAATTCCTCCTCAAGCTGCTTACTCCCGCCGAAAAAATGAAGTGTAGCCTCAGAATTATCTTTCGCGACATACGAAAATGCGTCTATTGCAAGTTTTGTGCCATTTTCGAAGCCGAATGTACCTGCAAACACAACGGAATTTTTTATTAGCTTATTCGATGGGAGATGGGTTATCTGATTTGGGAATAGTGCATTTGGAACGAGAATGCATGGTTTGACACGCGGTTTATCAATGCCACTTTCAATTCTCGCAGGCATTATTGCAGGAGACACGTCCCAGATGTAATCTGCGTTGTAGCAGCAAAACCTGTCAAGCCAAAGATAAATATCGTTCAGTCGCTTTACAGGATATCGTTTCGGGGAGTAGTCGGAAACATAGTATATCACCGTTGTAATCATTCCAAGCTTCTTGAGGATGATACCAGCAAGGGTGAAAACTGATTCGAGCCCGATGAAAACGTCGTATTTTTTTCTCCTCCGGACTATCAGCTCGAAGACGCTTAAGAAGTCTCGCAATTTGAAAAAAACCTGTGTGCCATTTTGATTCTGCGGCGTGAGCAGTGGCGACATCATTTTTGCCACAAATGACTCTCCGGAGGAAAATATTCCGTCCTGATGTTTCTCAAATTTTGTCACCGTCGTGCTGCTTCCGGGATGTGGTCCGTCAACTAGGTCAAGTTCAGTCGTTTGCGGAAGAAAAAAAGATAGCAGTGGCTCGACCATCCCATTTATTGCAGTTCTCTTATTGTTTTGATAGACGGAGAAAGTCGCGATGCAAATCCTTTCAAACATTGTTATAATATTTTACATTATTTCGAAGGAAATGGACTGACAAATATGACAAAAAAGCTTCTTGTAACTGGTTCAGCAGGACTGATCGGTTCAGAATCTGTGAAGTTTTTCTGTAGTAAAGGATTTGAGGTTTTTGGGATTGATAACGATATGCGTTCGTATTTCTTTGGAAAAGAGGCAAGTACTTCTTGGAATAGGGATCGACTCAAGAAAGAGTACAACAATTACCACCACATCACTGCAGATATTAGAAACGAAGACGCAATTGAGAAGGTTTTCAAAGAGCATAGATTTGATTTAGTGATTCATACCGCGGCACAACCTTCCCATGATTGGGCAGCGAAAGAGCCTTTGACAGATTTTAGTATTAACGCGACTGGGACACTGATTCTCCTTGAGAATTTCAGGAAGCATTCACCAGAAGGGGTCTTTATTTTCACATCAACGAACAAAGTGTATGGTGATACCCCAAACAACCTCCCGCTTATTGAAGGAAAAACGAGATTTGAGCTTCCAAAAAATCACACATATTACAAAGGCATTGACGAATCGATGAGTATTGATCAATCAAAGCATAGTGTTTTTGGTGCGTCCAAAGTCGCAGCAGATGTTATGGTGCAAGAGTATGGAAGATATTTTGGCCTAAAGACAGTTATTTTTCGTGGTGGGTGCCTAACAGGCCCTGCGCATTCTGGAGCGAAGCTTCACGGATTTCTTGCGTATTTAGTGAAATGTATCGCAACAGGGCGAAAATACACGATCATGGGTTACAAGGGAAAACAGGTTCGAGACAATATACATTCCTTCGATTTAGTAAATGCGTTTTACCAGACTTACAAAAAACCTCGTCGTGGTGAAGTTTATAACATCGGTGGATCAAGGTATTCTAATATCTCAATTCTTGAAGCACTTGAGAAAGTACAAGAGATTCTTAAGAAAAAAGCAGTAGTGGAATATGCCAAAGAAAATAGAAGCGGGGACCATATTTGGTATATCTCAGACGTTTCCAAATTTCAAGCACATTATCCTGAATGGAATTACAAATACGACGGTGATGCTATTTTAAGCGATCTTTGCAAAGGAGGACATTTCTCATAAAACAGAGAGTACTCATTACAGGAGGAGCAGGGTTCATTGGATCATTTCTTACCGATGCGCTTATCGAAAAAGGATACAATGTAAGCATCTTTGATAATCTAGAGAAGCAAGTGCACCACGGAAAAAAACCCCCATATATCAATAAGAAAGCAACTCTCGTTAGAGGAGACGTGCGAAGCTACGATAGTCTTAAAAGAGCTGTACTAGATGCCGATATCGTTTTTCATCTCGCTGCGCGGGTTGGTGTCGGGCAGGCAAATTACCAGATAAAAGACTACGTTGATACAAACATCGGCGGGATGGCAAATCTTCTTGATATCATCGTGAATGAGAAAACCAAGGTGAAAAAAATTATTATGACATCTTCGATGACAAGTTACGGCGAGGGAATGTATTCATGCTCAAAACACGGGAAACAAAAAATAAGAATGCGTCCAGATTCTCAGATGATAACAAAACAGTGGGAGCTTTTATGCCCGACTTGTAAGGAGATTCTGACTCCGATACCAACCCCGGAAAGTGCAGAGCTTCAGGATAATGGAATTTATTCAATCGGCAAACACGTTCAGGAACAGTTACTGCTTTTTATCGGAAAAATGTACAGGATTCCTGTTGTATCACTTCGGCTTTTTAATGTGTATGGTCCCCGTCAGAGTCTTTCAAATCCATACACCGGTGTCGCGGCAATATTTATCAGCAGGTTAAAAAACAACAGGCAACCGATAGTTTTTGAGGATGGTGGACAAACGAGAGATTTTGTGTCGGTGCATGATGTTGTTAATGCGTTGCTGCTCGCGATGGAGAATGCTGACGCTGATTATTCAGTTTTCAATATCGGTAGTGGAAAACCTACCAGCGTAAAAACCATAGCAACGACGCTTGCGAAACTGTTGAAGAAAGACATTACTCCGTCAATCACCAATGACGGAAGAAAGGGAGATATCAGGCATTGTTTTGCAGACGCGTCGAAAGCAGAAAAGATTCTGGGTTGGAAGCCGCACGTATCGTTTGAGGAAGGGATGAAAGAAGTAGTTTCGTGGTCAGAGAAAGAAGATGCCAGAGATATTTTTGAGAGAGCTGCAGGGGAGTTGTCGGAGAAAAAACTCATGTATGAGTAGATCAACAAAAATCCTTACCGTTTTCGTTTTTCTTCTATCTCTTATCCCTCTACTCTGGTTTCCAGGAAAAACAATTCTCCTTGGGTATGATAACGTCTACCCTCTTTCACCCTTGCCGTTTCTTTACGATCGCATGCATTCATGGTCATGGATTATCGGTTTTGGGAGTGATCAATCAGCCATACAGGGAAGTCTGATTATCCATATTATCGATGTTCTGCCACAGTTTCTTGGGTTTTCGCATCAGGCTAGTCAGAAGATTGTCTTTAGCTTGTGGTTTTTTCTCCTCTTGGCATCTCCCTTTATTCTCGCTACACGACTTGAGCACTACGGTTTTGTCAGGAGTCCTTTTGTCCGATACTTTTTTCCGATTCTCTACGCGGTGAATTTCTACACGCTTCAGGCTTGGTGGATTGCTGAACGGACGAAATTCTCTCTTATGGTTGCAACACCGCTTATCCTTGCAGTAATACTTCCCCTTCTTCAACGACGCTCTCTGAGAACAGCTATACTGTGCGGCCTTCTTTGTGCACTTATCCTCTCTGTCTTCAACGGGGGAGGATGGGCTGGTTTCTCGCTGTATGGTGGATTGGTAGCAATTCTCTTCTCCTTCATCCTCTTCACCACTGTACAAGCTCTCATGACGCGAGAGTACAAAACCATTTTATCAATCGTTCTTTTTTTCCTGGTTTTTGGCTTTTTCTATCTGCTATTGAATGCATATACGATCTTGCCTTTTCTTGCAGTTACTCTTTCTGAGTATGATGCGCTTATTTCTCGGTCAGGAGGCATCACGTCACTTGTTGGCTGGACGAGATACTTGAGCGAAAATACGAGCTTTATCAATCTTATGAGACTGCAGGCTATGCCTGATTGGTACAATACGGCCTTTCATCCATACTCCTCTTCTTACCTTAGAAACCCGTTTCTTATCGGAGCGAGTTTTCTCTTTTCTATTGGTTTGTTTGCCCCCTTTTTCTTTAAGCGGCAGATAACAAATGGAATACTCGTGTACTTCCTCCTTGTACTTATTGTTTCGCTTTTTCTCTCAGCTGGGTCACATAAGCCGTTTGGATCTCTCTTTGAGTTTTTGATGCGAAACGTTCCTGGCTTCCTCGTTTTCAGATCAGCTATTTTTAAGTTTGGCTACGCATTTTGGCTTGCAGCAGGGTTCTTCATAAGTCTAACGCTTAGTGAAATCACGGTCCGTCTCTCGCAGAGACTCACCATCATAAAAGGGTCAGTGCAAGTTAGGCAAGTTGGGTTCGTTTCCCTATTCATTAGTATCATTGTTTTGTATCATTACCCATTCCTCACTGGGAATTTTTTTCAGATTAATAAGCAACCCGTCATGTCACGGGTCAGCCTTCCACCCTACGTTGCGTCTTTTGCCGCCTGGTGGAAGGAAAATGGTAAGGATGAACGGATACTACTTCTTCCTCGGTTGAGCAGTAATTGGTATTTCGAGCTGTATACGTGGAGCTACTTAAGTCTCAATCCAATTCTTGCAAACTTTGGGAGCAAAGGGATAGTTGAAAATACAGTTCTCCTCTCGCCTTCTGAAAAATCTCATCTTGATGCGTTATATCAAGCGATACGAGAAGGCGATGATGAACGAATGCGCTTACTTTCCAGTATGCTTGGCATACAATATCTTCTTTTACGAAAAGATTTCTTCCACGATTATCCTGGCATTGAGACCGATAATCCTTTTGATCTTAAGAAACAGCTAGTTTCACCTCTTCTTGAGAAAGAGGCAACGTTTGGAGAATGGGACGTGTATCGATTTCGTGAGTCTCATCAACTCTTCACTACGCAGACAACTGCGATCGCATCAGATAATCCAGCGGATATTCACTACGAATTACTCGATCAGCGGTC
>JACPGQ010000031.1 GCA_016188975.1 Candidatus Levyibacteriota bacterium | reverse complement strand
TATTTTGATCTTTCGAAAGATCAAAATAAGTTCATTTTCAGTATGTGAGTGAAATCTAATTTTGTCAAGGTTGATATTATTTGAAAAAACGAAATTCTGTCATGAATGAGTAAAGAGCAGTAATATTCTATTAATAATATAATTCCGGGTTTGCAGTGATTTGCTGCCACGGGATAGGTTTGGCGAAGAAGCCGGCGGCGGCGATCATGGCGCCATTATCTGTACAAAAGTTTGGCGGAGGCACAGATAATGGAATTTCCAATTTCCCGCCAAAGGTGAGGCTCGACAAAGTCGGAAAATTTCCAATTTCAAATGTTAATTTTTCCCTAAGTAACTGATTTGCCGCGACGCCACCACCGAGGAGGATTGATTTGACATTATAAAACTTCGCAGCCTTAATTGTTTTCTTGACAAGTACATCGACAATTGCCTGCTGGACTGAGGCGCAAAAGTCCGCAAGTATTTTATTGTCATTGCGAGGAGTGTCGCCAGAGGCGACCGACGCGGCAATCTTATAAGATTGCTTCTCCGCCAGTTGGCGGATCGCAATGACAGAAGAGAGGGCTGCATTGTTTTTTACTTCCCTAAGTGCTGCGGTTTTTAGTCCACTAAAACTAAAATCAAAATCAGGAGACCCGATCATCGGACGGGGAAGTTGAAATGCTTTTGGATCTCCTTTTTCTGCGAGTTTAGCAATCGTTGGTCCCGCTGGGTAGGGTAGGCCTAAAAGCCTACCGATTTTATCAAATGCTTCACCAGCTGCGTCATCTCTCGTGCCACCAATAACTTCTAGCGTTTCGTGATTTTGCATTATCACAAGATCAGTATGTCCTCCGGAAACTACTAACGCTAGTGCTGGAAATTCAATTTTGTCATTGCGAGGAGTGTCGCCAGAGGCGACCGACGCGGCAATCTTATATGAGATTGCCGCGCTCTTCTGCAGAGCAGAATTCGCTCGCAATGACGATTGGTCTTGTTCTAGCCAATTGGCGTATATGTGGCCATACAAATGATTGACCGGAATAATCGGCTTGTTGAGCGTGTAGGCTATTGTTTTTGCTGTTTCAACACCGACAAGGAGTGACCCGATAAGGCCCGGTCCATAGGTTACTGCAATAGCATCAATTCTGTTCCAGCCTACTTTTGCAACAGCTTTCTTAATAACGGGAAGAATGTATCTGAGCTGTTCTCTTGCAGCAGCTTCAGGGATGATACCCCCTGTTTTCGCATGGAGATTGAGAGAAGAAGCAAGTTCATCGCTAACGACTGTAAGTACGTTGTCTTTCTGTGTCACGACTGAGGCACCGGTTTCATCACAGCTGCTTTCAATACCGAGGATAGTCATTAAAGTGTTACTTGAACGCTATCGCCTTCTTTGACTTTGTATTGATCAGAAACACCTCCGCCAATTTCGATAACAGAATCGATGGGCACTTTTGGTCTGTAAAGTTCAAGGTTTTGATTGCCTGTTGGAGGTTTTACATTTTTGTACAGTGTCACAATTTTCCCGTCACTAACAAAGAGAATGTCGATCGGGAAATCCATATTCCGCATCCAAAATGTTGGAGTCGTTTTCTTATCGTACGGGAAGATCATACCGCTATTTTTTGCGAGAGACTTTTTTTCAGAAAGGCCGATCCCTTTTTCTCTTTCTGTATCAGCAACCATAAGGGTGAACGTTTGTCCGCCGATAAGAGCTTTGGCAGACTTACTGAAAATATTGAGTGTATTTCCTGTCAGAGCATTTTGTGTAAAGAAGAAGGCGATGGCAAGGAGGATAAGCAGACCAACAATGATGAGTAAGTTTTTCATACGTTATATATCTCTTTGTAGCAGCTGTGCGATCCGTGTTGTTGATTGGTTTTGTATTGCCCCTGTGACGTCTATGACTTTTGCTCCGACCCGTGTAGCTTGCCGCTCTTTGTGTGACCTATTCGAATCGTTTTGGGTTGTCGCGATTATAGCAGGTTTTATTGCCAAAATCAGCTCATCGTAGTCCTCATCAGATAAAATTCCTGAGAGAGGGAGAACGTAATCGACAGGCGTAAGTGCAGAAAGAAGAAGCGCCCTATCTTGTTGTGTGTTGAGAGGGCGGTTTTTTCCTTTCATCTGAGTTATTGCCTCATCACTTTCTAGGAGAAGGAGGAGCACATCTCCCTGCTCTTTTGCTTTTTCTAAAAATGCGATATGTCCGATGTGAAGAACGTCAAAACAACCACCCGCCAAGACAATGGTTTTGTTTTCGCTTCGCAGTCTTCGACTCAAGACAGTAGCTTCTTGGGAAGAAAGTATTTTATTCATCCAAGGAAATTAGGAATTTTATACCTTCGTTCCTCGAAGGTATATCGCCTGCCATGGCCGGTAATTTGAGTTAAAGGTGTCATGGATGGTGACTTTGCCATCCTTTATGACGTCTCTGGTGAAGGAAACTTTTGCGCCCGCTGCTGCCCAATCAACTTGCTTGACGACTCCTGCGGGAAGCGTTGGATCATCCTGGTAAAGTGGCTCAGGAGCTGGAGTTTGTGAGAGAATAACAGGAGTTGAAACCTTGACTTCTCTCCCGTCACTTGTGCCATATATCTGGAATGTGAGACGCTCAGCTTGTTTGTCAACAAATGACTGGATGAGAAGCCAGTGCCCAGTATCATTTTTGAATTTGAGGTCGACAGATGGGACATACACCGCAGCATCGATGCCTGGTGGTGAGTCTTCTTCGTAGTAATGGACTCGATAAGCGTGTTGATTTCTTTCAACAATAGGAAGACCAGCATTGAGCGCTGCTCGAAAAAGTGTCGTTGAAACTTGGCATACTCCTCCTCCATCACCAAGGACTGTCCTTCCATTTTCGATAACATACGCTTGTTTATATCCGGTAAGTGAGGTGATGTCCCCTACTGATTCTGCAAAAGAGAACGTTTCACCAGGTTTTACCAATGCCCCATTAAGCCGGGATGAGGCGAGTGTTAGGTTGTAGATTCTATTAGCTATTGAACCATGAAAAAGCGATGTTCCTTCACCAATAAGTTCTTTTATCCCCAAATCATTTACCTTTTCAAGGGTAAGCACTGGTTGTACGGTGATGATTGGAATTGTTACAGTAAGAGCTTTTGGATGGGATTTTGCCCGGGCTAGCATGATGCTATAGGAAGATAGAGTGCTTTTCAGTTTTTCAATGTCTACTTTTCTTCCGTCGCTATGGGTATGAAATTCGGTAACGCGACCGTTTTCATAACTAAACTCGGCATTAACAGGAGCAATGTCGAGATTTTTTTGAAACGGCGTAATAAGTTTTTCAAACACTCCCTCATCGTATCGATAGGAAGCAGGGAGATGGATGCCGCGCATGTAGGCTTTTGTGATCATGTAGATATCTGACACAAAACTTTGTGATCGTCCGATGCTATATGCCTGATCAGTAAGGAGTTGACTATCAAACCCAAGCTCCAGTTCTTTGGCAGTCGTGACTGCAGTTTGGTCGCTATAGGTGAAGATGAGTTTGGTATCGGCAAACGACATGTTTTTATTGTCAAAAAAAGAACGTACATCGGTTTCTGATTTCCCTCCGAAATCAACGCCATCTAGAAAAACTCCCGGATACACTCTGTTTTGATACATCTGTCTATAGGAGATAACAAGAAAGCTCACGAAGAAGAAAAGCCCGATTAGCGCTCCAAGTGTGAACCAGAGGAAGATCCTTGCGGCAAGAAAGATCTGCTGTTTATGTGTCCGTTTTTTCTGTTTCATACGCTCGTTGCCAGGGTAAGCAAGAGGTATTATACTATCTATATATTCGATACGTCTATGGAAGATACAGTGATTTTTGGTAGTACCAATCAACAGGTTGGGGAAACAACACCTCCTCAACCTAGTCAGACGCCCCAAGTACCCCCTTCTCCTCCTCCACCGTCTGCCCCACCCCCTCCGCCTTCTCCTGCTCTTGAGCAGCCAGAGGAGCCACCTGATTATCCTCCGCCCCAGCAGAGTATTCTTCGCCGTCTGTTAAAAATTGTTATTCCTATTGTCGTTGTTATTCTCCTCATTTTTTTAGCAATTACCTTTGTCCTGCCTCTTTTGAGAAATAGTGGTGTTGGCGGAGGAGGTGTTGTGGCAATCACGTATTGGGGATTATGGGAGCCAAAAGAGGTGATGCAGCCGATTATTGATGAGTTCCAAAAGGAGAACCCAAACATAAAAGTGACGTATGAAATGCGCGATATCAAAAAGTATAAAGAGACGCTACTCACCAGGATAAATAGTGGGTCAGGGCCGGATGTTTTTCGGTTTCACAATTCCTGGACACAGACAATGAAAGAAGCACTCTCTCCTCTCCCCGAAGCGGTAATCTCTGCAGATGAGTTCAAAAAGCAGTACTATCCTGTCGTCCAGTCGGACATGACAATAAATGGCGGCGTGTATGGGATTCCTCTGCATATGGATACACTGGCTCTTTTCGTTAATGACGGGATTCTTGAAGATTATGGTATTTCCGTTCCCCAAACATGGGAAGAATTTACCAAAGTCTCAAGTGCCGTCACCGTACGGGATGAATCAGGACAAATGCACACCTACGGTGCAGCGATCGGATCATGGGACAACATAGTCCGTGCGCCTGACCTCGTATCGGTACTATTTGCACAAAACCGGGTAAATCTCAAAAAGCCACAAGATTCAGCTGTCCAAAATTACGCAGAAGCGTTACGGTTCTATACGGATTTTGCGACAGGGCGCGATAGCATCGCGAAAGTCTGGGATGCAGACGCTTTGCCGGCACTTGAGGCATTTGCTGGGGGAAATGTTGCACTGTATTTCGGTTATTCCTGGGATATTTTTCAGATAAAACAAATCAGTCCGGATTTTGTCTTTAGTGTTCACCCGGTTCCGTATTTGGTAAACCCGACGACAGTTGCAAGTTACTGGGCAAGCGGAGTATCAAGCAAAAGTAAACATCAGAAAGAAGCGATGAGTTTCATGCAGTTTCTTGCAAAAAAAGAAACACAGCAAAAACTCTACACTCTTGAGGCAAAATCGCGACTGTTTGGGGAGTTGCCGGCCAGACGCGACCTTGCAGAAACGCTTAAGGACAACGAGCTTGTGTATCCTTTTCTTGTGCAGGCAGAAACGGCAGTCTCTTCATATTTTGTGAGCGATACACATGATGCGTCTATTAATGAGGAGCTCAACGGCTACCTTGCAAACACCGTGAGGAGTATCCTAGGCAATACCTCAGCTGAAAGCGCTGCACAAACACTGTTGAATGGTATAAAACAAGTGATCGAAAAATATGGCCTCAACTGATGAAGCATTGTTGAAAGCTCTCCACTATTCAGATATGTTTGATTTCCCTCTGACGAAAGACGAATTGTATTGGTTTGCTGTAGAAAAAAAAATTCCTTCACACAGAGTTTTTGAACAGTCGCTTTCAAAGTTACGGAGAATGATCGGTGAAAAAAACGGGATGTATTATCTCAAAGGGCGGGAAGGTATCGTTGATTTTCGTCATCGAAGGAGTGCGATCAGTGCTCAGAAAAAGAAGCTTGGCCAAATGCTAGGAAGATATATTGCCCGTATTCCAACTGTTACATTTGTGGGAATTAGTGGGGGAGTCTCATCAGACAATGCGGACGAAGAGGACGATATTGATTTTTTTGTTATCAGTCAACCCGGTACGCTCTGGACGACACGAGTTGCCGTACTCGCAACGCTGAGTGTTCTTGGAAGAAGGAGAGTGAAAAATGCGCAAGATGTTTCGGATATGGCATGTGTCAACATGCTTCTTGACGGGCATGCACTTGCCCTACCCCAAGTGATGCGGAGTTTGTACACTGCGTGGGAGGTTGTTTCACTTCAACCGCTTTTCTCACGTGGCGATACCTATCTATCGTTTCTTCAGGCAAACCAGTGGATTTTTTCGTTTCTCCCACAAGCTCGAGAGAAGATCGCAACATACGCATATGATAAGAAGGAGCACTCAAAAACACGGCTTTCTTCACTTTTTGCGAACAAAGCTATGGTACAATTGAGCAAATTTGCCCAACTCTTCTACATGGGGAGACAAAGGAACGAAAGTATGATTACACCGTCCCTTCTCGCATTTTATCCGCGGACATTCCATGGGGATCTTCTCAAAAAATACCATGAGAAACTCCGGACATTTGGTATCACTGAACGATGAAACAGAAGCAATTTGCCCTTCTTGGTTGTGGTGGTACGTTTGACCTGTTGCATAGCGGTCATGAAGCGTTTTTGACCTTTGCGATTTTGCATGCTGAGAAAGTTCTTATTGGCATTACTAGTGATACATATGTTAAAAAACAGAAAGGTCAAATTGCTGAAGCGTATGTCATTCGTAGGAATGCAGTCCAGCAGTTTCTGAGAAAATACCATGCCTTTGAAAAGACTGAGATCCTTCCTCTTGATTCAGTCTACATCCCGACTACGTGGGAGAATTTGCCAATCGATGCGATTCTTGCTACTCCTGACTCAGAAGGTGGTGCAAAACGCATTAATCTAAAACGACAGAAGGAAGGAAAATCAGAGCTTGTCATTATTCCTTTTCCGCTCTCGATTGCTGAGGATGGGTTGCCTATTTCCTCAACGAGGATTCGAGAAGGAATTATTGATAGACAGGGAAGACTCTGGGTAAATCCAGATTGGAAAGAAAAGACGTTTATCCTGCCTGAGCCACTTCGAAAGACGCTGCAAAAGCCAATTGGTGAGATTATCGATGCAAAAACGAGCACGCTTTCATCTCAGGAAACTGCTTCCCTCATAGCAGTAGGAGACGTTACAACAACGCTTTTTCATAATAGAGGAATAGTGCCACGCCTGAGTGTTATCGACCTCACTGTTGAACGGAAAAAACGATACGCAACAGTTGATGAACTCGGTCTAAAACCCATAAACCTGACATATTCTGCACAAAATACTCCAGGACATATTTCTTCGGAGATTTTTCAAATATGTGGAGAGATATTTCAGAGGATAAAAGAAGGGAAAAACGTCTTGCTCCACGTCATAGGTGAAGAAGATTTAACCGTCTTACCTATCCTTCTTTACGCACCGCTTGGGTGGGTTGTATGCTATGGCCAGCCAAGAAAAGGGACGGTAAAGGTTGTGGTGAGCGAGAGGATAAAACAACAAGCAAGGACACTACTCAGTAAATTTACTATAAGGTGATTGACAAACCATATATCATTAACTATACTGCTTGAAGCAAATTTTCTCCCTCACAACGATCTTGGAGGGATTTTGTTTATTGAACCTTCCCCTCACCCCTGTCCCGATTGGATCGGGACAGACCCTCTCCCACACCTTGTGGGGAGAGGGGAAAGAGGAAAGAATTGTTTATATGGACGCGAAAAAAATTTATCTCACGAAAGACGGATTTTCTGATCTTAAAAGAGAATACGAAGAACTGACAAAAATAAAACGACCTGAGGTTGTTTCGAGAGTTTCAGCAGCGAGAGATCAGGGTGATTTATCAGAGAATGCAGAGTATACTGCTGCTCGAGAAGAGCTCTCGTTTATCGATGGAAGAATCGATGAGCTTGAAGAGCTCCTGAAAGAAGTTGTGCTCATCCAAGGCAATAGTCATTCTCACAGAATGGTCAGTCTTGGCTCGACAGTTACTGTTAAAGTAGACGGCAGAAAAGAAGAATACACTGTGGTTGGAGAATTTGAGGCAGATCCAACAGCGAAAAAAATTTCCCATGCCTCACCTCTCGGGAAGGCGCTTATTGGGAAGAAGGTTGGAGAAACAGTTGCAGTTGAAGCACCTGCGGGGAAAATTGTCTACACCGTACTTGCTGTCCAATAAACCAATCTGCCGCATTTTGTCCTTCGAATGATCATCCTCTTTTTTGCGATTAGATCTATATGAACAAACAGCTGATGCTTGCAGTCCTCAAAGAAAACCCAGAATCCGGTGTCAGCATAAAAAAAGTTCCTCTTCCCACACCTAAAAAAGATGAAGTACTGGTGAAAGTCGTCTATGCTTCAATCTGTGGTACGGATGTCGGAATCTATGACTGGATTCCTTGGGCTCAGGGACACATCAAACCGCCAATCGTGATCGGCCACGAGGTTGTAGGAGAGGTGGTAAAAGTGAATACGAAAAAACGTACGAAAATAAAACCAGGCGATCTTGTCTCTTCCGAAACGCACATTTTTTGTCGAAATTGCTTCCAATGTCGAAAGAGAAATTATCACGTGTGTGAGAACATGGAGCTTTTTGGTATCGGGAGAAATGGTGCATTTGCTGAGTACGCTACTATTCCACTCCATACGACGTGGAGAAATGATCCGTCGATCCCAACGATAGCCATGAGCGTGCAGGAGCCACTCGGCAATGCCGTCAATGTTGTGACCAAGGCACAGGTGAAAGGAAAACGTGTACTTGTCATGGGACTTGGTCCAACTGGTCTTGCCGCAGGCGCTGCTGCGAGAGCGATGGGGGCGAAAGAGGTCGTTGGCTTAAATAGGCGCGAGTACAGAAGGAAGTTAGCAAAGAAAATGGGATTTGATCGAGTGCTTGATGTTCTCGATCCGGATGAGTTTGGCAAATTTGATGCGGTGTTGGAGATGAGTGGTAACAGGATGGGGATCGAGGTTGCCTTTGAAGCTGTCAGAATCGCTGGTACTATTATTGCATTTGGTATTCCTAAAGAATCAATTACGCTTGATTGGGGAAAATATATGATTAATAAAGAATTGACAATCAAATCAGTTTTTGGACGTGAGATTTGGAAGACATGGAAACAGACAACGAAATTATTGGTAGATAAGAAAGTTGATTTGCGGAAAATGATTACTCACAAATTTCCTCTGAAAGACTTTGAAAAAGCAATGCATGTGATGAAATCAGGTGAATGTGGTAAAATAGTGCTCGTTCCTTAGCTTATGGCAAGAGAAAGCGGAGACTTCGTTACTCAATTCTACAGCGGCATCCAAGAAGCAGTTGTAACGCCTGTGACACGGGCGATTGTCGAATCAGGTCAAGGTGCTTATCTTACTATAGAAGGCCAACCGAAACTTAATCTCTGCTCTAACAATTACTTAGGATTGGCAAATGATGAGAGGCTTAAGCTTGCTGCTAGTCGAGCAATAGAGCAATACGGTGTAGGTACAGGCTCTGTTCGAGCCTTATCTGGAACAAATGTACTCCATGTGGAACTTGAGGATCGTTTAGCAGCTTTCAAGCATGCCGAAGGAGCACTCGCAGTTACCGGCGGCTATATGGCAAATATGGCTGCTATCCAGACTATTGTCGGAAAAGAAGACATAGTGATTTCCGACGCCCTAAACCATGCATCCATTATCGATGCCGTACGAGTTGCACAACCTCAAAGAAAATACATTTACGCTCATCGCGACATGGATGAGCTTAGAGGTAACCTGAAAGAGGCAGCTGGGGAACGAAAAACTCCTCGATCTGATGGAAAACCTCCGATCATTTTAATCATCACTGATGGAGTGTTTTCTATGGATGGTGATCTTGCTCCATTACCTGAAATAGTAGAACTTGCCGAGGAATTCCAAGCTCTCACTATGGTAGATGATGCTCATGGGGAAGGAGTATTGGGAGATCATGGACGGGGAATTGTTGACCATTTTGGTCTCCACGGAAGAGTAGATATAGAGGTCGGCACATTATCAAAGGCATTTGGTGTCATGGGAGGATTTATCACTGGAAAAAAGGAACTTATTGAATATTATCGAAGAAATGCCCGACAATTCCTTTTTTCAAATGGGTTATCAATACCAGATACTGCTGCTCTTATAGAAGCAGTAAAAATTCTTGAAGAATCAGATGAGCGAGTAAAGAGGTTATGGGAGAATGGAGATTATTTAAAAGAACAATTTGCTGCATTTGGGCTTGACTGTGGCGTGAGCGAAACGCCTATTACACCTGTGATGCTTGGAGAAGAAGATCTCGCTATCGAATTTAGTAAGCAACTTCTAAAAAATGGAGTGTACGCGACTCCCATAAAATTCCCCATGGTTCCGAAGGGAAGAGCTCGTATTCGAGTCATGCCTTCGGCCGCGCATAACAGAGAAGATCTCGATAAGGGAGTCTCTGTATTCCACAAAGTTGCCCAAGAGTTGTCCGTGCTACAATAACCCCATGGTTACTCACAACAACGTTCCTCTCTCACGGATTTTGTACTACAAAATAGGCGGGAAGGCCAGGTGGCTTCTGGATGCAACAACTGTTGATGACGTGTTTGAAGCAATCTCATTTATTCAGCGGAATAAAATACAGCGATATTTTATCATCGGACTCGGGACAAATCTAGCATCCCGAAAAACGGACATTCATCTGACAAGTGATGGTTTGATTACGGCATTTGCCGGACAGACACTTGATGATCTGATGCAGTTCTCATTTGAGCATGACCTCATAGGTCTTGAAAATCTCGGCGGATTGCCAAGTACCATAGGCGGAGCGATACGCGGCAACGCAGGCGCGTTTGGTGTGGAGATGGAAGATGTGCTTGTTAAGGTAAGCGTCGTTGAGATACTCCGAGACTCGTATACAACACGGGAAATGACGAATGAAGAGTGCCAGTTTTCCTACAGAAACAGTATCTTCAAGCAAAACCCCAAGCTTATTGTGCTGAAGGGGTTTTTCCATTTAGAAAGCGGGACACGGGATGAGGTCTTGGCGGCAAAGCAAGTGTACAAAGAGATGATAAAGTATCGGAAACGTTACCACCCTATTGAGTATCCGTCTTGCGGGTCAGTATTTAAGAATATCAGGGAAAAAAAGTACGTTGAAAAAATTATATCCGTCTGGCCAGATATTGAGGGAAAAGTCAAAAATGACTGGCATGGAAAAGTGTCGATGGGCTATGTGATCAAACGTTTAGGTTTTTCAGGAACACAAGTCGGTGGGGCAAAGATCACAGACAAACATGCTAATTACATCTGCAACGTCGACCATGCAAAAGCTTCTGACGTGAAAATGATCATTGACGAGATAGAAAAGAAATTTAAAGATACTTTTGGTTTTTCCCCAGAGCTGGAAGCAGAGATTGTAATGCACTAGTTGATGTTATTTTTTCATGGCAATAGAACAAGCATACGATATTAAAGCGAGAAGGCAACAATTCCAGAGTCAGCTTGATGCCAATCGCGAGATTCGAGCATATACTGAGCATGCTTTTTCTCAGAACAGAAGAGTCTTATATATAGGTATGGCTTCAGAATTCGTTCACCCTCTCGCTATGGCATCCGCGCACCATACCGACGCAGTCGATGTGATATATGGTACCCTTTTTACAGCTGATAAAGCACATGGCAATGCAGAAACTGACAGTCAATCAAGATCAGCCTTGACGTTCTCTGATTTGCAGCGATCTGTTTCATTTCTTGGCGATTTTCTTGGGAGCGATGTTCAGATAGAAACTGAGGGAAACGAAAGAGTATCTGTTACATTAGATTGGCAAGATCAGAGTCGGGAATACACTCTCCATCCAGATACACTGCGGGGATTTCTTGTGCAAACTGAGAGGACATATCCTATTATTCTTCTGCATCGAACGTTCCCAACATCTCAAGATTGGGCACTCCTATTATCACATTTGCAAAGAGGTGGTGTACTATATACGACTGGTTTTGGTTGGAACAAATTTCTTTATCCTAATGAAGAATATGAATCATACGACCATATTCAAAGTTCACCACTTCCATTATTCTTTCCACCTGAGAGTGTAGGATTACACCGGATTGATGTACCTAACAACGGATGTTCTGCCTATGAAAAATTCGATGAATCAGACCCTAAGCTCGTGGAAGAGGTACTGCAATTAGGGCAAGAACTTGATTGGTATGCATCGTTTTGGGGAAGCAAGATAGAGAAATATCTGGATGAACGACGTGTTGAAATGGTGACTTCGGAGGGAATGATTGACGGACTTTTTACTTTTCTGGGTATGAACAAAAGAGAAAAAATGTCAGAACTATTTTCGCAGACAACACTTACACGTGTTCAGGCAGAGGAATTTCTGTTGCGTGAAATTTTGGAAAGAATAAAAGTGCCACAAAATAATAAGGGAAGAATGCTAACGCCAATTGAGATGACTCACTAATTCTCTAGGCGCTGGGTTCTTGACAAACAAAATGAATTGTTAGAAAATCCATGTTGTCGCTATGAATATTGCACAATCGTCATTAAACAAGAAAAAGAACCTCTCCTAAGTAGGGGTTGCCTTTGTGTTTGTAAGGACCCCTCAGGCGAGGGGTTTTTATTTTAATCGAAAGATATATTCTTTACGGAGATTCATTACGTTTATGCGTTTGCACTTGTAAGTGTTAAAAAGTATTTAATATGATCGATACTATTACTAAACTCACTCAAAAACTCGTTGGCATTAGATCTGATTATCCTAACGAATCTCCTGCCGGAATATTTCTGGTAGATGTGCTTAAGGATCTAGGTTTTAAAGTAGAGTTTCAGTATCCTAAGGATACAAAAAAAAGATTCAATATCTTGGCAACAAGAGGTAGCGGGAAACGCTCGATTTTGTTTTATGGCCATCAAGATACGGTTCCGCTCATAGATGAACGTCTTTGGACGTATAAGCCGCTTTCCGGAAAAATTGTTGGCGACAAGTTATATGGATTGGGTGCTTATGACATGAAAGGGGGTATAGCAGCTTTTCTTCAAGCAGTCCGACATACATCAGGGTACATTAAAGTTCTGCTTCCATTTGACGAAGAGAATATTTCGGAAGGAGCATGGCTGGCAGTTCAAAAACGGAAGGATTTCTTTTCAGATGTGGAGCTTGTGATTTCACCTGAGCCTAATTTTGGCTTGGGCATCAATAATATTCCTACGTCAAGGCCAGGACGAAGTGTGTATGAAGTCAACTTGCATGCAGATGCAGCTCATGTTGCCGAGTACGCGCATGGGAAGGATGCGGTATTGGAGTTGGCTGTATTTATTACCGCTTTCCATAAAAAATTTCATGACACAAGTCATCCATTCTTTACATCGCAGTATTCACTCACCATGATTCGAAGAGTTTTCAGTGAAAGTGTTGGAATCACAGCACCATCCACGGCAACGATTCAAATTGAGGTATATGTAGATAAAAATGACAACGAAGAAAAATTTATCGCGGCTGTGAAGAAGATAGCAAACGTCAGTATTAATTTGATTTCCCGAAAAACACCGTATCTCAAAGCATACAGATTTTACGATTTTCCTCACAAAAACTTGATAAAGCAGATTATTCGCAAGCACACGGGTAAAAGTTTTACCAATGATACCTATAGCGCGGTTGGTGATGATAATGTGATTGCTTCCTTGGGTATTCCTGTGTTAACCTGGGGACCTGATGGAGGCAATGCACATGTTGAAAATGAATATGTGAATCTCTCTTCTTTGCGAACGCTTTCTGCTATGTTTATTGATTTATTGCAAAATGTGGAAGGACAATCTTTATTGTAGCGGAAAAGACTCAGGCAGTCCGAAATGATCTTTGGCTTGATCAAAAATCAATTTATTTCCTGCTATTATAACGTTTCTTTTGCCCATCCCCGAATAGTCGAAGGCTTCAGACCTATTTTCAAGTGTTGCTATCTCACAGCCACTCTCTTCAGCAAAAAGATAGGCTGCTGGCCATTCTTGCGGTCCCATGCCAAGCCAAACACCGAGGCCTGCTTTTCCAGAAATGACATCGCAGACTTCTGCAATACAAGACATTTTCATGTGTACTCCTCCCACTTTATCCCAAAGATTTCCAACAACATTTTGCATTCGACCCAAAGTTTTAAAACGAGGGATAATTAGGATATTCCTGTCAAGTCTTCCTTCGCGGATGGGTGGTGTAATAACCTCACCGTTCCTTTGGACACCCCGGCCTTTTCGTGCGACGTATTCCTCATTCTTCATGGGTAATCTGCATACGGCTAGAACAGGATCTTCTTTATAGCGAAGAGATACGACAGTTGAGCACTCCGGATCTCCATTTATGTAGTTTGTTGTGGCGTCAACTGGATCTATTGCATACAGCCAGTCCGATTCGGTATTTTGCGTCGAGATTCCATCTTCCTCACCAAACACATTTGCATCAGGGAAGTTCGCTTGAGCCCATTGTAGAAATAAGCCCTCAATCTTTTTGTCAACTTCTGTTACGAAATCTCGAGGCGATTTCTCAGAGACTGCTATATGTCTATTTTGAAATCCACTTCTAAATACGTCCGTTGCGACATCGAGAAACTGAGGCAATAGGGTTGCGGCTCTGTTGATATATACATCTGCGTCTGGGCCAATTTCCGTGGTCAAATTTTCATGCTGGTTCATGCAACGTCTTAGCTCCCTTCATACCGCTCAAATTTGTTATACACTCCGTCAACGAGCACAGCTCCTATTTCTGATAGATGTCGAGCATCATCGAAAATTGTTTGCTCTGTAATTCCAGTAATAGTACAAAGCTCAGAGTCTGGATGGCAAATACTATCGGGTAAAGGGAGATCAGCTAAGATAACCTCGCTATTCTCTAATTGGGCAGCGGTGTCAGCAACAGCTTCCTCTACAAATACCAATACGCCGTTCTCTAAGGCGTATTTTCCACTTTTAGTCGCAACGTCGGTTAGCTTAATGGGGTAATCATATTTTGCTTTTATCTTGATGTAGTAAGGAGCAGGATGGTCGCTTGAGGCTAATTGTACTGTTTCTCTATTAAATGCAGATTGTGAAGGAAGGAATGATGTATCTCCGCCTAAAAAAGACAGAAGATGCAGTGCTATGAAAGGCGGGAATCCTCTTAAGATTTGATTTACAGCAGATGCTTCAGTCGTACCTTGCAAACGGCAATTTATCTCGTTAATTTTGACGCACATATCTGACCAAATGGAGTCGACGCCCCAAATCCCAACCAGGCCATGCTCATGATAGAGATAATTCCCCAATGCCTCTACAGAGGAAACAAATTGTTGCAGCAATTCTTCTGGGAAAGCTTGAGACCAGTCGTTCCCAGCTCCTAAGGTTTCATGGACGCCAACTTCGGCAATCCCTGTTGGCTTATGAGAAGGGAGATCTACATAGACATTACAATCACCGCTGTCATTTGGAACTGTTACTACGGTAGTATTTGATGAGTAACCAGGAAAGTATTCAGTCACTTTTATCGCGCCTGTTAATGTCTGTTTTGCTTCATCAAGTTCACCTCTATCCCTGACTATTTTTGTCCCATCTCCACCTATGGATTTACCTTGGATAACAAGCATGTCGCCGAATACACCCCTTATCTCTTCGTAGCTTGGCACAGCCGAAGCGTCGGGAAAAGAGAAGCTGGATAGTCTGCACCTTTCGTCAACGCCGGCTGCTTCAAGTATATGCGGAAGATTAGTTTTTCCCTCAATGTAGTCTCTTTTTTCAGGGGAAACAGATAAAACAACTGCCCCAAATTCCTGAGCCAGTTGTTGTCTTGCGCTGGTAGAGAACCAGACTTTGAAAAGAGGTAGTCGTGGATTTTCCGATAAGAAGTTTCTTATCTGTGTTGCAAATGGCAGATCATAAAGGGTTCCACTTTGTTTTGTTCTTTGTTTCTCTAATCTTTCTCGAGAAAAAACCTGCGTGGTTCCGGCCCCCTCTCCGTCGGGGTACCATGTATCATAGTGACAAACTGCAAGGTCTGGAACAAGGAATCCGAATTCCTTGAGAGAATATGTATTTCTCATCGCTTGGCCAAATCTATCGAATTGCACTAACACTTTCCCTGCCACTTGTTGCTCAAGGGATTTGGCTGTCTGCTCAATTACACTACTTTCTCCAGGGTGGGTTTCAATTTTCGGCATAACGTTTTTTTGAATAAACTTGTGTGGGCAGGCAAAATTTCCTTAATTGCGTTTGGCAAGCATAGTGACTTGGTCAAAAAACCAAGCTGCTCGTTGATAATCATTTACTGATATATCTCCTTCAAAAAGAGGCACTCCGCCCAGCTCTGCGTGAAGATCTTGACATCTAGTCTCCAAACCTCTTAGTATTTGAGGATCTGTAGCGAGGAGTGTACAAGGAATAGTGGGGTTGTCTTTTGGATCGATGAAGAGCGCGCTTAAATCATCTGGGGTACTTTCATCCACACCTCTTCTGTACCCACAGCTCTCGTGACCGAACCTCTCCGACGCTTTCTCACAAGTATTGGTCAAATAAGCTGTGTATGGGTATTCCCAGAAACTAACTGGTCTTACATCAAGGTTCCCCCAAAGATGGCCAGTGAGAAGTCGTTTGACTGTTGTAATGCCTGCAACAGCGACGTCTTCACTGCCCAGTGATTGAATCATGCGTAGTCGATTTTGGGCACCTCTTGAACCTAGCCTATAACCTCTCCTGAATTCGGGATGAGTTATTGCTGAACCAAACTCTACGAGTTGTGTTCCGAGAATTTGTTCTTCACCTTCTTCAAAAACAGGATAAATTGATCCGTGATAAAGCGGGAAATATTCTTCATCCATTTTTGACACTATCAAACACGAGAGGCCCTGCCCGAGCTGTTTAAGGAGAGTTTCTGGAGACTTAGAGAGCATTTCAGAAGGATGATCACTATTGTAATCATCAATCATCTGAGATACACCCTGACAAACCCGCAAAACGTCTTCAGGAGTCATTCCATATTGCAAGGCTTGGTCAATGGAGCTTACTGTGAAAGAAGCATCTACAATTTTTAGCTTATCAGGAGACAAGGGAGATATGCCTCCACGATCAGCCGCGGCAATGGTAGGATCTGGGAGCGGATTTTCTTGTTTTACTTGCATTGTACCTTTCTAGAGTTTTACAAATAAATTTTTTATTGTTCAAGCTCCAAACTTCGAGATTATATATCAAATAAGCTCGGATTTGCAAGCTTTCTATGCCTTAATTTAAGTTTGCTAGCAGTGCTTCGTTGAGGTACTAGAGGCATAGCAAAACTGAGCATCATATTAATAATGACATAAACGTTAAGAATAAAAGTGTAGGAGTAGACCACGAATAAGCTATTAGACTAGCAATTCTATGAATGTATGTTATAATCATTGCCAACAATATTTATGGCTCAAACAAATGAGGCGTATGAACAACGTCTTGCCCAAGCAGATGCTTTAGAGCAAGCAGGGATTGATCTATTTCCAGCAGAACCACATAGGCCCACACATACCCTTTCACAGCTTCACGATAGCTTCTATACTCTTCAAGGCCAAGAGGTCCAGGCAGTCGGGAGAATGATTGGGAAACGAGTTCACGGCAATATCTCGTTTGTTGATTTGGATGATCAGACGGCAATACTTCAATCTGTTATAAATAAACGGACGTTAGTGACCCCCGAATACAGGCTATTCAGAGATTACTTCAGTGAAGGAGATTTTGTTGGCACTACGGGAGTACTTGAGAAGACACAAGCCGGGGAGATCTCTATCTTTTCAAGTGAAATGGTAATGCAGGCAAAGTCGCTACGTCCAATTCCTCAAGAGGTCACTGATCCAGAGACCCAACAGAGACAGCGATATTTAGATACACTTGTTAACCCGGATGCAAGAGAACGGTTCCGTGTCCGTTCACGGATTGTAGATGGCATGAGGGATTATTTTACAAACGTTGTCGGAGCAACTGAGATGGAAACCCCAATTCTTGATACAACATATGGAGGTGCCTACGCAAAACCCTTTGAGAGCTATCATAACGCTCTTAAAACAAAAGTGTATATGAGAATTGCAAACGAGTTATACCTTAAACGAATGACAGTTGGAGGATACTATAATGGTGTCTTTGAGTTTGCCAGGGATTTTCGCAATGAGGGAATGGATAGGACACATAATCCTGAATTTACTATGGTTGAGCTCTACAAACCGTTCTGGGATTACAGAGATTTGATGCAGATGGCAGAACAAATGATGGAAGGTATTACTCGAGAGATCACAGGAGGTACTCAGATTAACTTTGGTAGTCGAATGATTGATGTGAAAACTCCCTGGAGAAGGCTTCCTATACGAGAAGGAATTCGAGAGAAATTAGGACTTGATCCAGATGAAATTCCAGACGATCAGCTCCGGGTTATCGCAGCAGCACATGACGTAACAGGTTTCACAAGAGGTGATCTCTTAGTGAATCTGTTTGAGGAGTTGTGGGGGGATGAGCTTATGCAACCAACGTTTGTCATGGATTATCCGGCTGATACAAGCGCCCTGGCGAAACGAGATCCGCATAACCCTGATATTGCACAGCGATTTGAAGCGTACGTTGGTGGGATAGAGGTCATGAACGCATATACGGAGCTTAATGATCCACGTGATCAGCGAGTACGTTTTGAGTTAGAGCGGACGAAGAGAAGTCAAGGTGACGAAGACGCTATGCCGTTTGATGAAGATTATCTTCTTGCTCAAGAGTATGGCATGCCTCCACAAGCAGGAATTGGCATTTCAATTGATAGGTGGACCATGCTTCTTACAGACACAGATCATATAAGGCAGACAATCTATTTTCCAACATTGAAACCGAAAAGCGGAAATAACGCAAAGACTTCAGAGACAGGAGATAAAAGGCAGGAGAAGGATCAGGTAGATATTGCCGAACGATTAGGTTTTACCACAATAGACGAAGGATACACAAAAGAGATAGATGGGCAGATGTATACATTCAGTAGGGTTACGAACCCGAAGGATTTGGAAAAAACTGTGCCATTACAGCAAGATGCGTTTGATCTCTCTGAAAGCGATGCGTGTCCGGGACACATGCTTGCAACACTTAATAAATTGGGTGGATTTGTTATCGCAACGATGGATGCCGCTGGCGAAGTTGTTGGGTTTTCCTATACCTGGCCCACTGCTGAGAAAGGAACATTTCTTCTTGATATGATCGGAGTCCGTGAAGATCTACGAGATAAAGGTATTGGGTATGATGCAATTAAGGTTCTCTTTTTGGAAGCAGCAAAGGCAAATGTCGAAAAACTTCTCTTCACATATGATCCATTGAAGGTGAGAAACGCGAACGTCTATTTGAGGAAAATGGGAGCACGTGTCGTGTCTTATGAGGAAGATCCCTATGGTGGTGGTTTGAGTGGCGATCGGTTCCTCGCTTCATGGGACATCAGTGATCCAGCGGCAATAGTTGACAGAATGACTAATAAAATTGAGAGGGATCCATTAGATCATGAAACGCTTCCGGTCATTGCCGCAGACCATTTTCCTGATGCAGATATGGTTTTGCTTCCTGCTCCAGAAGATGAGGAAGGACTACCAAGTGATCAACAAGTTGAATGGAGAGCTTTTTATCGAAAAGTTGGAGTGAGCTACTTCCCATCTTATATTGCAAGTGCGTTTCTTACAGAACGTGTCGAGGGAGGAAGAAGGAATAACTACGTCTTACAAAGACAGGCGACACCTAACGGGTCATCATAACCCAACATTAACTCCATAAGAATAAAATAAACGATGAGCGTAGAGCGAATTGCAGAAACCTTCACACAACTTGTTCAAATAGATAGTCCTACTGGTTTTGAGCAGCCGATGGCGACAGATGTAGTAAGACGTCTCGAAGCGATTGGTTTGACAGCTGCTATCGATCCTGTCGGAAACGTTCGGTCATTTTTGCCCGGTGACGATAGCAAAGAACCGTTTATGCTTAATGCCCATTTGGATACTGTCGAGCCCGGTCGGGGAATTCGACCAAGAGTTGATGGTGATGGGAACATCTTCTCCGCTGGTGATACTATTCTTGGTGCAGATAACAAGGCTGCACTAACTGTTATTCTTGAAACAGTGACTCGTCTTAAAGAAAGAAGGAATACAACTCACCATCCTCTGGATTTAGTATTTACGGTTTGTGAAGAAGCGGGGAACGACGGCGCCCACGGACTAGATTATGAAACGATTCGATCCAAGAGAGGTTTCATCCTAGACAAATCCGATAGCGTGTTGGGTACTGTAGTTACTGCATCACCATACTATAATCGGTTTGACATAGCAATCACAGGAGTGTCTTCGCATGCTTCAAGGCCAGATCTTGCTCAAAACGCAGTTGTAATCTTCCAGAATGGTTTAGAGGGAATTCGTTTGGGCCGAATTAGTGCTGATACTTTGGTAAACATCGGATATATACAGGCCGGACAAGAAAAGGGAACTCGAAATACTATCCCAGGTGAACTTATTGTAAAAGGAGAGATTCGAAGTATGAGTCCCGAGGAATTAGGTTCGCAGTCTACCCTTATAAGAACAGTATTTGAAGATTCTGCTCAGAGATTGGGTTCTCACGCAGAAGTTGACATTGTAAATGAAAATGGAGGATATCGCTTCGATCCCCAAGATCCTTTCCTTCAACGTGCAGCCGCAATCTTTCGACAACACGGGTTAGAACCACAATTTGAAGAAGCGTGGGGTTGTTATGAGGCTAACATCTTTGCTGAGCATGGAATCATGATGGTAAATATGGCAGATGGAACGAAGTATACGCACACTGTGCGAGAGACAGTGAACGTCAATGATTTAGTGAAATTGACAGAGGTGCTCTTTTCGTTGGTTACCGTTTAAGAGATGGTTTAGTAAGACGTATTCATGTTTATCTCTCCCTGAACCCTTTAAGATAGGACACAACGTTTTCTCCTAATACGTCAGTAGCATACCCACCTTCTTGAACTGTTAGTGTTGGAAACTCTAGGGAAGCAATATCTTTTCCAAGTTTTCCAAAATAATCTGTTGTTAATCTGAATGCGCCTATCGGGTCTTTCGCGTGAGTATCAAATCCGGCTGATACAACAAGGTAGTTGGGGTGAAAGTCTCTGATTCGTTTAAGAACTTTGGCAACGTGGACATCATAGGTAGCATCATCAATTCCTTCAGGTAACGGAATATTATAGTTGAATCCAGCCCCATCACCTTCACCATGTTCGTCTTCATATCCAGTATAAAACGGAAATTTTATATCAGGAGATGCATGAATCGAAGCAAAGAACACATCGTCTCTGCCATAAAAAATATTTTGCGTACCATTGCCATGATGGATGTCAAAGTCAAAAATAGCCACTCGATCTGCACCAGCTGACCTCAAGTATTGAGCAGCGACCGCAGCGTTATTGATATAGCAATAACCACCCATCATAGCTTCTTCTGCATGGTGTCCTGGAGGACGGGTTAAGGCATATACCTGCTTTTCTCCGTCTTTTAGTAATTTTGCTCCCGCAACAGCGCAAGCTGCTGATTCTACTGCTACCTCATATGTTCCTTGCATAATCGGCGTATACATGTCAAACATATACTTTCCGCGTTCAGCAAGAGGATTGGTTGCTCGAGGATTGGGAACATATGGATGGACTGAAGGATAAATAGCTTTTACATCTCCAGGTTTTACGCCTTTGTCCGCTACAGAAGCGTCAACGTTATCTGATGTCTGTTTGAGGAAGTCCAGGTACGCAGCATCATGAACTTGCTCAATCCATGGCATACCGTCTATCGTTGTTGTATTAATATGCGTAAAACCTGACGCTCGAAGCGCTTGCAATATGTTCTCTACACGTTCTACTGTTTCTGCATGTGGCTCTTTCTCACCTCGAAAAACCTCATATTGAGGCCTATGGCTGAAAGACGCTTCTGTGTAAATGACAGGTATTTCTTGCGTCATTCTTTACGGCAATTCATGAGATGTAAACTAATATTTATTTTTAAATATATTTCTACCGTGCTACCAAAATTGTTGATATATCCTTATCGCTCATAAGAACGTAGGTTAAGTCTTTGTAATGTCTCAGAGCGTTTAAATATTCTATATGTTCTTTTTGAATTATTTCTCCTTTTGCAAGAAGTGGTATTCCGGGAGGGTATGGGACAACATATTCTGCGCAAACTTTCCCTACGGACTTTGCAATATCTTCTTTGGTAAAATGATTTCCGTTGACAGAGAATGACGACCTATCTTTGAGGATATTTTCCGGGAATTCTGGAAATACAATTGTTTTAGGACGATTTTTCATTTTTTGTAAAGTACCAATTGCATCTTTAACATATTTAATTGTTTGTTCAGCCTCAAATTGAGAATTTTGAAAGGTGGTCAGGAAGAGAATATTACTGGCTTCATATTTTTCAACAATAACCTTGTACTTTTCTTCCAGGTAATGTGCAAGTTCAAATCCTGAAATACCGGTTTCGGCTACGTTGACGAGCACCTTAGATTTATCGATAGCCGTAACCTGCTTATGGTGGGATATTATGTAGTCTTCGGAAATAACTCTTACTCCAGGAATTCTTTTTAGGCCTTCTCTTAAGTTATTGCTTACCTCTAAAAGATCATCGATGATCTCTTTTCCTTGAGTCTCCATCAAGTATCTTGCTGCATCTATTGATGCGAGTAGGTGGAAAGAAGGACTTGTCGTAATCAGACACTGATATGAATCGAGTACAAACCTTCTTTTCACTCTATTTCCTTGCCAATGGATCATGGATGTCTGCTGAAGTCCGGAACCTTGTTTGTGAGTGCTTTGTACGCAGATGTCAGCGCCGGCCTCCATCGCGCATACTGGCATTTTGTGTGAGAAGGGAAAGTGAGCTCCCCATGCTTCATCTACGAAGATTATAAGATCATTGTTGAATCGTCGGACCTGTTTTACGAGTTGCTTCAGATCAATGGACAATCCTTCATATGTTGGGAGAGAAAGAAGAAGTAAATTTATTGATGGATCTTTTTTCAAACTAGAGACGATCTCCTCGATCTTATTTGGAACAAAAATTTGCAGTTTGTTATCATAATGTGGCTTAAGGTATGCAACGTCAATTTGATAATCCTCAATCGCACAACTAATTGATTTGTGAACATTTCGCTGAGCAAGCATCTTCACTTTACCTAGTTGATGTTTTAAAGCTCGTAAAACGATAAAGTTGCTTCCTGTTGAGCCATTGACAGAAAAAAGTGTGTGGTCTGCTTTGTATGCCTTTGCTGCAAGTTTGTGGGCCTGATGGAAAACGCCTGTATCCATCGACGGGTTGCCGATTTTATGATAAGAAACGGATATATCGTTTGTGTATATGCCATTAATTTTTGGAACTTTTGGATGAATTGAGGGGGTGCACCACCGTATGATGCCATCAATGTCATGGTTTAAGATATCAACCAGAGGGGTGATGCTTTTCTTTTTATCCTTAACCGCCATAGTTGTTGATAAATAAAAAAGTGGGGTTTCCCCCACTTACTACAACTCTATCTTTTTCAATCGCTTGGAAAGAACGGCCGTAAACTTCTTTTCTTGTACACGTAGCATACGAATTCTATTCTACTGTAGTGTATGGTATATGCTGCAAAACATTTTGTCAATAAGGTCGGGCTATCACTATGCTATAATCCGTGGGTGTGCATCAGTAAATCTGCACCATTTACAGACACAGCTATATGAATAGAGAATTGTTACAAACATTGGTTGAAACAGCGTCTGTTTATCCAGAAGAACAAGCTATTTCAGGAGTTATAAAAGGAATCCTTACTGGGTATGGTTTAGACGTAAAAGAGGTTCCTACCGACTCTGACAGAAATAATCTGGTTGGTACATTTGGACAGAGTGACATGTATATTGGATTTTATGGTCACATGGATACTGTCCCGGCACACCCCGGCTGGCAACAAAATCCATTTGAACTGCGAATTAAAGGAGATAAAGCAACTGGGCTTGGTGTCCAGGACATGAAAGGCGGATTAGTAGCAATCCTACGGGTAGCTGAATTTGCAGCGAAAAATGATTTACCTGTAAAAGTGTTTTTTGGCGTTGATGAAGAGAATATTTCAAAAGGCGCACATGATTTAGTCGATTCTGGTGAGATGAACGATGTGGCATTCCTCGTCGTCGGAGAAAGTGGTCAAGTTGATAACTATGAACAGCCTTATGCAGTTAATTATGGAAGAAAAGGGCATGTACAATTTGACATAGACGTTCACGGAAAAGCGGCTCATGCCGCAGAATCTCACAAAGGGGTTAATGCAATTGAGGAAGCTTCTAGGTTAATTGTGGGAATGCAAGGAGTCAGGTTGGGTGATCACGAGAGGTTGGGTACGTCAAATATTGTTCTTCGTGCCATCCATGCTGATACAACATCTCTAAGTGTTCCAGACAGCTGTCGACTGCGGGTGAGCTTACTTTCAACCCCCGGAGTAAAAAGTTCTGATTTTGTCGCAAAGATGCATGAGGTAAGCGAAGAAACAGGAGTGTCAGCAGATGTCGTGTTGGTCCCGCGAGAAACACCGTACAATGAGGCCTTTGAGATTGATAGAGAAAATCCATTTCTCAAGCTTATCGAAGCAAAGCTCATTCTTCTTCATGGTGTTGAGGTTATATATTCAGGTTCCGTCGCTGACGAAAATGTTTTCGCAAATAGATTAGGAATTCCTATTTTAAGTCTTGGACCAATTGGGGGAGGAGAGCATACTGAGCAGGAGTGGCTTAGTTTACAATCTCTTGATGAAACGATAAGAGCGTATCAGGAGATCTGCGCCCTCTATTCTGGGTTTAATAATCAAGCGAGCCAGAGGGAAGAATAAGTACTATCGCATTCTGGAAAAAACGATAGTTAAAAACTATAATTGTAGCGAGTATGTTCTGGGCTGATGAGATAGCAAAAAATATAACTCCAATGTGGTTCTGTGACTGTAGATTTTAGATAACGTAATATAGTCTATAATACTGATATGGATGATTCTGAGCTTATCAAAATAAGAAAAGAGAAAATTGAGAAGATCAGGGCTCTTGGATGGAACCCGTACGCTGCGTCCTATCCGAAGACCCATACCGTCGCGGACGCGCTGAAGTCCGAGGGGAAGAGAGTAAGTACGGCAGGGAGACTTTTTTCATTTCGAGAGCATGGCAATATTGCCTTTGCTGATTTAAGAGATGAAACGGGGAAAATCCAGCTTTTTTTCAAGAAAAACACAGTCGGACAAGAAGCATTCAAAAATCTCAAGCTTCTTGATATCGGCGATATCATAGGTGTTGAGGGAGAAGTCGGAACAACAGAAGCAGGGGAGATTTCTATCATTCCTTCCTCTTATACGCTTCTGACAAAAGCAATACGACCACTGCCGAATCAATGGTATGGACTCAAAGACGTTGAGGCACGGTTCAGACAGAGATATTTGGATCTTCTGTTAAATCCTGAAGTCCGTGCGCGGTTTAATACAAGAACAAAACTTATTAGTGGGGTTCGAGAGTACTTGGATAATCTGGGTTTCTGGGAGGCGGAGACTCCGGTATTGCAGCCACTCTACGGCGGGGCAAATGCTAAACCATTTACGACGCATCTAAACGCACTTGATCAGGATATGTATCTGCGAATTGCTGACGAACTCTATCTCAAGCGACTCATCGTCGGCGGTTATGAGAGAGTCTACGAGATCTGCAAAGATTTCAGAAATGAAGGAATCGATCAAACACATTTTCCAGAATTCACCATGATTGAATGGTATGAAGCATATGCAGATTACCATCGAGTGATGGATGTTGCTGAGGGTCTTTTTAAACATCTGGCAAAAAAAATCTATAGGCATACAACGATTCAGATTGACGAGAAAAAAATTGACATTGGTAAAAAATGGCCTCGGATCGAGATGCAGCTGATCCTGAAGAAAAAACTTGGACTGGACGTTGATAAAGAAACGCGTGAGAGTCTTTTGAAGTATGCGAAAAAACACCTTCCCGACATGCAGATTTTGGGCGGAGAAACAAAAGGACAGTTGATCTTTAACATATTCGATCACACAATTCCGAAAACGCTTATTGCACCTACCTGGATCATTGACTATCCTGAAGATATAAGTCCCTTAGCAAAAACTCATAGAAGTAAACCAGGGTGGGTTGAACGTTTTGAGGGATATATTGGCGGAAAAGAGGTTGCCGACGGGTGGTCAGAGCTGACGGATCCAGTCATCCAACGGGCAAGATTTACTGCGGATACGAATGCAGAGAGGAAAGATAAAGAAGAGGCCCAGCACGTCGATGAAGATTTCTTGATGGCTATGGAGCATGGGATGCCACCTCTTGGTGGAATCGGGATTGGCATTGATAGGCTCACCATGTTTTTCACCAACAGATGGGCGATTAAAGAGGTCGTGTTGTTCCCGACATTGAAAGTTGAGAAACCAGCTGCAAGAGCAGATGGTGGAGTAGCGTCACTCAAAACTCCGGAGATTTTCTCAATCAGTAGAAAAGTTTCTGAAACATTCTCCAGTCTTTCTGTCGGTGTCGCTATCATAAAGAATGTTTCGATTACAAAATCACATCCTGAACTTGAAAAGGAAAAAGAGAAAGTACTTGGATCTATGGAGGGGTTGACGACTGATGCGATAAATGCGTTTCCAGAAATTCTCAGTTACAGAAAATTGTACAAAGCAATGGGAATTGATTGGCATTCACGCCGTCCAAGTCCCGAAGCGCTCTTGCGGCGGATAGCCCTGAAGAAAGGTTTGTATACCGTCAACACCTGTGTTGATGCGTATAACCTCATCGTTATGAAAAACCGTGTCTCTGTCGGCGCATTTGATTTGGATAAAATCAGTTTCCCGACTGAACTTCGTTTCGCAAAACCGGGCGAGAAGATTTTACTCCTTGGTGATACACAGCCAACTGCATACACAGAGAAGGAGCTGGCATATTTTGACCAGACAGGTGGATACAATATCGATTTTAACTACCGTGACGCACAGCGAACTGCTGTTTGGGAGGATACAAAAAATCTTTACATAAATGTCGATGGGGTCTTTGACATTTCTCCTCAAAAGGTTGAAGCAGTGTTGAGGGAAGCATGTGACAAAATAATAAAATACTGCGGAGGGAAAGTACAAGAATTTGGTGTAGTTACCGCAAGCTAAATTGTCATTGCGAGGTCGCCTCAAGCGACCGTGGCAATCTCTTAAAAACGCTTCAATTTTATTAGATTGCTTCGTCGTTCCTCCTCGCAATGACGGTATTAGCGTCACCTCAAAATGGGAAAAAAGAAACTTCTCATAGCATCGAGAAATGTCGGGAAACTGCAAGAGCTTTCCTCATTTCTTTCTGACCTTCCTCTAAAACTTCTGTCGCTGAGTGACGTTGGAATATCAGATGACGTTGAAGAAGACGGGGAGACATACGAGGACAATGCGAAGAAAAAAGCGCTGTTTTACGCAAAAAAATCTGGCCTTCCAACAATAGCTGATGACGGAGGGTTGGAAATTGAGGCTCTCAACAATGCGCCAGGCGTGAGGAGCAGGAGATGGATTGGCGAGCACGCAACAGAAGAAGATCTCGTCGCGCATATGAAAAAAATTGCTGCAGAATTGCCTGATACGAAAAGACAGGCGAGGTTTGTGAGCGTTATTGCATTCGCACTTCCGTCAGGTCAGGTCTTTACGACACGAGGGCAAATAGATGGAGTTATTGCAAAAGAGCCATTTTCTTCCGTCTCGAAAGGCTTGCCATACCGATTATATTTTTATTTACCAGATTTACAGAAATACTATCATGAGAAGGCATTAACAAAAGAAGAAATGCAGCTCGTGAATCATCGGAGAAAATCCGTTGAAGCGATGAAGCCACGATTGAAGCAATATTTGTCTGATTCCGATTGAGATGCGTTTTTTGCTGTGGTATAGTAACTCTTCAATACAGACAGATGAAAAAGATCGTTTTTTTCGTATTGCTTCTGATCGTTTTTGCAGCGCTCGCACTTTTTTTCTACCAGTTTTTCTGGGTGAAACACGAAAAAGGGGCGTTGCAAGTAACCGCATCCCCCCAAAGCAAAGTGTATCTAGGAGGCGAGTATCTTGGCACAACTCCCTTGTGTCGATGTCCGAGATCGGATTCTGTCGATATGCAAAACGCGCAGGAGATGTTGCCAGTTGGCGAGTACACTGTCCGCTTAGTCCCGGAGTCTGGAAGTTTTCCGGAGTTTCAAGAAAAAATCAGAATAGAAAAATCAGTCCTCACGGTTGTTGATCGTAAATTTGCACAAGGAGCATCATCAGAAGGCGTTGTCATCTCCCTCACCAATATCCGTAATGAAAGGGAAAATGAACTGACCATTGTTTCCCTACCTGACAAAGCAGATGTGTATCTTGATCAAGCCCTGAAAGGGCAGACGCCTCTTAAGCTTACCAATCTCACTCCATCTGATCACACATTGACACTTCAGAAAGCAGGGTACAAAGAAAAATCCGTACGAATACGCGTGACAAACGGATACAAGCTTTCCGCAAAAGGGTACTTAGGGATTGACCCGTCCTTTATTGCTGAAGCGACGACGGCGTCCTCCTCAGCTACGCCGACACCAAGCATTTCGGTTGCGAAAGTCCGTATTCTCCAGACAGGAACCGGATTTCTCCGCGTTCGGGACGACAATTCCCTTGCAGGTAAAGAAATCACAAGAGTAACACCTGGTGAGGAGTATACGCTCCTTTCAGAGGAGGAAGGATGGTTTGAGATAGAGCTTACTGATGGAAAAAATGGGTGGATCAGTGCGCAATATGCGGAGAAAGTTGAGTAGTTACGCGCCGAGAACATAAATGATGAAGATGATGAGGAAAACCCAGAGAATAACATTTGCCAGAAGCGGTTTGTCAGAGACAATAACGCGCTCCGGACTTTCTCCTTCATGTTTTTCATAAATATCCTGAAGATACCGCATGAGTCCATACACGACGGGAAAAATAGTGAGCATGAGCCATTTTCTGTTTAAATAGTTTGGTAAGTAGTCGGGAAGAAGCAGCTGATTGGTGATAGCAAGTGAAGTCTCATCTTGGAAAAATGTGAAGAGGGAGTAGGTAATAAATGTTGATGTGGCAAAAATTGATGCATAGACGTCAAGAAGTCTGTCTGAGTAGTGGGAAAGCGTTTTGCGGATCGCAGCAATTTGTGCACTTGAGTAGGTTGAAATGAGTGTTAACTCGCTTCGTCTCTTTCCAATTGCAAGGAAAAGCGAGAGAGAAATGGTTGTTAATAACAGCCAGACTGAAATGTGGTATGAGCTCGCGAACTCTCCCGCATAGACACGAAGGATGTATCCACCGGCGAGTGCGAGAATGTCAATAACGGTGATGTGCTTGAGAAACGCCGAGTAAGAAAACTGGAGGATAAGATAAATCATCGTAATTGAGAAAAACGCAGGGTTAATGAAGTAGCTTGCAATGGTTGCAGTGCCGATCAGAAGGACAGCAAGGAAAATAGCGACCCTGAGGGAAATATCTCCATGTGCCAGCGGCCGGAAACGCTTAAAGGGATGCAGTTTATCCTTCTCGCGGTCAAAAATATCGTTAATGATGTAAATTCCTGAGGAGATTGCGCAGAAAATGAGGAACCCGATAAAAACAGTTAGGAGAACAGGAGGGTTAAATAATTCTCCTCCAAATGTTGCTGCCCCAAAAATTGCAAGGTTTTTAATCCATTGCCGTGGTCTTAAAAGCCGCAAAATATTACGTATTGACCGTTTCATCATCTTTTCGGAGAATGAAATGCAGAAATAGCAATGTTCCTCCAACAATAGCTGCTAACATACTGAGAGCAAAGAATTTACTCCGACTTTCAAGCGAAAGGGAAATTGTCCCCAATATAGCAGAAAAGAGCCAGTAAGACAATGCGATTGTTCTTTGGCTTAGGCCAAGTCGAAGGAGTATGTGATGCAGGTGTCTGTTGTCATGCCAGAAAGGCGATCTGCCTGAAAGAATTCTCCGGACAATAGTGAAGATCGCGTCTATCGTCGGGATGCCCATGACAAGGAGAGCAGTTGCGAGCTTGGCGCTTGATAGGATTGAGACGACTGCTAGGAGGAAATAGAGCGCAGTAGCCCCATACCCTGGAAAAATTTTGGCAGGGTAGAAGTTGTAGAGAAGAAACCCAAACGACACACCCGCGATAATAAATGAGAGATGGGCGTCCAGTAAGCCAAACTGATTTCCTGCTGTTCGAATACTGAGAAGTCCGATGATGATGGCCGAAACTCCGACAATCCCTGGCATTTGTCCATCAACACCCTTGCTCCAATTCAGCATGTTCATAACCCACACAATCCAAACAACCGTTACGATATCCGCAAACGTGATTGTTGCAAAACCTAGACTGAGGAGCGGCATGGTCAGTGGAAGAATGCCACCAAAGGGGTTAGTGACAAAATATATTTTTATTCCCGACGCAACGACAAGTATCGCGCAGATGATATTCGTAAAAAACCGGATGTAAGGCGAAAGATCTTTTCCCTTGGCGTTTAAACTGTCATCGTAAAACCCGACCAGCACAGCGAGAAACGATCCTGAAAAGATACTCATAAGACTTGGTGTGGGTGGAAGTAAGAGAAGTGATGGATGATACCTGGGTGCTTGTGCGATTGCGGATCGTCCAGAATATTGAGACGGCGCATAATCGAGATGACAAAAGGAGTGATGAGCGCAGTGATGAGAAAACCAACGAGAAAATTCTGCAGATATGGCATGTTACGTAAGTAATAGTATAGTGCGGACGACAAAAATAAAACAGAGGAGCGCAAGAAGAAAACTCGTCACTCCCATAACCCTCGCAACAAGCGGCATGACGGTGTAGATGATACTTGCAACGACGAAATTAATTACTGCACAAATGATAGCAATACTGAGGGGTAAGAAGATGCTCAGACGCGTTCCAAGACGGTCAATTCCCCACGGAAGTTGATTAAAAAGTGGAATAACGGGTGGGAGCTGTTGATAAAAAGCGAGGATGTAGCCCGTTTGGAAAAGAAACAACACTATAGTCAAAAGGAGAGCGACACGAGTGATTTTATCAGCTGTTAGTGTCTTAACGTGTCCGTTCATAGATTGTCGCGTCGCTTATTGTTGCTGTTTGTGTATACGCTGTCAAGAGGAATTGCGGGATGTCACTTCCAGATTGTAAGACAATGTATCGTGCTCTCTTTTGATCGATAGCGGTTTGGGTTTCAGCCTGTGCTTGAGAACTTGTGATATGGTAGGCAACAGTATACCGTCCCGGAGGCAGTGTATCTGAAAGCGTGTAGATTTGAGCAGTATTTCCCCAGATAAAAATGATGTCGTTTTTTTGGGTATGCCTTGAGATAAACTGTGCTATCTCATAGTTACCCGGCATATCGCTATCAAAAAATGCTTGGTAGGCAGTAAGAGATTTTTGTCCTGCAATGTATGCGATAAAATTCGTGTAATAGCCTAAAAGCCATTTGGGTCTGATTGGTTTAAAGATTGAGATAACCAGAACTGTTCCGATTATGATCAGGATAAGTGAAAGGATTCGAAAGCGTTTCTCAGAAATAAGAAGGCCTATGAGTAGCGAAAAACTCGTAATACCCATGAGAATGTAGTGGGTATAAGGGCGTTGAGAGAAAAAGACACCGAAAAGCGAGAATGCAAACCAGAGAAGGACAAAAAGTGCCGTTTTCCCTAAAGAAACTCTTTTAGAAAAGAGAAAAAGAACAAAGAGACCAAGAAGGAGCAATTTAGCAAGAAGCAGTCCCTGAGGAATCAGAAAATAGTTTCTCCAGCCGACGTAGGAAACGTTAGTGGTGAATGTTGCAGTAAGGAAGGGAGCAAACGCTCCAACAAGTAAAAAGTAGAGACCTGTAAGTATAATGGGGGCTATATACCCAGCGGAAAAAACGAGAACAGGTCGCAGGTACGTTTTCAGATTTTTTGTCCGTACCAAAGAGAGTCGTTCTGGAAGGGAGAGAAAAAGAAGAAAGAGAAAAAATGCAGCAAAGTCAAATACGGCAACAATCTTGTAAAGAAACGCGACCGCTACAAGTATCCCGGCGACAAATAGTTTTTGTAGGGATGTAGTGTGCATCAGATTGTCTTTGACAGAAAACACCAGAAACCCTGCAAAAATGAGAAAAACAAGCATGAAATTCTCCGCATTGGCGATATTTGCTTCTGTTGCTGGGATTGCAAATAGAAATGCAAAGACAGTTGTTGCGATAAAGCGTGCTGATTGGACGCTAAACAAGCGTTTTGTGAGGAGATAAAAACCATACACAGCAAATAATCCGGCGATATATGAGAGCAACCGAACAAGAAAATGATTTGCATCAACGAGCGCGTAGGTGACGTAAAGAAGTGGAGGCTTGTTATCCCAGATCTCAGAATAAAGCATACGTCCGGCATTCATCGCCCTGCCAAGTACCTGATAAATTCCTTCATCGCCATACCAATTTGGTTCGAAAAGAGACGGAAGGCGCAAGAGAGAAAATCCAAATAAGAGTATGAAGAGGAAGCGGCATTCAGGGTGAGAAAATACTTTTTTGAGCATGGTTTTATGCTTTTTCAGTTACTTTGTACTCAAGGCGCTTGCCAAGCATCAGGGCCGTGTGGGAAATCAGTGCTGGGAGCGCTGAGAGGAAAAAGCCGACAATCGGCATAAGGATAAACTCAAACGGGAAAAGGAGCTTTCTTCGCAGCGGAAGCTGGGCATTTTCCGGTCTATTTTTATAATCAATATAGATAAGCGCAACGATTGCGAGAAGACAAATCGTCAGGATAAAACCCGCAAGTCCGGGAAGTCTGTAGCCAAGCGTTGTTCTCGTAAACACTGGATTAATAAAAGGCATAACGTTTGCTGCAACTGTGATGATAAACCAGTTTGTCGGCCAGAGGATATGATCAATAAGAACATTAAAAAGCATCGACGTTTTTCGCATAAACGGAATATTGGGGACTGTCAGCCACCACTGTATGAAGAGCGGATCGTCTGAAACACCCCATGACCAACGTCGTTCTTGATGGTATTTATTTTTCAGGCTTCGTAAATAGCCTTGAGAGAAAGCTGCATCCATTGACGTTTTGAGAAAAATTGGTTCAACCCAAATACTTCCCTTCATCCGGTAAAAGGCCTTGAAGAAAATCCGATAATCCTCAGGAATGACATCTGTATCCCAGAAATCGATATATTTCAATAGTTTGAAAGAGAGTGAATACGTCGACTGCGTGATGAGTCTGTCTCCCTGAATCAGAAGCGATGTTCTCCAGAGGCTGCCAAAAAAGGAAATGATGCGGGTAGGGGATGGAACTTTCCAGATGTTATTGTAGAAGACAACCGCAGATTGCCAGAATTTGTTGTAGCGCCTTGCATCAGCGAGGAATTTGTAGGTGAGATAGGCAAAGTACTGTTTATCAAAAATCGCATCTGCATCAACAGACGTGACTGTCGCATACTCGATATCAAAATGCTCCTTAACGAAGAGTTGTTCATACGCAACTCGTCCTGCGTAAGCCTCGTTCGAGGATTTGCCTTTGACTTCTCCAGGAAGATCAGGATGATACGTCGCAAAAATGCTCCCGAATGTGTCTCCGTACTCCTTGATAAGGAGTCGCGCTTTTTCGTGGCTTTCTCCTTCTCGCTCTTCCATCGCCAGGACAATATGTAATTTTTTGAGGGAGAGGGTTTGGAGCGTGAGATTTTCAATGGTCGCTCGAAGCTTTTCGATCCGCTCTCTGTAGTTTGGTATAATCAACACGTGGTGGACTTTTTCAAACCCATCGTGGGATTTTGTCCGCTTTAACCAATCAGTATTTTCTGCCTGCTTAATTTTCTTGCTCGCGATGTAGGATGCCTGTACCAGATGGAAGGATTTGAAGAGCCAGTAGATATCAAAAAAAACGATAAAGTAGGCTATGTAGAGGGGAACTAGAAATGATCCCCACAGAGGAGCGAGGATAACGATCCATGTGATAGTGCCTATGGCAAGCTCAAGAAACCGTCTGGTTTTTATCGGATAGGTGCGAAAAAGTCGATCAAAAAAGGTTGTCATAGAGTTTTCATTAAGAAGTAATTTGCATTACTCTGTCATCGCGAGGGAGCAAAGCGACCGTGGCGATCTCTTAGAAACTTTTCAATTTTATGAGATTGCTTCGTTCTCGCCAAGAGCGAGTCCTCGCAATGATAAACACTATCACTGCTTAATTTGTATTAACTATTTAAGTTTTGTAAATAGAGTATAAACATTTTTCTCCGTTTGTGAAGCGAATTCATCAAAAGGAACGCCTTTGAGACCAGCCAAAAATTCTCCCACAATTATACCATAGGAAGGCTCATTTCGTGTGCCCCGGTGTGGTATCGGAGTGAGGTAAGGACTGTCTGTTTCAGTGACGATTCGCTCAAGTGGTGTAAGCTTGGCAAGCTCAGAAAGTTCTACTGTCTCTCCTGGTGCCAGGCCGGGGTACGTAACATTACCATCAAAGCCAATTGCAAACCCCATCTCAAGAGCATCTTTGAGGACCTCTTTTGAAGCAGCAAAGCAGTGGAACATACCGGGCGGAGTTGTTAGTAGTGAGTTGTGGGTTTTGAGAATTTCTATGACTTTTTCGCCAGCGTGTCGGTTGTGGATTTGGAGGGGGAGTTTAAGTTTGTGGGCGAGCTGGATTTGTTTTACAAACACTTCTTCCTGAGCTGCGGGATCGACAATACCGTTTGATTTGTAGCTATAAAAATCCATGCCGATTTCTCCAATTGCTATGACTTTTTGATGCGTTGCGATTTGTTCAAGTCTATTTATCCAATAAGGGTCGTCATTCCCGACTCGATCGGGAATCTTCTTTGTCATTCTGGTTTGTCCAGAATCAATAGATCCTGAAATAAGTTCAGGATGACCCATTCGGGTTACCTTGTCAGCATGGTGAGGGTGAATACCCACAATTGCATAGAGCTCGGGATACTTGTCAGCCAATTCCACAGCCCATTCGCTTGACTCAAGTGATGTCCCAACATTGATAATCCGTTTGACTCCAGCATCTACTGCACGTCTGATCACCTCGTCGTAGTCTTTTGTAAAGGCCTTGAAATTGAGGTGGCAGTGGACATCGATCATGTTGTTCGCAAGAGTTTGCACTGCTTTAATGATTTAAATCATTAAAGCAAGTTACGTATTCGTTTCTTTTTTCTCGTTTCATTTTCGACTTGTTGCCTTAGATACTTCCACATGCCTTTGCCTTTGCTGGCTGAAGCGGTAATTGACAGGAATTTTGCAATTGCCTCTTCGAAAAGAACGATTAGTGTTTCTTCCTGCATAATTTTGTTGATGAGTGTTTTATAGCCTTTACTTCCGTATTGTTTGGCAACGTTTACAGCCCTGATTGTTGGAGCGCTTACCCGAATTATCCGCTGAATAGTTCTATAGTTATAATTTTTCTCGAGTAAAAACGCAATTGCTAAACGTTTCGAGAGCATAATTTTTTCGGTAGGTGTTAAAAGATCAGTTATAAAGCCTTCTGCCTCACCCTGGTTTTTGATTTGCACGAGTGATTTGAGGAAGATCTCAAAGATTCGATCCGAGATATCTTTTGAAATCGGATATTTAGAAACCTGCGACATTCTCAGAGAAAATGATTTAAATCATTTTAAAAAACTATTCTATAACTGTCTCTATCTTACGATAATCTTATTGGTTTAGTGAGAAAAAAACAAGGGGATTAGTAAGTGCTCTTCTTGGTAAACTTTGACTAAAGCTAAGATGACTTGAGAGAGTTCAGTTGTTGCTTTTTCAATAGTTTCTCCTTGAGCATATGCATCTTTCCATAAGGGACACGTTGCCACGTACCCTCCAGATTCATCTTCTTGGATCACAACGGGCAATTCGTATTCTTGTAAACCTATCATTGCCTTACTTTTCATAGCAGCAGAATTATATCATATCGAAATGACTACCAAGCCAGACTCCATATTGCTGTATACTCAGCTTATGCTTAGCTCGTGGGTCGTTTTGGCAATCTTGGCCGGGCTTTTGTCAAATGCCTTCAATACGCTTTGTCGGTATTTTCTCAAAGATAAAGACGATGCTGCGGTCTGGGCGTGGTTTTTTGAGGCTGGGAGGTTAGTTATTTTTAGCGTGGTTGTGCTTTTTGACTTCTCAATAAGACAGGAGCCTGCTACATTTTTCTTACTTCTTCTGGTAGGACTTACAGAACTCGGAGGGTCCTATTTCACTATGAAAATGCATGCGTACACACATCTCTCGATCTCAACAATTCTTTCTCGTACACGAATGATTTGGATCCCGATTGTCGCCTTCTTCTTTTTACGCGAACATTTGCTGTCAAGCGACTATGTCGGAATCTTTGTACTCTTTCTAGGAGTAAGCATCACCGTTGCTCCACGCAGATTTTTTGTTGATAAAGGTGCGATGTACGCAAATGTTGCTGCGTTTATCCTCGCGTTTAATACGATTGTTCTCAAAGCGGCAATTCCCCAAGCTTCCTACTCTACCATTCTTCTGGCTAGTGCGTTTCCATCAGTTGTCTTTCTTCCTGCAGTCATAAAGAATGCACGAAGGAGTATCGTGAGTTTTGCGCGAACAAAGCTTTGGCTTAAGATTGCAGCAATCTTGATGCATGTTGGCTCGATTTATTTCTTCCTTGCTGCGCTAGACGTAGGCGAAGTGAGTAAGGTTAATGCAATTTATCAAGGAATGCTCGTCACATCAGTTTTCTTCGGCATCATTTTCTTCAAAGAGCGTGAAGATATTCTTAAAAAATGCATCGGCGCTGCAGTTACTATCGTTGGGATTTTGATGTTGATCTATAAATAGCTCCCTGTCTTATTGCTTGACAGTGCTTAGTTGAGGGCATATGCTTGAGATGGAGCCTGTAGAAAAAAGTATTTCTACCGAGGCAGACATGGCGAAGATTCTGCTTATCGATGATGATCCCCTGATTTCCCAGATGATTTCCTCTGTCTTGAACGCAAGTGGGCATAGCACCTCAATTGCTGGATCGGGAAAAGCAGGATTTGAAATGCTTCTGCAAGAAAAACCAGATTGTGTGATTTTAGATCATATTTTGCCTGATATCCTGGGAATACAAGTATTAGAAAGTATACGGGAAAATGACGAGGTGAAAGATACGCCGGTCATTTTTTATACAGGATACAATGATCTCGAAATAAAAAAAGAGGCTACTAGGCTTGGTGTAGTAAAGTATCTTTTAAAGTTTGAAATAAAAATCCAAACGCTTCCAACAATTATTCAAGAAGTCCTCAAGAAGTAAGCACTTATATTCGTGGAAAAAGAGGGGTTTGGCTTTTGATTTTTCCAGAAAACTGCTTGAGGATTTTTGAAGAGGCTTCGGGAAGGAACGGTTTTAGATTTGTTGCAACTTTCACTATGACTTCGACAAGCTCAGTCAAAACTTTATTCGCTTTTTCTCCTTCAAGCTCCCATGGTTTTTCCTGGTTTATTTTTTGATCAGCATCTCTTATCCATTTCCAGATAACACTAAGGGCATCGTTGAATTCAAAACTGTTTAAATGTTTTAAAACATTTTCATCAAGAGATTCTGAAACGAGTTCAGGATGACGATCGTTTTGATTGTCATTTCGAGGCGGAGCTGAGAAATCTTCTTGCTTTCTTTCAGTGGATTTATCAGTCGTCTTCGACTCATTCGAAATGACAATATCATGCTTTTCAGCAAGTTTTGCCACCCGTGCCACGAGGTTACCAAGACCGTTTGCAAGATCAGCATTGTAGGCTTCAACTAGTTTCTTTTCTGAAAAATCACCATCCTGGAATGGTGAAATTTTGGCGAGACAGTAGTAGCGCAGCGCATCAGCGCCATATTTTTCAACCATATCCAGAGGATTTATGACATTGCCAAGTGTTTTGGACATCTTCTGTCCATTCACCGTGAAGTACTCATGGACAAAAAGTCCTTTGGGGAGCTTGAGTCCAGCTGACATGAGGATTGCCGGCCAGTAGACAGCATGAAAGCGGATTATCCCTTTTCCTATCACATGCAAATCAGCAGGCCACCAGTGCTCGTAATCTTTTTCTGTTAACGTGCGTTTGTTTTTGCCCAATGACCCGCGCTTGTCTGCGGCTTCGCCTTGTAAGTGAGCTCCTCCCTCGGAGTCCGCTCCAAATCCTATGCCGCTCTGGTAGATATTGAGCGCATCAAACCAGACGTAAATTCGCTGTGTGGGGTCACCCGGTACCGGTACTCCCCAATCCTTGGCTCGTTTGTTGCTCCGAGAGATACTAAAATCCTCAAGGCCACGCCTTGCGAAGCTAAGAATTTCGTTTTTTCGAAATTCAGGGACAATATGGTAGGTATTTGACTCAATTAATGCAAGGAGTCTGTCTTTGTATTTGGAAAGACTGAAAAAGTAATTTTCTTCTTCTACTTCTTCGAGTTTCTTGCCGGGATGCTCAGGGCATTCGCCGTTTTCATTGAGTTCACTAGGCGTTTTGAATTCCTCACACCCGACACAGTAGAGGCCTTTATATTTTTTCTTGTAGATATCGCCGTTTTTGTTACACAAATCCCAGAGTTTTTGTGATGCTTTGTGGTGATTTTCTGCACTCCCCTTCTGAAAGATGTCAAAATGAATATCCAGGGACTCGGCCAGTTTCTGAAACTCTTCAGCGTGTCTATTAATAAATTCCTGAACTCCTTCTCCTGCCTTCTCAGCTGCCTGGACGTTTTTGATGGCATTCTCATCTGAGCCGCAAAGATACAGTACGTCATCTCCCAGTACCCGGTGATACCGATTTACGACATCTGACTGGATAAACTCAAGCGCATGCCCGATATGCGGTTCCGCATTCACGTAAGGGATTGAATTTGTAACATAGAATTTAGCCATGCCTGCATTGTAACAGTTAGCCTCAGATTGGGCAAGGATAGCTTTGTCATTCTGAGCGGACAAGGCATAGAGTTCAGGACTTTTCTGAGGTATAGTTAAAAGGTTTTCCTTCTCAGAACACCTTCTTACCATACTGGCAGCCAAACCTATACCTAACCCTAGCGAGATCCTGAAATGAATTCAGGATGGCAACTACCTGTTAGGTTTTGGAGACTTATTTGCAAACAAAAGTTCAAGAATCAACAGCAGGGCAAGGAGGATGAGGAGAAAAAGGATATGGGTAAAACCCAAAAGCCGAAGGAGGAGGTAGACGACGAGGAATATTCCTGCGAGGATTCCGTGTTTCTTTTTTTGGAAAATAAACGATAAAAGAGAAAAGATAAAAATGAAAAGTATGGGAAAAAAGAAAAAAAGTACGTTGATTGGGATTCCCAAAAGAATGACATTCTTGCTTGGTGGAATGAAGAGAATCATGAAGAGAAGAACTCCTAACGAGAGTATGCTTAGTAATAGTAATGATACCGACCGTTTCTTTTTTTGCATGTCGCAGATAGTGTAGCAGATGATTCTTTTGGAAATTTGTTTTGCTTATCGATCGATTGCTTCTGGAAATTGCACTCTTGCTATGGTACTATTTGGGCGTGAAAAAAAAAGAGTAATTTTCTTTTAGCGGCATATAGAAAAATGTCAGGTGATAAAAAAATCAGGCTTGGACTAACTCTTTCGCAAACAGTAAGAAGGGTATGGAAAGACGGGATCACTGCTTCGCAGTTACTCCATGGAGACAGATCAAGGAAGACTGCTTAAGGACGTTACTTTATTTTTAGGTAGGGAGAAAATCCCCTACATGATTACCGGTGCGTGGAGTGTGATTTATTATGGTAGACCTCGAGCCTCTCATGACATAGATTTTATTGTCGAAGTGGGCAAAGACGATGCAGACCGGGTGGTAGCATTGTTTGAGAAACTTTCTTCAGAATTCCTCCTTCAGCCAGAGCAGATTCGACGAGCAATCGACGAAGAGAGTATGTTCAATATACTGCACCTTCCGAGTACTCTTAAGTTAGATTTTTGGATTCTCGGTAA
>JACPGQ010000001.1 GCA_016188975.1 Candidatus Levyibacteriota bacterium | reverse complement strand
TGAAACAGAGATGTCGATATTTTCTCCCTTGCGTGGAAGAATTTCTGGTAAAAACGGAATGGGCGGGAACAGGGTAATGCTGACATCTTCCACTTGCGGATAGCGTCTGAGTAGTTGCTTTGCATTAGTAAATGATTTACCGCTTAGCTCTTTTTGCAGTTTCTTCTTTTCAATTTTTGGAAGGAGTCTGGCCTTCATAGTGAGTGTTGCTGTAAACGTTCCATCATCTTTTTCTTTAACATTTTTTATCGTGTTTTGAATATCTTTTTCCTGTACGGTAAGGTTCGGGTCAAATTTTTCCTTGATGACTGATTTTGTAAATGCCAGTAAATCTGCGTTGTCGTAGTAAGCGCCTTCATACGTGACTGAGGAAGTGAGGGTGACTGTTTTTGCTTCGTCTCCCACGTCTGCACTGAAATCTTTTTTGGAAGGCTTGAAGTCAGGAATCATCGTCAGAAGTGTTTCTGATGAGGATAGCTTTTTTGAGAGTTGGTTTCTTGCTTTCTCTTCAAGACTTTTTGGCAAGGCTGCAGTCAATTTATCGATGTCCGCTTTCGCAACGACAGTGACATTTTTCTTTGTTCCTCCTGAAAACGCAGCATCATTTTTCGCAGCAAGTGAGGAATTGTCACCGATAGAAAATTTAATGTTAGATGGAATATTGTATTCGCTTCCAATTTGCTTTGCAGTTACCGGGACTGATGCAGTTCCTGATTTTATGCCGGAGAAAATATCTCCGGTTGCAGATGCGATAGTGACATCCTTGTCGAGTGTAAACTCGAGATTATTGGAGGAGGCAATCGTTGTCCCCTCCTGCAGCTGTTTTTTGACATCAGCGCTATTAAATAGTGTTACAGTCCCTTTGGCTTTTGTCCCAGTTTCTTTTTTTCCTGTTGCTTGTGTATTTGTGGAGCCGGAAAGTGCGATTGATGTCGTGTGTGCTGCAATGGTGCTTTGACCAAAGTCATTGTCCCCCTCTGTCGCAAAAACAATGTCCTCATTTTGGTCAACTTCCTTGGGAGATATGGTGATCGTAATGGTACTGTGAAGGAAGTAGACGTATGCACCGATTAAGCCAAGAACTAGAAGAAGAAGTACTGGAAGAGCCACAAAAAGCACTCTGTTGCCTGTCCCAAAACGGGGAAGACGTGGAACAAGGCTCAGCAGTGATTGCGGGATAGCGAGAAGTCCTGCTGCAAAAGAACTTGCTTTTTGGAGCGTGTCCTCTCTTTCTTCATCGCTTCTCTTCATGCGACGTGATGGGAATGCATCAGGTGACTGGGGAAGCTTTATATTGGATTCTTCGTTATATGGTGAGTGTACAGTGAAGGCTGGTTTCTGCGCTTCTTCTCGTTTTGTTTCCTTTTCCTGCTGATCGATCTCTTTATCTTCTTCTGGTTCCTCTTCTCTTTTATCCTCAGACTTCTCAGCGACACTTGTTTCCTTGGAAAGCGCAACATCGACGTCTTTGACAAAGCCGAAGCTTTCGGTAGATGAGCTTAATGCTGTTGGGGTGTGATGTTTTGGCGCTCCTTCGTCAGTTATTTGCATCTCCTCTCCTTTTTCTTCAGAGCGGATGTTCTTAGAGTCCTCATGGCTGATATGGGCTTCATCACCGTGGAAGGTTTTAATATCTGTACTTGAGATCGCTAGTTGACCTAAAATATCAAAGCCCATTTGTGCGGCAGCACCATACACGACCGATTTTGCATCAAATCCTTGGGGAAGGATAGAAATTTTTGGGACGTGTAAAAACGGAAGGCTTTTGCTCCAAAGGTGTGCAATACATGACTGGACGAGTTTCTCGTCAAATCCACCATTGAAGAGAATGATACGCGATGGGAAAACTTCGACGTTTGTAAAAGAACGGAGCAGCAAATCCACGTCTTTTGCTACAGTTTCTTGTTTTTTTCCAGTTTTTGTTTCTATGACTTTTCCGCCTCTGACGAGGGAGACTGCGAGATACTCTTTACCGATCTCAACAAGTATTGCCGAAACAGGCGCTCCTTCCTCTTCCTGTAAAAGGTGGACGATCGCTTCGGGAATTTCCAGAAATCCAATAGGAGTAAGGGAGAGCTCCTCTGACGTTTTTTTCAGTTTCAGTAGGTAGTCTTTCTTGATGTGTTTTTCCTCAACCCAACTTGCGGGAACGCCGAAGATCGTTTTTTGTGTTTGGACATTTGGGGGAAGCGTCTCCTCAGCCTTACTGATTGTTTGGTCAAGGATTTTTAACCATTCTTCCTCTGCTGCATCTTCAAGGTTGCTTTGAAAATATTCTTCGTGCTTGCCGACAATCGTGCTCTTGTCCCCTTTTTGCTCAATAATGATAGCAGTTGCTTTCTCTTGACGAAGAAGAAGAGCAAGAAGGTGTTCGGATTTTTCTTTGTTTCCAAGAATTGGGATGGGCAGCTTCATATAATTTGAATGTCAAATGTCAAATGTCAAATGTCAAATGGGTTTTATTGGTCATTGGATATTTGACATTGGTAGTATTGTACATTCCTTCATCCTACAACAGCATACAGCCGCTTTTGGTTCTTGCCAAGGTTTTCCTGTTTTATAATCTTAAAGGATTTTAACACTCCTGTAAATTCCACGTGTGGTCCGCCACAAAATTCAATAGAATAAGCTCTTCCGTGGTCTCCCTCTCCCTTAGGGAGAGGGTTGGGGTGAGGGTTCGAACCTCCAATGAAGTAGATTTTTGATTTATTGCCATACGTATCCATAAAAAGCCCAATAGCTCCCATATTGAATGCTTCATTCGTTGGGATGAGTTCAAAATGTACGGGGAGGTTTTTTTTGATTTTCTCATTCACGATTCCTTCGACTTTGGCGATCTCTTCGTCAGTAAGCTTTTTATCAAAGTTAAAATCAAACCTCACCCGTTCTGTTGTGATATTTGATCCGCTTTGGTGGACTTGATTACCCAGAACATCCCGTAAAGCTTGATGGAGAAGATGTGTTGCAGTATGTCCCATGATTGTTTTCTCCAAAGTGTCTGCCAATCCGCCACGGAATTTTTTCTCGGCCCCTACCCGTGAGAGTTGTTGGTGTTTCTTCATCTCCTCTGCAAATGCCTGGTCGTCAAATGTATATCCCAAGCTTTTTAATTGTGTTGGTCCAAGTCCGTAGGATGCAGTAGATTTAAATGCCAAATCTGCGGGTATTTCCAGAACGCTCGTGAGGTCATCTCCTCGCCTGATTCCTTTCTTTGCTAATTCTTTGTCAATTGCTTTCTGTGCTGAAACACGCGCTTTTTTGTAGGATTCTTCCTCCTCAAGGATCGATGCTTTGATGTGTTCGTATTTTTCGAGGAGCAGCGGATCCGTGTCTTTATATGCATTGACAATTGACTCGATAATAGGTGCTAAGTCAGTTCCCTTCAATGCATAGAAGCTGTCAAGGCCACGCCTCAGGAGTCTTCGTAACATATAGCCTTGTTCAGTGTTTGAAGGAGAGACGTCAGCAGCTATGATATAGATTGCTGATGCGAAGTGATTGACAACAATACGCATGTCTTTGGCATGTTTCTCATAACTTGTGCTTGCGACCTGTTCGAGTGCTTTGATAATCGGATAGAGAAGAGATGTCTTAAAAACATCAGATTGGTTCTCGTGGGCACAAAGATAGCGCTCCAGTCCTCCTCCATGATCAACGTTTTTCGCAGGAAGATTCGTAAAGCTTCCATCAGGTTGTTTGAGATATTCCATAAAAACACTATTACTAATCTCAAAAAACCGTCCGCAGTCACAATTGGGATGACAAAACTTCCCGAATTTTGGATTGTGTTCGACCTCGTCAAATTCATAAAATATCTCAGAGTCAGGTCCGCCTGGCTCACCTGCAGGCATTTTTTCAGGAACTCCAGCACGACTCCACCAGTTTTTCTGTGCATCGTAGTAGAAGATTCTTCCATCCTGCATGCCAACTTTCCCTGCTTTTTCTTCGTTTTCTAAAACAACTTTTTTTGCCTCGATGCCATGTTTTTTGAATATCTCTTTCCATAGTTCACCTGATTCAGTGTCTTTGAGAATCTTGTTTCTCTTATCACCTGAAAACGCAGTCACGTAGAGCTTGTGGGGATCAAGGCCGAGACCTTCTTCTTTGTCAGTCAGAAACTCAAAAATCCAGGGAAGTTGCTCTTTTTTGAAATAATCGCCTCGTAGACTCCAGTTGCCAAGCATTCGAAAAAATGTCGTATGTCTGCTGTTACCGACTTCTTCCACATCCTGCGCCCTGAAGCTATTCTGGACATTGACAAGCCGTGTGCCCTGCGGGTGTTTCTCTCCCAGAAGATATGGCACCAGCGGCTGCATGCCAGAGCTTGTAAAAAGCGTCGTTGGGTCATTGACAGGTACAAGAGGTGCATTGGCGATCCGTTTGTGGCCGCGTTTTTCGAAAAATGCGATGTATTTTTCAACAATTTCCCGTGCTGTCAACATACTATTTATTATAGCACGGCTCTGTAGCAAATCTTCTGAGGAACCATAGAGAATTTGACTCAGGCATACTGAAATCCTATAATTCCCCAATGGAGTTTTTTAGAGGAAAACGAGGAAAAAGGCTTGCAAACCAAATGCTTCTACCAACAACGTTCACAGCTGGTATTGCAATCGGCCTAACTGTACCTCTCTTAAGAAATCCTGACGTCACCGACCGGATACCTCCAGCGACAATTCCCCCTTCTCCAACTGTTGAGCTCACCACCCCAACGCCCTCTCAAGAAATTCTTGAATCCTGCGCTATTGTCTACGTAGGCAGCAAAACTCTTGAAAAGGCAAGCGAGCGGTATTCTCTTTCGCAAAATGGCATCACTCTCTATGATAGCAAGCTTCCATTAGAGACAGACACACAATTTGCAGAGATTGCGCTTAGGGTCGATGGATTGGTGCCTACTCTTAATGCAACAGTTTCACTACAAAGTAAAGGAAAAATAGAGGCATTGTTTCGTGCACTTCGTCCGTTGGAATGTACCTTTACGAATACCACGAGCACCTATGGCACTGACTATCCGAATAAAGATGTAAGAATCAATCTGGGTATTCTTGATTTTGATCGCGGAGGAGAGCTGCTACTTGGTGCTTCCAAAACAACTGATTCAGCATTCCAAAATATGAGAAGGTACGTAGTTTTTTATGACGGCACGAATTGGCAAGCCTCTTTTGAAGGCTTTGTGACAGTTAATCCCAAAGAACTGCCCCGTCTCCAAACACCCCAACCCTCAGACCGCCGCATAACGGGTTTTGTTATGAATTAAGAAGAGTTGAAAGAACAATACCAAGAAAAATCGTGACAATTGCTAAAGCCTGTTGTGTGGTGATTGGTTCATTGAAGAAAATGATTGAAAGAATAACAGCCACAGCACCGAAAGATCCCATGATCGTTCCCATAACTGAGGCATTATTGACGATGAGTGCTTTGACAAGTGTGAATGATGCAGCAACGAAGAAAAGAGAAACAAAGAATGTTATAGAAAGTGTCTCAAGCGTTAGATGATGAAGATCCTTGAACATAAAAGGAACAAAGGATGCGAGGAAAAGGAGGTTAAAGACAGGATCCCAAAAAAGCATAGTGATAACGCCAAGTCTCCTTGAGGCTATGGTTCCAAAAACATCACCTGTTCCCCAACCCAGATATGCAACGAGCGCAAAGAGCATTGCAAGCACTAGCGTGGTATAGCAGAGCTCACAGCCCATGTTAAAAGCTCTTTGTAGCGAGAATCTAAGCTGATCGGAGTTGTAAGAGGAAAGCCTTTTATTCATTTCGAGTCTTCGACCCGCTTCGCCAAATGCGAAGCGAGGCGAGCGAGAAATCTCAGTGGGATTCTCACGGCTACATCAATAGCCTCAGAATGACAATTCTATGTTAGACTTGTGAACAGTTACGACTTCACTGTGATATTGACATGCATCATGAGAGAAGTTTACTATGTATAGTAGGTTAATCCACTATACATATGCCACAGGTTTCCCGAAATAAGTTGAAAAAGAGCACAGAGAGACAACTTATTGACAACCTCAATATGGTCCTCTCATCCATCTCCAAGCAGGAAGAAATGTTACAATTTCTTGAAGCATTTTTAACAGAGACTGAGCTGCTTATGCTTGCCAAGCGATTTGCAGTTGTCATATTACTTTCTGAAAAGCTTTCTGATACTGAGATCGCTAATACGCTACACATGACACGTATTACGGTAGCAAAGATGCGCTACTTCATGGAGGCACGAGGAAAGGGATTTGATATTGCTTTTGCCAAAATTGCCAAGGAAAAGAATCTACAAGAGTTTAAGAGATTTCTCCTTTCTCTTACAAAGTACGCGATAAGGGCAGCTGGTGGTTATGTTAAACCGGGCATTCTTGATTAGATTAATGTATGTATAGTGGATTAATGCATTATACACAATTAGTCTTGGAGTGATGCAATAGGATAAATGTTTTATACAAGCAAAAATTAATAGAAGTTCCGGTTCTCAATGGATTTTATTGACATGTAGTTTTTATTGGATTACCATTAAAAAAATGGGTGGAGTTGCTACAAGCCCTGACGCTATAGAAGTTACTAATACATTAAAGATACAGGAGCGTCAAATGTTCGGAAGAGAGCTCGAGCGGATAGAATTCCCCGGAGATTATGTCGTTGCATTTCAGAAGGTACTCCCTCGTATTCCTGGCTTTCGACTTGCTGCTGAAGCAGCTGTGGCAGGAGAAAAAGGTGAAACTTCATGGCAGTTACCAACAGGAGAATGGTGTAGTTTCTCATTTAATCCTGATGTGAGAGAAAGAGATCCATATACAGACGGTCTTATCCCGAGAAAAGGTCAATGGACACAGCAAGAATTCAAATTTCTAGTTTTAGATGAAAACAATCATTTAGTAAGAACTGCTATAGAAATAACTTATTTTATGGGATCACCAAGAGAAATTCCTGAAGATAAAAAAGATTTTATTTACGTTGAACGGCATCCTGCAGAAACAGAAGAGGATCAAATAGGAGGACCAATACATAATTACGAGGCACAAAAGAAAATAATTCTAGAAAACTTGAGAAAATTAACCACGCTTGTTCAAGACTAACTATCTTCTAAACCAGTAGACGGTAACAAACAGGGACGGTCCCTGCTTCTCCTGGTCCCATACAAAGCAAATTTTCTCCAAATTTTGGCGCTTGACAGGTGGGGAAAAAATTGCTATAAGTAACTTACTCTAGTTTTCAAAAGCAGATGCAAGGGGTATGCCTTGCGTCTTTTTTTGCTTTACACAAAGAGTCCTGCCAGCAATAAAACAGCTTCACCGATGCCAAGATCAGATTCAAAAGATAACAAGTCACACCAAATCCGCCACAACTGGGGCGGGTCCTACACAAGCCTTCCAAAACTGGATCTTCTTGCGGTTCAAAAACAATCCTATACATGGTTTCAAGAAAAAGCGATCGGAGATATTCTCAAAGAAATTTCTCCTATTGACGATTTTACCGGAAAAAACTGGAGTCTTGCCCTTCAAGAATACCGTATTGGTAAGCCGACACTTGATCCGGCGACCGCACTCCAAAAAGGCCTCACCTTCGACGCGCCACTCAACGTAAAAGTCGCGCTCCTCAACAAAAAAACCAACAAAACCTACAATACAGAAGTCTTCCTCGGCGATATCCCACAGATGACAACACGTGGAACCTTTATTGTCAACGGCATTGAAAGAGCTGTTGTCAACCAAATAGTGCGCTCACCGGGCGCATTTTTTACGGCTTCTGTGGACCCTGCGACAGGAAAAACACTCTATACCGCAGAAATAAGACCGGTGCATGGCTCGTGGCTTGAATTCTCAACGACCCGTTACGGGACAATCACCGTCAAGATTGACAGACGACGCAAATTCCTCTTCACGACATTTCTCCGCGCAATCGGCATTTCAGACAGTAATGCGATTAGGGAGCGATTTAAGGACGTTGATCAGACAGGAAGCGACTCGTTTGTTGAAAATTCGTTGGTCAAAGATGAGACCAATAGTGAAGTTGAAGCAATTGTCGAGATTTTCAAAAAAATGCACCCCGGTGAACCAGTGGTTATAGACAAGGTACGGGAGAATTTCATCAATCTTTTCTTCAACAACCGTCGGTATGATATTGGCGCAGTCGGTAGGTATAAATTAAACAAGAAATTAGAAAACACTCCTGGGTTCAGGCATTCCGAAGAGCGCGTCTTAACAACAGAAGACATCATTGGGACGATAGCATACCTTATTCAACTGACCCAAGAGAAAGGTGCAATTGATGATATTGATAGTTTAGCCAACAGACGCATCCGAAGCGTTGGAGAGCTCGTCGCAACCAACGCCATGCGTGTCGGCGTCTTGCGCCTTGAGCGTTCAGTAAAAGAGAGAATGAGCTTGATGCAGCCAGACCAGCCGCCAACTGTCTCCAATCTCATTAACGCTCGCCCTATTATGGCCTCCATCAATGAATTCTTCAGGACATCCCAGCTCTCAACTATTCTTGACCAGACAAATCCACTTTCTGAGATTGATAATCTGAACCGTCTAACAGTCATGGGAACAGGCGGCATCTCTCGTGAGCGTGCAGCCTTCTCAATCCGAGATATTAATAGTTCTCAATACGGTCGCGTGTGTCCTATCAGAAGCCCTGAAGGTCCAAATATCGGCCTTGTAACGTATGCTGCGCTTTACTCGAGAGTGAATGAGTTTGGTTTCCTCGAATCTCCATACCGAAAAGTCGTCCAGGAAAAACGAGGCTCATCAACTGTTTCCAAGCTTACTCATGAAATTGTCTACATGGCAGCAGACGATGAGGCAGAAAAATACATCACGCACGCAAGCATTAAGATAAGCGACAAAGGTGAGGTACTCGAAGAGCGCGTACCAGCACGCTACAGGGGAGAATTTATCGAAGTCGAAAGGGAGAAAATCGAGTATATTGATATCGTACCGCGCCAAGTTGTCGGCGCATCAGCATCCCTTATCCCGTTTGTTGCCCATGATGAGGCAAACCGTGCACTCATGGGAACGCACATGCAGTGTCAAGCTGTTCCTCTCGTGAAACCTGATAGCCCGGTGGTCGGAACAGGGATGGAAGAGACAATCTCTGAGGTTATGGGACGCGTTGTTCGCGCTCCATTTGACGGAAAGGTCGCCCACGTTGATGCGGCACAAGTAACCCTTGAAGGCCAAAAAGGAGAAAAAGTAGTCTACCCCATCGAAACATTCAGACGCACTTCACAAGCAACAGCGTATACACAACGTGCGATGGTGAAGTCAGGCCAAGTCGTCAAAAAAGGAGAGCTCTTGGTTGATGGTCCGGCAAGTGACGGAGGAGAACTTGCTCTCGGACAAAATCTCTTGATTGCGTATGCGTCTTTGGATGGTTTGGGTTATGAGGACGCTATCGTTATCTCTGACCGATTGGTGAAAGAGGATGTTTTATCAAGTATCCATATTGAGAAATACGAAGCATCTGTTGTTGAGACCAAGCTGGGACCTGAAGAAACGACACGGGATATTCCAAATGTTGCCGAAGAGGATCTCCTGTACCTCAATGAAGACGGCATCATTGCTGTTGGGAGTGAAGTGAGTCCGGGAGATATTTTGGTAGGAAAGATAGCGCCGAAAGGAGAAACAGAGCTTACAGCAGAAGAACGCCTCCTCCGAGCAATCTTCGGCGAACAGGCACGAGAAGCCAGAGATACATCACTTCGTATGCCGCATGGTGAGCGGGGTACAGTCATCAGCGTGCAGATTCTTGACCGCAAGAAAGGTGATGAGCTGGAGCCTGGAACGATTCGCAAGATCATTGTTGAAGTAGCACAGTTTAGACACGTTGTGGTGGGCGACAAGCTTGCGGGACGACACGGAAACAAAGGCATCATCTCAAAGATTCTCCCTGTTGCCGATATGCCTTATCTTACGGACGGGACGCCAGTTGATATCATCATTTCCCCAATCTCAGTACTCGCGCGTATGAATCTTGGGCAGCTTCTTGAGGCGCACTTGGGTCTTGCCGCAAAAAAGCTCAATATGAAAGTCGGGACTCCGGTTTTTGAGAAAATTTCAGAAGAGCGTATCACCGATCTTCTCAAGCAGTCGGGTCTGCCGGTTTCTGGGAAAATGCAGCTTTTCGATGGCCGCACAGGTGAGGCGTATGAAAATCCGGTCGTTGTCGGGATTGAGTATGTCATGAAGCTTATCCACATGGTTGAAGATAAGACCCATGCACGCTCGACAGGACCATACTCGCTCGTCACCCAGCAGCCACTCGGTGGAAAAGCGCAAATGGGAGGACAGCGTCTTGGAGAAATGGAAGTGTGGGCACTTGAGTCACATCGTGCACGACATATCCTCCAGGAGATGTTGACAACAAAGTCAGATGATGTAGTAGGTCGCGCGAAAGCATTTGAGGCAATTGTGAAAGGAACTGATATCCCAACGCCAAAAGTTCCAGAGTCTTTCAAGGTTCTCATCAAAGAGCTTCAGTCACTTGGGCTCAACGTTGTTCCTATTGGAGCAACTGTTTATAATGAGGTCCACGAAGCAGAGGATGAAAAAAAGGAAGAGGCAGTTGAAAAAGAAGTAAAGGAGTTAGAGCATGAACTCGAAGCAGATGAAGTCGTGCCAGAACGTGAGCAAGCATGAATCCAAACAACAAAAAACAGTTAAAAGACCCAACAATTCTTGACTTCAAGTCACTCAAGCTGATGCTTGCAAGCAAACAAGATATCCTTGAGTGGTCATATGGTGAGGTTACAAAGCCTGAAACGATTAACTACCGGACGCTTCGGCCGGAAAAAGACGGTTTGTTTGATGAGAGGATTTTCGGTCCGACCAAAGACTGGGAGTGTTATTGCGGAAAGTACAAAAGAATTCGCTACCGAGGTATCACCTGTGATAAATGTGGCGTTGAGGTAACACTTTCAAGAGTCAGACGAGAGCGAATCGGCCACATCTCACTCGCAAGTCCTGTTTCACACGTCTGGTTTTTCAAAGGGGCATCTTCCCCCCTCTCGCTCTTATTGGATATCCAGCAGAAAAATCTCGAGTCTGTTATTTATTACGCTTCATATTTAGTCACCGACGTTGATGAGCAGAAGAAAAAAGAAGCAATTGATGTTTTGACAAAAAATCTTGAGGATCGAAAGAAAAACTTGAAGGAGAAATCCAAAGACGAAGAAAAGCGAGTCCTTGAGGAGATGAAAGACAAAAAAGATGAGGCAAAATCAGTCGTCAAGGGCGAGCAAAAACAACTTGTCTCGCAAGAATTAGACCTTGTGAAAAGACAGAAAGTGACGAGACTGCAAGAGACATATGAAGCAGAAGCAGCAAAGATTGATGAGATTGGCGAGACGCTTCTTAAGCTCCTAAAAAATCTCCGCGTCTCAAGTGTCCTCTCAGAAGACGAGTACTTCAAGCTCCTTGAATACGAAATACCAATTTTTTTCACCATCAAGACTGGATCTGAGGCAATTCTCGAGCTTATCAACAAGCTTGACCTCTCAGAGCTGATTGCGGTACTTCGAAAAGACGTTGAGAGAGCATCTGGACAGAAATATCTCCGCCTTATCAAAAGGCTTCGACTCATCGAATCTATGCGCAAGGCAGGTATTACTGCCGGATCAATGATTTTCGTTGTTCTGCCGGTCATCCCCCCAGATCTTCGTCCGATGGTACAGCTGGCTGGAGGACGATTTGCGACGTCAGATCTCAATGATTTGTATCGCCGTGTTATCAATAGAAATAATCGTTTGAAGCATCTTATTGCGCTTGGTGCACCAGAAATTATTTTGCGCAATGAAAAACGAATGCTTCAAGAATCAGTTGATTCGCTCATCGATTCATCTCAGCGCGGATCGCAAGTCGTCTCATCGCCACTTCGCTCACTTTCTGACATGCTTCGTGGAAAGCAGGGACGATTCAGGCAGAATTTGCTTGGAAAACGCGTAGACTACTCCGGCCGATCAGTCATCGTCGTTGGACCTGAACTGAAGCTCACGCAGTGTGGGTTGCCAAAAGAAATGGCTCTTGAGATGTTTAAGCCTTTTGTTCTCCGCGAAGTGATTGTTCGTGGCCTTGCGACAAACATCAAGTCAGCCAAACGCTTTATTGAAAAACGTCCGCCAGAGGTATTTGATATCCTGGAAGAAATAACCAAAAACCACCCGGTGCTTCTCAACCGTGCGCCAACTCTGCATAAGCTTGGTATCCAGGCATTTTATCCAGTTCTTATTGAAGGGTCGGCAATTCAGCTTCATCCTTGTGTCTGTGCTGGATATAACGCAGACTTTGACGGTGACCAGATGGCTGTACATATCCCACTTTCCAAAAAAGCACAAGAAGAGGCCATAAAACTTATGATGCCAAATCACAACCTCTTAAAGCCAGCAGACGGAAGCCCAATCACACTGCCAAACAAGGAAATGGCGCTTGGCGTTTTCTATATCACATCAATGGCCCGTTATGGAAAACATAGAGACCAATATCGGCAGACTCATGTTTAACGAGTTACTGCCTCGCGGGTTCTCGTTTATCAACGAATCAGTTTCCGCATCAGGGATTAAGAAGCTTATCACACGGGCTATGCACATGTATCCTTCAGAGGAAGTCGCCATTTTGATCGACAAGATCAAAGACCTTGGGTTTTTTGGTGCAACTGTTTCGGGAGTAAGTGTCTCGGTTTTTGACAATGAAATTATTCCTGACAAGGAAAATATCGTTAATGAGGCCGAAAAGAAAGTTTCAATGATTAATGACGAGTACCAACGAGGACTCATAACTCTTGATGAGAAGAAGCGGCTTTCCAATGATGTATGGCTTAAGACAACAGAAGAAATTGCCAATAAGACCTGGAAGAGTATTAGTGAGTCAAATCCAATCAAGATCTCCATTGATTCAGGAGGATCCCGTGCGGGTGTGGAGCAGCTCAAGCAGCTTTCCGCCATGCGAGGTCTTATCGTTGATCCGCTTGGAAAAATCGTTGAGCTTCCTATTAAATCAAACTTCAGAGAAGGCCTCTCAATTTTCGAATACGTCGCATCAGCCCGTGGATCCCGAAAAGGCCTTACCGACTCAGCGCTTAAGACAGCAAATGCAGGGTATCTGACCCGTCGACTTGTCGATGTTTCCCATGACGTTATCATCAGCACTGAAGATTGCGGGACGACTGAAGGCATCACTATCATGGAAGGCGAGAAAGACCGCACAACGCCATTTGCTGATCGCGTCATTGGGCGCATCCTCGCGCAAAACGCAGTTTCTAAAAACAGCAGAAAAGTCATTGCAAAAGCAGGAGATGAGGTCACGGAAGAAGTTGCGCATAGGCTTGTTGCCAATGAAGTCACCGAGGTTCTTGTCCGTTCACCACTAATGTGTAAGCTTGCATATGGCCTGTGCATCAATTGTTATGGTTGGGATTTCTCAACCAAGAAAAAGGTTGCAATCGGTGTGCCAGTCGGTGTTATGGCAGCGCAAAGTATCGGCGAGCCGGGAACACAGCTAACGATGCGTGTCCGTCACTTCGGAGGAGTCGTGATGGCTGACGTGACACAAGGGCTTCCCCGTGTAGAAGAGCTTTTTGAGATGAGGACACCCAAAAATCTCTCCCCGATTTCTGAGATTACCGGAAAAGTTCACGTGGAGCAAACAGATGAAGGCTACAGGGTCCAAGTGAAAAACACCAAGATCAAGCCGATGGAAGTTCAGGAGTACTTCATCCCACTCTCCATGACGCTTGATATCAAGGAAGACCAGGAGATTGTAGCAGGGACGCCATTTGCTCAAGGATACCTTGATCCTAAGGAAGTCCTTAAGATCGGTGGACTCAATAACGCGCAGCGCTACATCATCACAGAAACCCAGCGTGTGTATGAGGCGCAAGGCATAGTAATTAACGACAAGCATTTCGAAGTTATCCTCCGCAAGATGTCTGACAAGGTAATCGTCGAAACAGTCGGTGATACGTCACTTATTCCAGGAGACTTTATCACGCGTGCACGGTTTGAAGAGATTAATGCGGAGGTTCTCTCAGAAGGCGGCGAGCCGGCAACTGTCATTCCAGGAGACCACAAAGGTTCTGACAGAGGCTTCTTTGGAGGCACGCGAGGATAGGCTCCATGGTCTGAAAGAAAACGTCATTATTGGCCGCCTGATTCCAGTCGAGGCCAAAGAAATCTCAGAAGACGTCGTAGTTGAGCCTATTCAGGACGTCGTGCCACAAGCAGCGTAAGGAATTTTGATTGTGGTATAATTCCGTTACTTATTTGTCATTTCGAGCCTTTGGCGAGAAATCCCATGGGATCCCTCGGTCGCTTCGCTCACTCGGGATGACATGCAATCAAGGTATGCCGACACTATCACAGTTAGCAAAAAGAGGAAGAAAGAAGAAGGCAAAGAAGGTCAAAGTCACCGGGCTTCGCCGATTCTTTAACGCAAAAGACCGCGAATACAAAGAGCTCGCGTCTCCTCAGAAGCGTGGTGTTGTTACCCTCGTGAAGACCATGACGCCAAAAAAACCAAATTCAGCCCTTCGTAAGGTCGCCCGTGTCAAACTCTCCAACAAAGTTGAGGTTACAGCATACATTCAGGGAATCGGGCACTCACTCTCTGAGCACGGTATCGTGCTTGTCCGTGGGGGGAGAGTCAAAGATCTTCCCGGTGTAAAGTATCACATCGTCCGTGGAAAGTTTGATCTCCAAGGTGTTGAAGGACGAAAGTCATCGCGAAGTAAATACGGAGCCAAAATGCAAGGAGGAGGAAAGCCAACTGCAGCGGCATAAAGTCTGTCATTCTGAGGCTTTGCCGAAGAATCTTACGTTAGATCCTTCGGGATGTACCATACGGTACGTCCCTTCGGTCGCTATGCTCCCTCAGGATGACAGTTAATCAAGGAATATGAGACACAAGAAATCACCAAGACGAATTACCAAGCCAGATGTGCTCTACAATAACGCCTTAGTCACGAAGTTTATCAACAGGATGATGAAGGATGGCAAAAAATCCGTTGCCCAAAAGCATTTCTACAATGCGCTTAGCCTTCTGAAAGAAAAAGGCAATGATCCTCTTGAGACATTTGAAAAAGCACTAACAAATGTCGCGCCAAAAGTTGAAATCAAGGCACGCCGTGTCGGTGGAGCAAACTACCAAGTGCCGATTGAGGTACGACCTGAGCGAAGGACTGCACTTGCTATCCGTTGGATTGTTGAGGCAGCACGAAAGAGGTCAAATAAAGATTTTAAGACATTTGAGGAGAAACTTTCTGCTGAATTACTCGCTGCGATGAATAACGAAGGCGAAGCAGCAAAGAAGAAAGACGTCATGCACCGCCAAGCCGAAGCCAATAAGGCCTTTGCCCATTTTAGATGGTAATCCTCCTACTTTAGTCCTGAGCTCGTTGAAGATCCCATTCCGCTTTATTTTTTCCTCGTATGGGAGTGTTTTTTGAGGGTGGGGTAGGTGATGTAATGCAAGCGCGAGGATGATCACATTGTAGGCATTACTTAAAAAATCTGCAAGGTTCATGATAGTCTCCCTTCTTTCAGCTTCAATAATAACAAACCAAAATATGTAAATGCAAGCCCTGCGATAAACGCTGTCATAATTCTGGCAATAGATAAAACGGGATCAGTTTGTAAATCTATAACAGGTAAAATGATCGTAGCAAATGACCCTTTTGCAATATCAAAGGATAAATTCGAAAGAGCGGTGAGTTGTTCTTTATTCAGTTCTTGGATCATAGATTCAGTAGAATGCTAACACCCAAGAGGAAAGAAATCAATTTAGCAGTTGACAAAACAAGGTTTTTTACTATAAAATTGCTTTAATCAAATAAAAGCGCTTGAGCTTACCGCAGTAAGCAAGCTGCGTAGGAGAAAGTCTTAAAGGCGAGTCGAAGACATTACTACGACGGAAGGCAACCGTAAAATTTCCCAACGCATGTCGGCAACGGAGTGCGGAAATAAGCGTTAGCTATAGTTTCTGTTTGCTCCACCGAAAGGTGGATTTTTTGTAGCTACGAAAGCAAGGTGGTACCGTCTTCTGAAAGAAGGCCCTTGCAGATTTCTTAATCGATTGATTAAGGAGTTTGCAAGGGCTTTTTTGTTTGTCGAGAAATCATATGAAAAAGTTGTGGGAGAAAGGCACAAAATTGAACGCGTTTGTTGAAGTCTTTGAGACAAAGGATGATCTTTTGCTGGATCAGCAGCTTGTTGTCTATGACGCCTACGGGACGCTTGCGCACTGTGCGATGCTCAAGAAGATAGGGATTCTGACTTCTCAGGAGCTTGAAAAGGTCCGAAAAGGACTGCAAGAAATTTTGACACTACATGAAAAAGGCGGGTTTATCCTACGGATGGGAGATGAAGATGTGCATACGAAGATCGAGAACTTCCTGACAGAACACTATGGAGAAGTCGGGAAGAAAATTCATACAGGAAGATCACGAAATGATCAAGCACTGACAATGCTTCGATTATTTACAAAGGATCAAATACTCGCCGTTGCAGAGCATCTCATTTTACTTATCGACTCATTTGTTGCATTTGCCAAACAGTATGGGTCTGTCCCGATGCCCGGATATACGCATATGCAGAAGGCTATGCCCTCATCAGTTGGGATATGGGCGGAAAATTTTATCGAGAGCCTGCTTGATGATTACTTCCTCTTGGATCAAACAAAGATACTTGTTGACCAATCTCCCTTAGGATCTGGTGCAGGTTACGGGGTGTCTCTTCCGCTTGATAGAGAGTATACTGCCAAGCTTTTGGGGTTTAAGAAAGTCCAAGGCAATCCACTGTATTGCCAAAATTCGAGAGCTAAATTTGACGCCATAGTTATCGGTGCATTACTCCAAATCTCTTTGACGAGTAACAAATTCGCATCAGATGTTATGCTCTTTACGACAAGTGAGTATGGTTTTTTCGCGGCTTCTGATGAGCTTTGTTCAGGAAGTAGTATAATGCCGCAGAAGAAAAATGTTGATATTGCGGAGTTGCTTAGGAGCAAGGTCCATTTACTCCTTGGTTTTTACACGCAGATAATAAGCCTTTCAACTAATCTTCCCTCCGGTTACAACAGGGATATA
>JACPGQ010000004.1 GCA_016188975.1 Candidatus Levyibacteriota bacterium | reverse complement strand
GCTATCGATCGTTAGAAATCATATAGAGAGAATTAATAACTATAGTTATTTTCATCTGCTCAAATCAAGAAGCTTATTTAAAGAACTTGATGATGAGATTTATTTGATGGATAGATTAATATCTGCTTTTCTACAGGCTCTTTCTTTGACCTCGGCTCCTAACTTGAATACAAAGCAAATGTGGCAGATTGAAACCCAATTTCTAGTAGAAAATCATAATATTATCACAAAATCTGCAAACAATTTATTTCAGAACATTAACGAATATCATGTAAGGTCAACAATTTTATTAGCTCTTGTTGCAATTATTATCTCCGCAATCTCATTGATTTGTTAAATTATGATTACATTCTCAATTATTCGAAAATCACAGCTTGAAGGGGCGCAGCGATTGGACGCGGAGTATTATCAGCCAGAGTATCTATCTAGGATGCAGAAGTTAACAATCTCTCCAACGGTTGAGCTGCAAGAAATAGCATATATTACCGATGGTGAGCATGGTTCGCCAATTTGGGATGAAAGCAGCGGAATAAAATATTTCTCAGCTCAACATGTTAAAGATTGTTTAATTGATGAATCAGGTGCGAATACAATCTCAAGCATTATTGACGAGAGAAATAAGAGGTCAAGACTACAAGAAGGGGATATACTTCTCTCAACTGTTGGCACAATAGGCTTTGCTGGTCTGGTAACAGATAACTTATTACCCGCGAATATTGATCGGCATGTTGCAAGAATTGCTTTAAACGAAAATACATTAGATCCAGAATTTTTAGTTGCAGTTCTAAATTCTTCATATGGGAGATTTCAATCCATTCGAGAATCGACAGGAAATGTCCAGTTGAATCTATTTATAGACAAGATAAAAAAAATAAGAGTACCTAAAAACAATAATTCGGCAATAGCTCAACTTGTAAAGTTAGCCCTGCAAGAATTAAGCAGCTCAGAGAAGCTTTATCAACAATCAGAAGATTTGCTTTTGGAGGAGTTGGGGCTCAAGGATTTTATCGTTGAGGATGACTTGAATTTTGTTATGAATCTTTCTGATGTCCAATCTGCAAATCGTGTTGATGCTGATTACTTCCAGCCGAAATACAAGAACTTAGAATCACGAATTAAAAATGCTGAATTCAGACAACTTGGAGAATTAGTATCAATGAAAAAAGGATTTGAGCCTGGAAGTGAGGCGTATCAAGAGGAAGGAAAGCCATTTATTCGTGTGAGTAGTCTTTCTAGATTTGGAATTGAAGAGAAAGATCAAAAATATTTAAAAGATGAACTTTATGAAAAACTTAAAAATGATTTTAAGCCCCAAGTCGAAGAAATTCTACTTACAAAAGATGCGACGCCTGGAATTGCATATGTTTTGAAAGAATCCATTGAAGCTATTATTTCAGGTGGTATTTTACGACTGAAGGTTAAAAACGATCTTGATCCTGAGTATTTAACTCTCTGTATAAACTCGATTGTTGGAAAAATGCAAGTAGAAAGAGATGCGGGTGGTTCGATTATTGCTCATTGGAAGCCAGAGCAAATAAGAAACTTGCTTATAGAAGTACCTGTATCAATATAAAGATATTCCCAATTGTGATTAAGTCTCATGATGCAAAGAAAAGGTCAAAAGAGCTTTTGGAAGAAGCGAAGAGAAAAGTTGAAGAAATGATAGAAAGCAAGGCAAATTAGCAGATCTTCAGTGAATACATAACTACGATCTATTCAATTTGAGACTCTCCCAAAATGCCTTTCTCTCATCTATTTTTGATAGCTGCTCTTAAAAAGAGTATTATAGTCTGTAGAAATGGAGAAAAATGCTTAGCATGGGTGAAACTGAAAGACTTGAGTGGATTGAGCCGAATAAAACAATAGATGATTTATCTTCCCTAGAAATACTAGAACTTTACCTCTTCAAACAGATCTCTCCTTACCTAACCCGGATCACACGTTACTTCCCTTTTTCTCTTCTTTGGAGGCACAGAAGATTCCATTATCGATTTAAAGAAATTACAGAGGTACATGAACGCATCATAGATATCGCGTCAAAACATGGGTTTTGGTTTAAACTCTTTTCCTTTGAACGGGAAGAGAGGTATTTTATTATTTTCGGTCAATTTGTTCCTCAAAAAAAGAACGTGAGCGAGAACAAGCTCATCGAGTATTTTCAGAAAGTTGTTGTTAATGAAAATATTTACATAAGTAAACCCGATTCGAAAACAGTAAAAATCTCCTTGTTCAAAAATTAGAGACCAATTATCTATCCAATAGCTCTTCGCGTGATTCGGGTCACTGACGTTTTGTTTTTTTGCTGAAACATGGTGTTGATATGAAAATCTCAACGGCGTCTCTGTTCCTGATGTATCGGCATAATTTCTTTCCAAATCCAATCCTATGACACATCCCCTCTCTATCAGTGATCTACGTCACTGAACCTAGTTCAGTAAGAAACTAACGTTGTTGTATGGCTTCAAAAAGTGAATTCCTCTATCAAGCACCACAGGATATGTCTTTGGATGGACAAGACATCCTTATCAGTATTGATGTACCACGACCTCGTGGTGTACCTGCTCCCTTATCTGATGAGATTGAAATTCCTGTAGGGATACTCTATCCAAAGGATGAGTGGGATCAACTCCCCGCATATGACTACCCTGATAGACCGCCTGATCCAGACGAGATTGAGAGAAGGATAGATTACTATGGACAGGGTATTGTCTTCTCTGAAGCTGCAGTTGAAGCCATCACATAATCTTTTCGATATCTGAAGTCTACGTGCCTCCAGATTCTGAAACTAACATCAAAAGACACTTTTCTCCCACCAAAGCTCATTGCCTTCTAAATGCCTCGTAATGTTTCTTTATGTATGGAGCCTTTACTGAAGTGATTCGCAGGCGAGGCCGTCGTGGTCGGCATCAAGATTGTCGACATTATTTGACGGGCTTCCGCCTTTCCCATTGAAGTACGCTTGTGCTTCTGCATGAGTCCCAAAATCTTTGCAATCTTTATCTCCACTATTTGAGTATGTCCTCGTGGATGGTGAGGTATTGGTATTTGCTTGCGGGACATATGCACTCGTCGGAGCAACGTAGGATTTCGTGGGCACAATGTTCTTCGTTTTCGCTTTGAGGACTGCTTTTGTCGGAGAGACAGGACATGAACCCCAGAGACCAAGACTGTGTTCTCTCGCATTTTTCTCAAAACTATTAAACTTATCAAGCATTTTTGTCGGGTATTCTCTGAAACTGAAGGCATACCCTTGTTTGATCATCTCTCCATTCACAAATGTCCTTTTCGAATCAGGCAAGTAAACATATCGAAGAAGTCTCTTGTATTTGTCACGGTTTCCTTGTGTCCTATCATCGACTAGGATAACCGATTTTCCGTCAACGAAACTTTTCAGTTTATTCGTCGCTTCTTTGGCAAAGCACTGCACGGGTTTTCGCGGATCGACACTCTCAGGTGTATCGACACCCAGAAGCCGCACTGTTTCTTTGTGACCGCGAATATCTGTAACAATGGTGTCGCCGTCGATGACTTTTATTACCTTGAAGATTTCCTGGGCCTCAACAGGAGCTGTAAAAGACAAAGGAAGAATAAGAAGCAAAAGAAAGAGTATTACCCTTTTCATAATATAGGATTATAGCACAAAAGGCCTTATTAGCCAGCAAATTTGGCGTATAATTTCTATACATGCTTGTTTTTATCGATGATTCTGGCGACCCATGATTTCAATTAAAGAGAGGCTCCTCTCCTGTTTTTGTTATAGCATTAGTAATTTTTGATGATCCACTTGTTGCAGAAGAGACAGCTCTAGCAATTAAGAAATTGAGAAGAAAGTTAAAATTCCCTGATGATGTTGAGTTTAAATATCATAAGAGTAGATACGAGATTAAAAAACAGTTTTTGGAAACGTGCTCACCGTTTCGTTTCAAAATTCGAGCAATAGTCGTTAAGAAGAATGCTATTTATAGCAACTTTCTTCGTAAAGATACAGATTCATTTTTTAACTACATCGTCATGCAAGTTTTACGCAATAGTCGAAAATCAATAAAACATGCAAAGCTTAAGTTTGATAAAAGAGGAGAAAAAAGAATACGGGATGAATTACGAACGTACCTAAGTAGACAACTGGACAATAAACATAAGGATATATTTACTGATTTAAAATTCGTTGATTCTAGGGAAAATGTTCTTATTCAACTTGCTGACATGGTTGCTGGATGTGTCGCTTCGTATCATAAAGGAGAAGACGTGGAGTTGTTTAAGATACTTTCAAGGCGAGTTGATGATATCTGGGAGTTTAAATGAGCGACCCCGCATCCTATCCAAACGTAAGTCTGGAACGCGCGCCGTCCGGCGACAATTCGGATACAGGGTCTTTGTAGCCCTAATTATAGCATAAATGGTGACGATATTTGTGGCTTTACGTTATAATTGTGTAATAATTTAGCTCTTGACACGGTGAATTTAAGGAATGGAGGTAGGGGCTTCGGTTGGGGTCGATGTTAAGGTTGGTCCTGTAGGAGTTGGTGTCGGTGTTTGAGTCGGGGTCGCAGTAGGGCTACTGTTCGTCGGTGCCGGAGTTGTGGTAGGTACAGCAGTTGGCGCGCTGGCGGGTTTGGTGGTAGGTGTTGGAGTCTTTAGTATCCTTCTCGGCGTCGGATCTTCATCTTCTTCAGGCTCTTCTGTGGGAGTCGGTTTCTTCTCAGCTTTCTTGGTAGGTGTGGGGGTGAGATCGACTTCATCAGATGCTTTTCCGTTTGAGACGAACGAGAAAATGACAATGACGAGAGTCAGGAGCACAAATCCTAAGACAAGGATGACGTAGAATTTATTTTCCTGAAACAGTTGCACCAGCCTATCTTTCATGAAGGTTATTATAGCAGCCTTTTTGTTTGATTGAAAAGGCAAGGAGAAGCTTGACAAATGATTTTTAGTAGGGTTAGTATAAACCTATGGCTGATGGAAAAAGCTACGGTACGTCCTACTTCACACCGCGAAACATTCTCATCTACCTCGTCATAGGCACGATTGTCTACGCAGCAATCTACTTCTTCTTCCTCAAAAAAGACAATGCGTCTCTTTATAGCTATCCTCCTTCCCAATCCTCACAAGACGCAAACGCGACATCGATGACCGTGTCACTTGGTGCGCGAAACGATTCAGGTGAATCAGGAACCGCGACTCTTACGGTCAGTCTGGCTTCTCTCAAAGGACAATTGCCGCTTGCGATAAATGTCCACAAGTCCGGATCTGAGGCAAATGTCTATGTCTCATGTGGCGACCTCAAGTAGATAGTTTTTCTGTCTTTCCTCTTTTTATCCCATATTGTGTCTTGCTGTTTCTGGTATACTAGATATGTGATCTACGCAATCGATGCCAGCCTCATCCTCCTCACGTACAAAGGCAAAGTACTCTTAACAATTAGAAACAACACATCCCCTATCCGCTCAAAGCAAGACATCTGGAGTTTTATAGCGGGAATCAGAAAGCAGAAAGAGTCATTTGACCAGGCAATTCAGCGTAAGGTGAGTGAGACAACGGGGATACTGCTTCCCCAAGTCACCCTTCTCTCCCACTGGGTGTATAACAAAAAGAAAAAATACTTTTTCCACGCGGAGTTGACTGATGAGCAGGTAAATAATCTCGAGAGGAAAGAGGGAGAAGTCATCGATTTCTTCTCGCATGATGAATTAGCAAAACTCTCTCTTGACCGGTTGACGACACTTTTTATCGCCAAGCACAAGGATCTCCTTGAAAAAATGCCCCGTTCCTCGAGTCGAAATTACAGCATGTCCTGACAGGAGCTGAGTTGTATTCTGCACATATTACATGTGCTGCTGATTCGAAGTTTCAAAAGTCAGAGAACATAGACTATACTAGAAAGACAAGTATGAATGAATTTGTTTTTGTTGATACTGAGACCACGGGCAATGATCCCCTGAATGACCGTCTGTTTGAGCTTTGTTACAAGTATGACGACATCACGAATTGCCAATACTTTAAACCTCCTATCCCCATTAGTATTAAGTCTCAGTCAATCACCCACGTCACCAATAAAATGATTGCTGATAAACCTGCCTTTCTGGAAAGTGACATGAAACGAGAGGTAGCAAAACTTCTCAAAGACAAGATCATGGTGGCACATAACGCTGTCTTTGATATCGCGATGTTAAGCCATGAAGGTGTTGAGGCTCCTAGGTTTATCTGTACTCTTAAACTCGCCCGGGCGCTGGACAGCGGGAATGTCATTCCTGAGTATAACCTCCAGTACCTCCGCTACTACTTGGATTTACAGGTGAGCGCAGATGCCCACGATGCCAAGGGGGATGTATTGGTGCTTGAAGCGCTTTTTAAAAGGCTCTCACAGAAGATGGACGAGAAGTACAAAGATCCAGAGGTAGTTGTCTCAGAAATGATAAAAATTTCCCTGCAGCCCTCGCTTTTTGTGCTTTTTACCTTTGGCAAGCACAAAGGCAAGAAAATTGGAGAAGTGGTTTTGCATGACAGGTCGTATGTGGAGTGGCTTTTGGATCAGAAGATGCAGAATGCTTCGTCCGGGGAAGAGGATTGGATTTATACACTGAAGTACCACCTGAAAATAGGACAGAAAGCGCTTAGCGGTTAGCGTTTAGTTTTGGAGGGAATAAAGGAGGCATTAGGCGGCGGGGAGGAGGGGTGTGTGGATGCTAATGAGCGGGCTGACCATTGCGATATTGGGAGTTCGAGCCTGCGCTTCCCTTACAGGTGCAAATGCCTCGACAATTTCCTGGGGATAGCCTCGCAGATCAGGGAGAGTGGGTTTGATTGTCGGTTCATCCTCAACATGGAGCGTGCCGTATGCATCAAGCGAGATACCTCGAGCAAACGTGTATGCCTTCAGTATGTCAAGATGTTTCTCGGTCTCTGCTGCACCCTGTCCAGGTGTCACTTCGTGGTAACCGAAAAATGTCCGATATCCGAATTCTCCTAATGTCGTTGCAAGTATATCAACGTCGCGGGGGGAGTTGGATTGGTCGAAAACAAACGGCGGATTCAGATCGCCAATTACTTGCCGCAGGAGATTCGCTTCTGTATCTTTTTCTCTTCATCGGGTAAGGTAACCATTCCCCATATGGCAAGTGCATCTTCTGAGATTGCACGTGCAGCAGCGTAGCGTTGTGGATCGAACTTTCGGAGGGCTTCCCAAAATTCAAATGACATCTCGTGCACTCCAGATGAGGGAAGGCTGATGACTGCAAGGGATCCAACTGCTTTCTCTCCACGTAGTGCAACGTATGTCCGAAAAACATCCTCCGCACCCTCATATTCTCCAAGTGCTAGTTCGAGGGATCGATAGCTGGATCGTCGATTCCGTATCCGGTCATCACTAACTCATCAAGATGCAGTGTGTGAATGTCCTCAACAAGATGCTGAGATGGTCTGAGGAGATGAATGTGTGGAATCGCCAAACCGCCATCTTCAATGGAGGCCGTCACATTTCTCTGTTCGATTGCTTCAGTCATATCTGTACGAATTATACGGCTTTTTTGTCGTTTTGCAAGTCCTGAGCTTTTTTTTATGGCGAGTCTGTGCTATAGTGAGTGCACCAAACTGGCGAAAGGAGGTGAGTACATGAAAAAGAAAGCAAAGAAACTTCAAATCTCAATCCGCAAGCTTGAGAAAATCGAGACAACAGGCAAAGGCTGGTGTTCAAAAGAGTAAGATATAGATCTTTCTCCGCATACGCACTCCTTGTTGTTTGGGTAAGCACGTTGTAAGATCCCTGTTATGAAAAAGCTGCGTTTGAAAGAAACGCTTTTTCCTGTGCAACGGACCGAACATCGCATCATTCTCGGTACAATGACGTATGGTATCGGTCATGAGTTGCAGGATAACACGGATGATCATCTCTGGCAACTTCTTCTGCTTCTCGATGGTACGAAAACCACCAAGGAAATTATTTCTCTTTTTCATAAAAAAACAGGCCTCACGAAAGCATCGATACGTGATACGATTGATACGCTGCTTGGTGAAGGATTCCTCGAGGATGCAGGAGCCCTCACCCCAAAAAATCTCACAACGCAAGAATTAGAACGTTACGAGCGAAGTTCCCGATATTTTTCACTCGTTGATCGAAAGAAGAGGTCATCACCTCTTGCAATACAAGCAAGGCTCAAAGACGCGACGGTGACAATTCTTGGACTTGGTGCCGTCGGTACATCAGTTGCTATTGGTCTTGTGAAGACAGGCGTAGGGACAATCAGCGTCGTTGATTTTGATAACGTGTCAGTTGCAAACCTCAACAGGCAGCTCCTCTTCGATGATACTGATGTCGGAAAGAAAAAAGTGAGTGTTGGGACTCAGAAGCTTCAAGTGATGAATCCGTATGTTCGTATTGTCGGCGTAGAGAAAAAGCTCGTTTCACGACAAGATGTTGATGAGGCTACGCAAGGCTCGGATCTCGTCATCGTCTGTGCAGACGAGCCGTTTGAGAAGCTTCGTTCGTGGGTAAATGCTGTCGCTCTGAAGAAAAATATCCCATGGATCGAGACACACCTGTCAGGGCCCGTTGTCGGAGTGAGTCTTTTTCTTCCCTGGGAGACGCCCTGCTATGAATGTGTGTTGCACGCAGGGAAAGAGGAAGTGAAGCAGTTAGAACTAAAAAATCCAAAGGATTTAGAGCGGCCGGTTGAGCAAAGTGCTATTGCGCCAACGGTCATAATAGCTGGCCAGCTCGTAGTACTTGAGGCAATAGCCTACCTTGGTGATCTCTTACCAAGAACATCGGGCAAACAATTCCGGCAAAATCTGCTTCTTCTGGACGACGCGTCATTGACGCCGCTTGTGTTTTGGAGCAGGTGTCCCGCGTGTTCCACAAAAAAATCGAGAACATAATGAGCAGAAAGCTATTGAGATCAAGGCCTCCATTTCCCCGTGTCAATTCCTCTACGAGCGTTACGTTCCATCCTATTTCTTTCCGGTCGGAAGAGGAAGAATACGTCATATGGGTCAGTGGGAGACATGCGTTTTTGGCAATTCCAAGTATTGGAAAAGAGGTGATTGACCTTCTCAGAAGCGGAAAAACGATAGCACAAACAGAAACGGCAGTTGAGAAAAAATACAGGACCTCTTTTGATGTGGCTGATTTTGTAAAGACTCTCGTTCGGGAAGGGTTTATTAAACAAATTGATAACTATACGGTGTTGTCGTCTACGCAACCGATTGACAGATTTCGATTTTTTAAACCGCAACAGGTGTCATGGCTTTTTGGGAGAGCGTCATTTTTTGTCGTGAGTTTTTTTATAGCTATAACACTACTTCTTTTACTGCTTCATCCACTACTTATACCTTCGAGGGATGATTTCTTCTGGACGAGGAGCACAACCATTATTATTCTGAGCAATGTGTGTCTGCACTTTCTCTTTGTCTTCAGTCATGAGTTGGCACACCTTTTTGCAGCACGGGCGCTTGGGGTAGGTGGTTCGATGAGATTTAGTACGCGTCTTACCTCACTCGTCCTGCAGACTGATGTGACGGGTATCTGGGCAGAATCAAGACGAAACAGAATGATTGTATACGTTTCAGGAATTGTATGGAATCTTATGCTTATTGCGGTAGCAGTATGGTTAGTTTTTCTTATCAATGAGGATACGCTTTTTGTAAAGCTTCTCAAAGTGAGTATCCTGCTTAACGGATTGAGTATTCTTTCTGAGTTTCACCTCTACATGCGAACAGATATATATTTTGTGCTCATGGATCTGCTTCGCTGTCGGAATCTTTTCCATGACAGTCTCTCCTACGCGAACTATCAGCTTCAAGTACTCATTGGTATAGTGAAAAAAAGGAAAGAGAAGCCTAGAAATCCAATTGAGAGGTTCCCGGTACGCGAACGAAGAAGCGTTGCGTTCTACGGAGTATTTGCTGTAGTCGGGTCTCTTGTGTCTTTGGGTATTTTTGTTTTTTACAGCGTGCCGATAGCCATGAGACTCTACGTCATGGCGGCTTCGTCAATCATATCCGGTTTGCAAGAGCAACAATTTCTACGCTTTGTAGACGGTGTGACGACACTTCTGGTAGAAGTACTTTTTATAGGATTATATTTTTATGCGTTTGTAAAAAACCATCCACAAATGCTGGCGTGGATTTTCAAGAGGGATCGATGACTGTTTCCCACGGGAATTCGAGGCGGCCGAAGTGGCCGTAACTGCTGGTTTTTGCATAGATTGGTCTTTGTAAATCAAGAGTTTTGATAATTCCTCCAACTGAGGTGTCGAGGAATTTTTTGGCACAGTCTTTGAGCGCTTTTTTCGAGATTTTCTCTGTCTCAAATGTTTCTACGTCCTGCATGAGCGGTTTTTTTGCGCCGATACAATAAGCAAGTCTCACCTCAGCCTCATCTGCCAAGCCGTGCGAGACGATATTTTTTGCAATGTACCGCGCGGCATATGCACCTGATCTATCTACTTTCGTCGGGTCTTTGCCTGAGAAGCATCCGCCACCGACTCTGGCATACCCGCCATAGGTATCAACGACGATTTTTCGTCCTGTGAGCCCTGCATCTGATGCCGGACCTCCAATATGCCAGACACCTGTTCCGTTTACGGTGACATTGTTTTCGTTTACAAAAAATCCGTACTCCTCAAGAATTGGTTTGACAACAGTGTTATGCACATCCCGTTTGACCTGACGAAGTGTGATTGTTTCATCGTGCGGGACGGCGATGACGACGTGTGATACGTTCGCGGGCTTGCCGTTTTTGTACTCAACCGTCACTTGTGTTTTTCCGTCAGGCCGAAGATAGGGAAGCGATTTGCTTTCGCGTGCAGTATCAAGTGCTTTTGCCAGTTTGTGTGCAAGGACGATAGGAAGCGGCATGAGTTCTTTGGTTTGTGTGCATGCAAACCCGAACATCATTCCCTGATCCCCTGCACCATCCATGTCAACGCCTTGAGCAATTTCTGCAGATTGCTGATGAACAGAGATATCGATAGGAGACGTATCTGTAAAATGAAAAAGAGGATTGGTGTAGCCAAGTTTCCTGATCGTTTCCCGCGCAATCTTTTCTATTGCTATAGTCGCTTTGCTCGTCAGCTCACCAACAATAAAGACTCTGTCTTTTCCCGCCATTGTTTCAATTGCTACGCGTCCTGCTGGGTCTTGTGCAAGTACTGCATCAAGAATACTATCGCTGATCCGGTCACAAATCTTATCGGGGTGTCCTGAACAAACTGATTCTGAGGTGAACGTGAAGTTTTTTGCCATAAAGCCGCATCTATCCCTAAGGATATTGGCACCGCGACATACGTTGCTCGGTTGCCGGACGCGCTCTCAGTGAGGGCGACGTCTCTCGTGATGTTCTCTCTAGCATAGAAGAAACACTGCAAAAATGCAATAGTGTGCCTCCTTGTGACTTCTGTCACTGCTCTTAAGAGGGTATTCAGATTACACTCAGGACGTGAAACGGGAAACGGTTTTGTACTAGCTGGAGTGTAAGCTCACTTGCCGAGATTATTGTAGTATCCGTTATTCTTGCGAAAACGCAAACAAAAGAGTAGGCTAAAAGTACCCGTGAAAACAAATAGAATCCTATCACTCCTTCGTTTGAGTCTGGGGTGTATTTTTCTCTGGGCGTTTTTGGATAAGGTGTTTGGCCTCGGATTTGCAACTACCCCTGAGAAATCGTGGCTTCAAGGCGTCTCTCCGACAGCAGGGTTTTTACAGTTTGGCACAGAGGGAGTGTTTGCTGCGTTTTTCCAGAGCCTTTCAGGAAACGTCTTGGTTGATTGGTTTTTTATGCTGGGACTTTTGGGTGTTGGTGTAGCATTCATCGTGGGGATTGGTATAAGAATTGCCTCAATCGCCGGGTCTTTGATGATGTTTCTTATTTATCTCTCCCTTTTTCCACCTGAAAATAATCCGCTTATTGATGAGCACATCATCTATATCTTGGTGTTACTCTTTTTGGGACAAACAACGAGTACGCCGTTTTCGCTTGGTTCATGGTGGCAGGAGCAAAAGATAGTCAAGAGATATCCCATCCTGAGGTGAGCGTGTCATGAGGCTAGCCTATAGTCATCTTGACACAGGGGTTTGTATACGGTATACTACACAGAGAGAGCAGATTGAAGAAATACATCTGCTTAACTTCGAGCCTATTTGGACGATTTAGATAAAGATACCCTACATACTTTTTATTACTCTTTGTATCTTTTCTCCTCTTCAGAAAACCTCTTATTTAAGCAGCTTTATTTTTTCAATTTTCTCCAAGTGATATGACCTATACACGGCGAAGACCGCATAATTACTATCAAGGAAGAAATAGTTATCCTTCCGGTGCAAGGCGAAGTGGATTCTCTGGAAGATCACAAAATGCCAAGCGCCAACGAATGAACACCTCGCACTTTATCAAAAAAGCAGAGAATACCCCTACACGTGAGACGTATATCCCAAAACATGCTTTCGCTGATTTTCCGTTTGCTTCGACACTCAAACAGCATGTTCTAAGACGCGGCTACAAGACGCCAATGCCCATACAAGATCAAGCTATTCCATACATTCTTCAGGGCAGAGACGTTGTCGGTATTGCAAATACAGGTACCGGAAAAACAGCGGCATTTTTATTGCCACTTATTCAAAAACTCCTTGATAACAACTTGGAAAAACTTCTGGTTGTCGCACCGACGCGAGAGCTTGCTGTGCAAATCAGAGACGAGTATCGGGCATTCACCGAAGGCATGTTTCTTCCGGATACCCTGTGTATAGGTGGCGTTGGGATGTATCAGCAGATTCGCGGATTGCAGAGGAACCCGAGGGTTGTCATCGGCACGCCCGGGAGACTGAAGGATTTAGTCAATCAAAGAAAGCTTACGCTCTCGTCATTTGGGATAGTAGTGCTTGATGAAGTTGACCGGATGCTTGATATGGGATTTATTAGGGATGTCAGATTTCTGATATCGCTTCTGCCTCACAATCGTCAGTCGCTTTTTTTCTCAGCAACAATCCCGCCTGATGTACAAGGGGTTATGGAAGCGTTTCTGAAAAACCCTGTCACCGTTTCGGTGAAGACGCGGGAAACCGCAGAGAATGTAGACCAAGATGTCGTGAGGCTTGCGGGGAGAGCGAAAATTGATGTGCTCCATGATCTCCTGTCGCACGATGAGTATGAAAAAGTTATCGTGTTTGGACGCACGAAATGGGGAATAGAAAAACTGTCACGTGCTTTGGAGCAGCGGGGACTGCGTGTCGCAGCGATTCACGGGAATAAAAACCAGAATCAACGCCAGAGAGCACTCGAAGCATTTAAGGCAAACAGGATACAAGCACTTTTGGCAACTGATGTTGCTTCACGCGGACTTGATATCGAAAATGTGACGCATGTTATTAATTACGATATCCCTGAAACGTATGATGATTATATTCATCGCATCGGCCGCACAGGACGGGCTGAGAAAAAGGGAGTAGCGTTAACATTTATCGAATAGGAGAGTTTTTACTCAAAGGTGTGTTGGCCAAGGCTCTTTCTGAGTTTTGCATCAACAACGCGTTGGCCAACAATAATATCCTGAAGCGTTTGTGAGCTAATTGGCAGTTTCGTGACTTGTTTTCTGGTAAACCAGGAAAAACTATGTTCCTTTGCAGGCTTAAATTCCCGAGCTTTGGTAACATCTGCATAGAGAATAACGAGTTTGTTGTCTCCATCATTTCGTTCGTAGACGGGAAAAACGTGTTTGAGAGGAAGTTTGAGGTGGAGTATTTCCTGCACAATTCTGGCAAATGCCTTTTCGGCTGATTCGCCCTTTTTTGACATTCCGCCTATTAGCTCCCACTGTGGGGATGTCTGATTCATTCCTTGTTGCAAGAGAATTTGCTGAGTCTGTGGGAGGTAGAGAAATCCGCTTGCATAAAATGTTTTATGCATCGTATTTAGTATACCATATCAGAGAGGGATTTGTCATGCCTCTCAGCTCTTTTTCAGCTTCCCTGGTATAATCTGGTTCAGGCGCGGAACAACGCCAAAAAGTATGCGGATACTTGTTGTCGAAGATGAGCACAAAATTGCCAATGCAATCACCCAGGGACTGCGCCATGAGTCCTATGCTGTCGATGTCGTGTATGATGGAATAAAAGGGTATGATTTTGCCTCAGGTGAGGAGTATGACGTCATCATCCTTGATAGAATGCTTCCAGGTATGGAAGGAGCGGAGATGACAAAAAGGCTGAGAAGTGAGAATATCCACACGCCTATTCTTCTCTTGACAGCCAAAGGGCAAGTGAGTGAAAGAGTGGAGGGGCTTAATAGCGGCGCTGATGATTACCTCGTAAAACCTTTTGCTTTTGAGGAGCTTCTTGCGCGTGTCCGGTCGTTGGCAAGGCGGCCTGAGAGGACGCTAAGCATGCGTCTTATTCTCAAAGATCTGGAGATTGATGGGTTAACATTTGAGGTAAAACGTCAGGGAAAACACGTCAAGCTTTCGAGTAAAGAGTATGCGCTTTTGGAGTATCTCATGCGCCATCCCAACCAAATCGTTTCCAAAAAACAGATCATCGATCATGTCTGGGACTATGAAGCAAACATTCTCCCCAACACCGTTGAGGTATACATAGGTTATCTTCGCAATAAAATCGATAAGCCGTTTCCAAATACTCCTCCGCTTATTCATACGGTGAGGGGGTTTGGGTATAAGATTGGGAATTGAATGTCAAATAAAGACCAATGACAAATATCCAATATCCAATGTGCATTTGTCATTTGAAATTTGATATTGGACATTTGACATTCGTTTATATGTTTCACTCAGCTAGGCTCAAGCTTACTGCCTGGTACCTCGTCATCATTATGACGATTAGTATCGTGTTTTCCTTAGGATTTTACAATCTCGCAAGCAAGGAATTTCATCGCATCATAAGGGTTCAGGAGTTTCGCATGGAGCACCCGGGAGCAACAATCCTTCAGCCGCGAAAATTTATTGTGCGTGTCCCCAATATTCAGGATCTTGAAGATGCAAATAACAGGTTGAAGCATCTCCTCGTTGTTCTCAATGGAATCATTTTTTTTGCTACCGGCGCAGCGGGATATTTCTTGGCAGGTAGGACGCTTAGGCCGATTCAAGAAATGGTTTCGGAGCAGCGCAGGTTTATAACTGATGCCTCTCATGAGCTGAGAACTCCCTTGACATCCCTTCGTTCCGAGATAGAGGTGGGACTGAGAAGCAAAACATTGACACTTGCGGATGCGAAGAAACTTCTCGGGAGTAACCTTGAAGACGTTATAAGCATGCAGTCACTGTCTGATAATTTATTGGCACTTACCAAAGACGGGCAAAAAGCAAACCGCTCACAGATGTCAGATATTTCACTAATCGAAGCTCTCGACAGTGCGATAAAAAGACTAAACGGCAGTATAAAGAAAAAAGAAATCAGCATCGAAAAGGGTATAGATAATCTTCATGTTCTGGGGTTTCCTGAGAATATTACTGAACTTTTTGTTATCCTTCTTGATAATGCGATAAAATATTCGCCGGAGAAAAGTACCATTAGCGTAATAGCCAAGAAGCGTGACGGGACGGTTGAGATTCGCGTCATCGATACCGGAGGGGGAATTCCAAATGAGGACCTCCCTCACATTTTTGACAGGTTTTACCGCGCTAGTAAATCCCGCTCAAAAGAGCAGGTGTCAGGCTATGGCCTCGGACTCTCAATTGCCAAGCAAATCGTCGAGTCTCACGGGGGAAGTATATCTGCTGAAAGCAAAATCACGAAAGGTACAACACTTACTGTCAAGCTTCCTTCGCACGAACCATTTTCTTAGCTTCCTTTCGGTCAAAATAGTAATTTTTTTCTTAAGCTTCAAAGCGTTATACTACATGTATGGTCGAGGCGCCTTTGGATATCGGCAATGTCGTCTGGGAGCACTACTATGACTCCGAGAAGATGTTCGGACGGCAGGTCTTTATACAATGAGGACAGTCGCATCACCCGTTCTCAGCAGCTTATACATCAAGCGCTACAGGATCGCCGTCAGGTTTCTTTGCTAAAGCTAGTACTGTATTTCGTTAATTTTCCTAGGTGTATCTTGCCATGTTAGTTGTTCTATCAACCTAAAATCAATTCATCAACCTGGAACATCAATGAAATACAGTACTAGCAGCAGAGGGAGTATGAAACAAACAGCAATTATTGATAAAGAAAAATGCGTGGCTACTCATAAAACATAGCGATGAGTATGTCAAAAAAGGATTTGACGCAAAAGCTTTTCCAGAATCTGTAAAATCAGGCAAGACAATTGAGGATATTAAAAACCAAGCAGAGCATTAGCGAAGAAGGATTTCTTTGCCGGATTTTAGCGACCGGTCTGCTGCTTCAAGCAGTTTGACTATCTCCAAACCCTCTTTTCCTCCTGTGAGCGGTTTTTGCTTTTCCCTGATGCAGGAGAGGAAATGTCTAAGCTCTGTAGAAAGCGCCTCGGTATCATCAAGTGCCGGGACAATGACGTCTCCGTACCTGTAAGAAGACCTGAGGGAATTATTCTTATCCTTTGTGACCATAACGCCTTTGTCGTACAGGCGGATTTGCTCAACAGGATTTTGCTGATCGAAAACGAGCATTTTCTTGCTTCCCGCGAGCATTGTCATGCGTATCTTAAGAGGCGAAAGCCAACTCAGGTACATATGGGCAAAAAGGTTATTCTCATACCGGACAAACACGTGCGCAACCTCTTCCTGCCTACTGTGTACAAACCGTGATGATAGAACCCGAATGGCCAGAGGTTTTGTGGGGAAAATGTAGTTGAGGATGGAGAAATCATGAGGGGCCAGGTCCCAGATAACATTTGCATCATGTTGGATAAGCCCGAGGTTTGCCCGCATGCTTTCGTAGTAGTAGACCTTTCCAAGCTTTTTCTGCGAAAGGACTTTTTTGATTTTTTGTATAGCCGTGTTGTAGACATACGTATGGCCAGCAAAGAGAACGAGGTGTTTTTTTTCCGAGAGCATTATAAGCTCCTCTGCCTCACGGACTGTTCTTGTAAATGGTTTCTCAAGGAGCACATGTTTGTCTGCGATAAGAGCCTTTTTGGCAAGTGGAAAATGTGTAGCAAGGGGTGTTGCTATCGCGACAGCATGGACTGTCGGGTCAGAAAAAACGTCACCACTCTGCGTCGTCGTTTTTATCGAAGGGTAGAGCGTTTGTACATGTGAGAGGCGTGTTTTGTCCAGGTCGCAAACTGCGACAACATTCGCTTCGGGAAGTGCATGGAAGTTGCGTATGAGATTTGGACCCCAGTATCCGGCGCCAAATACGGCTACCCCAATCGTTTTCATTGATAAACTTGCGTAATAATACACTGCCTGTCCTGGTGAGGCAAGCGGGCAGGAACTAGGAAGGGAGATATTCTTCTTTGACGTCTTTGTTATAAAGCTCAATGAGTTTTTCGATTTTTGGGTTGATTACCAGTGAACAATAGCCGTAGTTTTGATTGGCGTTATAAAAATTTTGGTGATACTCCTCCGCTTTATAAAACTTCGTGAAAGGGATAATTTCCGTCACGATGGGGTTTTTGTACATGCCGGAGTTCTCCGTTTTTTCTTTTGATTCTATAGCGATACGTTTCTGTTCTTCCGAATGATAAAGAATCGCTGACCTGTATTGGGTTCCCGTGTCTGCGCCTTGTCTGTTAAGCGTTGTCGGGTCAACGAGGTGCCAAAAAATATCAAGAAGCTTCTCATAGGAAATGATGGTCTTATCAAATGTTACTTGCACTGCTTCCGCATGACCTGTACTTCCTGAGCTTACTGCCTCATACGTTGGATTCTCTGTTTTTCCACCAGCGTATCCTGACACGACGGATAAAACACCTTTGATGCGTTGGAAAATTGCTTCGGTACACCAGAAGCACCCGCCTGCCAGGGTAGCTAATTGAGGTTGTTTCTCCATAGATTGATTGTAGCAAATCCTCTTGAAAGATAGTCGTCCATGGGAGTATGATGCTTGCATGCGGCAGGTCACAAAAGAGAACGGACGGTATTTATGGGCTGATATTATCCGCACTGTCGCTATTTTCCTCGTCGTTTTTGTTCACAACCTTTTTTTCCTTCCACAAAACACCCTGGGCACTCTCTGGATGTGGATCCCGTATCTATATGCACATCTTGGCATCCCGCTGTTTGTTATGATTAGCGGCGCGCTCCTTCTTGGACGTAGTGAACCTCTTTCGTTTTTCTTTAGGAAGCGTATCCGCGCAGTATTGTTCCCCTGGATTTTCTGGATAGCTATCTATATCGTCGTAGACTATTTTTTTTACCTCAACCGCCCCGCGTCATCAGCACAATGGATCCGCTATATCTATGAAATGTTTTTCAGCAGATTTTGGTTCTTGCCGATGATTTTTGGACTCTACCTGTTAACACCGATCCTGAGAACGCTCCTTCGTGGAGCGAGCAGGACGCTTCTTTTGTACGCACTTTCTCTGTGGTATTTTGCCTTTGCGCTGCTTCCCGGAGTGTATAAGGCGTTTGGTATTTACTCCTCACTTGATAGTTCGCTCCTTCGCCAAATTATGCAGTATAGCGGACTCTTTGTGCTCGGCTACGTACTGTCCCAAAAACACTTTTTTCAAAGACCACTTCGTTTCTGGGTGGTTTTACTCCTCGCAAGCATAGGCGCAACCTACATCACCGTATTTCTGACATCGTTTAGTCTCTCAGAACAGTTAACAGATCCTTTTTTCTATCGGATTTTTTCGCCCACCATGGTTCCTGGAATCATCGCAGGGTTTATGATTCTTTTTTTGCTATCAAACCGTTGGGATGAAACCGTTTCACAGACAACACGGAGTGTTCTCGCTGCTATGAGCGTAGCTGCTTTGGGAATTTATTTGGTACATGAACTCGTACAGGAGGGGATTGCGCGATTTTTCCCTGGTATTGATGTATTTCTTCACACGCTCTCTCCGCTTTTGGCAGCTCCTCTACGCGCAGTGATTGTTTTTCTCCTTTCATTTACCATCATTTTTCTCATCAGGAGAATTCCGCTAATCAAACTTTTTGCATAAGGCTTTGTGCAGTACCAACTTCTTGAAATTGCTTTATACTCAATGTATGGATCCGAACCTGCCTGATCAAACTTCAAAGACTATACCATGGAAACAGTATGCGCTGTACGTGGGTATCGGCATTGTTCTTCTGGACGTGATTATTCTTAACGTCGTTTCGATACTGGGTGCTTTAGGGAAAAAACAGCAACCGCGATCACTGCTCGTCGCACCAACGCTGACTCCCGCACTTCTCCCCCAAGCTGCCGTGTCATCTGATATTGCTGATCAAATTAATCAAGCAACAGACGCAGCAAAAATGCACATACTCCGTCTCCTTTCGGGAACACCCGTACCTTCGCCGGTACTATCCCCATCCTCTACGCCTACGCCGACGACAGCACCATCGACACGTGAATACTTCGTTCCCCTTGGCACCGGGTTTGGTAGTGGTACCGACTGGACGACAATCACTCAAACGGGAGCTAAAGTTGATTCTTTGAATTATGGATCAATTACCACCATTACATTTGAGGCAGGCGTGCGAATTCCGACGGGAAACCAGACTGTATACGTGAGACTTTTGAATGCTGATACATTTCAGTCTGTTGCAGGATCAGAACTCACCCTTTCTGGAGGGACGCCCACGCTTCTTACCTCCGTGCCAATTACCCTTGCAACAGGGAATCATCTCTATCAGGTCCAGTTGAAGACGCAGCTAGGTTACCTCACGTACATTGATTTTGCCCGTTTGCGAATTCAAGCAAAGTAGTATTTGGTGTATACTAAACCCGATGCGAAAAGAGTCATTTGCCACAACACTTCTCAAGCTTGCTGCAGCGATTTTTGTAAGCTTAACGACAATTACTGTCTTTTTTATTAGTCTGGGCGTTGTCCTCTCAATACTTTTTGGAGTTCTCGGTACTGTCTTGGGTGATAAGTCAGAAACATTACCACCACAATACAAAACGATCTACGGAGCCCGGGGAGATAAGCTGCTTTCACTTCGTGTGAATGGCATTATTCTTGGAGAAAGAGATGAGGCAGTGAGTCCTCTTGACGTGTTTGTTGGTGGAGTAACCTATGGGTACGACCTGAAAGAGCAATTCATGGATGCTGCGGAGGATGATTCCATCAAAGGTATCGTACTTGAGATAAATTCACCGGGAGGTACGATTTACGGCTCACGTTCAATAGCAGACGGAGTAGCATACTACCAGGAGAAAACAAAAAAACCAGTTATTGCTTCAATCAGTGGTTTGGGTGCATCTGGCGGGTATTGGGTGGCAGCATCGACAGATGCAATTTTTGCTGACTATGGTAGTACGCTTGGGTCAATTGGTGTTTTGTTTGGTCCTTTCCAGTACTACAATAAAGTGCTAAGCGTTGATGGCGGCGCGCTCATTGGTGGCGTTGTCACCCAAAACGGTATTGAGACCACATATTTCACCGCCGGAAAATCGAAAGATATAGGCAGTCCCTACCGGCAATTGACACAGGATGAAGTCACACAGATGCAGCAATCGGTACATAATGAATATGATGAGTTTGTGTCGTTTATCAGCACGCGAAGAAAAATTCCAGAGCAGCAACTACGAGACCGGATTGGTGCGATGATCTATGAAAACAAGAGAGCGCAGGAGCTTCGCCTCATAAACGGTACAAAGAATAAGCAAGATGCGTATGAGGAGTTGGCAAAACGTGCAGGAATAGACGGTGAGTTTTATGTCGTAGGTCTTCGGCAGGAGCCGGCACTTGCGCAGCTTTTATTTGAATCTGTTTTGAAAAACCGCCTTGTGCCTTCGGTGAATAGCTGCCCTGCCCAACTTTTCTCTACAGTTCTCGTATACTTTGGAGATCTCACGCTTCTCTGTAAATAATCTTCTTTTTTCTTGCTTATTTTTCCTCATCCTCCTTCTCTTTTTTGTTCTCTTCGGTTAAGAGTGTTTGGTATACTCTTTTGAGATGGTCTTACGTCCTGTGAGTGATAGTGATGCAGCAGCGGAGGTTCTCCCCGTTTTTGAAGATGCGAAAAAACTCCTTGGGATGAAGGCTGTTCCCCTCATGCTTCGCTTTATCGCAAATACCCCCTCCTATCTTCAGTATCTTTGGGAGAAGATGCGGTATGATTTGCAAAGCGAGGCATTTGGTGAGCTGTCTGAGAAACTCATTTCTTTTAGCCTGTCATCTACTGGAATTATTTATTTTCCCTCATCCCGCGCGTTGGCATTTACAGCAACACTTACGAGTGCTCAGAGAAAAGAACTGGAGACGCTTGTGCATGATTTGCTCTTCCTCAATAGCGTTCTTTTTCTTTTCACACTTGATCTTCGAGAGGATCTGAAGAGTGCATTTACCCAAGCAGAAGAGATGCAGAGGATATCTTCAAGGGAAGGATTGTTTCAGAGTGAAGGCGAGGCTGCCATTTCCGGAGAAGCTCGCGAAATCACTCCCGTAACCTCGCGGATGCTTGCGCCGCTTTTTGGAAGCACTATGCCCTCACTTCCGAGAGTCGAAGATTTTTTTAGTATCGTCGATCAAGAGATGGTGAGACTGGGGAAGACAGAGAGTTACCTGAAAACGAGAGTGGAGCTTTAGCGGATAGGACTTCAGTTTCTTTCAGCAGTTCCATATAGAATGAACTCAAACTACAAAGTATTTATGGAGCTTGTCGAGGACAAATATGTCGCCTATGATCTCTTGTACCTTCTGACACACGTTTTTCCATCAGAATTCCCGCGGCTTCTCATCATCGCTGCCTTGATGAAATGCTTGCTGGATGATGAAAAACGGAGAATCATCACCTGATAAAAGGAGCGCTTCTCCTGCAACAGAAGCATTATCGTTGTCGGCTTTGTTCCTGCAGTAATCGTTTTCGAATGATGGCTATTCCAATAAAGAGGACAATGACGCCTGCTCCCAAGAGGTGAATTCCATGTCGGGAAAAGCGTGAGACTACCTGTGTAAGTTGTTGTTTTTCTGAGAAGTCTGAAGCCTCAACAGTTGTTTGCAGAGCAAATGGTTTAAAGAGACCTTCTTTGGTCGGAGCGCCTTTGAAGCTTAGGGTGTAGGTATCTCTTTGGGGAAACGGGGAACCTGAGCTATTGAAAACGATGCTGTTTTTCCCCACTGCGTCAGCTGTATTGTCTCGTTGATGCCTCCCAGAGATGTGATGGTAAGTTCACAAGAACATGCATCTGCTCGAAAGTTATTTTTTGTATCACTGAGTTCAATAAGGATCTGAGCTTGTTTTCCGACAATCGGTTCATGAGGTTTTACATGAATAAATCCCTGAATTGACTCACTTGAAACTGCGGTATGTGCAAGGGCAGTCGTCGGGAGAATGAGCTGTATCAGTGTGGAGAAAGTAAGAAAGAGAGAGGCAAGTTGTCGTAGTTTCATTAAACGGTGTGAAAAGTATTGTACATTCTTTTTTCCTTACTGCACAATAACAAAACAGTGCTCATGAACTTCTCAGAAATTTTTGCTATACTTATTTAGCCCTTTATGGCTGCACTTATTGCGTTTCTCAGAAAATATGTCTTGTATATTGCACTGGTGCAGGCGCTTGTGGCGACACTTGGCAGTCTGTATTTTAGCGAGATTGCGGGTATAGTACCATGTGTGCTGTGCTGGTATCAGCGTATCTGCATGTATCCCCTCGTCGTTATTCTTGCAGTTGGCATATTGAAAAAAGACAAGCTCGTTGCACACTACGTTCTCCCTCTGAGCATCATAGGATTTTTGATTGCGACGTATCATTTTCTCCTGCAAATGGGTGTTGTTCCGGAAAGCGTCGCTCCTTGTGTTGCCGGGGTTTCTTGTGCCTCTCGCTTCGTGCAGTGGTTTGGGTTTGTCACAATTCCTTTCCTCTCTATGGTTGCATTTGCAGTGATTACCGGATGTATGGTATTCTTCCTCAAACAGAAAAAATATGTCAAGTGAACTGAAAGCACTCCTTGGAATCGGCGCAGCAACGCTTCTCATTCTTGTCGGAGGAGTATTTTTTTTGAGTAACTCTCCATCAACCCCGCAGGATATTGCGAATCAGTCGAGAGTAGACAAAGAGATTCTCGCCAGAAAAGACAGCTACTCAATAGGTACTCCTTCTGCGAAAGTAACTGTTGTGGAGTTTGGTGACTATCAGTGCCCGGCGTGTGGAAGCGCGCATCCGATCATTAAGCAAATAACGGAAGACTATAAAGACAAGATCTATTTTCAATTCCGCCATTTTCCTCTCCCGCAGCACAGGAATGCAAAGCTTGCTGCGCTCGTTGCGGAGGCAGCAGGGTTACAAGGGAAGTTCTGGGAAATGCATAACTTTTTGTACGAAAATCAAGCTGAGTGGGCAGAAAGCAGTAAGCCAATGGAGTTTGTTGAGTCCTACGCAGAGAAGCTTGAGCTTGACGTAGAGAAGCTTCGGGAAGACATCAAGAAGCAAGAGCTCACGAAAAAAATTAACCGTGATACGCAGGATGCGGGCGCAGCTGGTGTCAATTCTACTCCGACATTTTACGTCAATGGCTTACAGTTTCGTGGTGTTCCTCAATATGCCGATTTGCAAAAGCTCATCGACGATGAGCTGAAGAAGTAATCTCATCTTTCCTCCCCTCCTCTTCTGTAGTCAGATCAAAAGAGATTTACCCGTAAGGTTTAGAATGAAACGTAAGAAACGTAAGATCTTCTCTTGACATTCTCAGAGACTTCTTTCTAGACTGAAAGTGGAGGAAAAAAGATAAACCCTGATCCTCAACAGGAAAAATGAATCAATAAAAGAGAGGTGCGAAACCCTACTTCGCATAAAGCCACGTAGGGCGACTCGCCCGCTAGCGCTTTGAGCGCAAGCGAATGGCGAGCGGGAGGGGGGTGATACAGGATGAAAGCACTTCACATGCTTGCCTTTACGTTGACGATTGTAGGAGCTGTCAACTGGGGATTAGTTGGTCTCATGAATTTCAATCTGGTAAATTTGCTTTTTGCAGCAATGCCAGGAGTTGAGAGGCTTATTTATATTTTGGTTGGAGTTTCAGCAGTGTATCTAGCAGTAACTCATATGGGTGACTGCAAAGTCTGCTCAAAAAAATAAGAGTGCGCCCTGCCAGTCTGTAACATCCGTACCAAATGGTACGGGGCAACGCGTCGCGGCTTGCGGCAGGCTGGCACTGGCCACGTAATAATCTTTGTCCTACTGTACCTACTGGGAAGAGGTTTGAGAGGAACTCTCCTGTTTTGCAGATAATTTCACCGATATCGGACGAACCATCATGACACCGAGTGAGGAGAGTTTATAACCAAATGACAGAACAAATCCCATTAGGAAAATCATCACGGACATATTTATCATTTTATTGAACTGCGCGGTTGGAATGAGCTCTATAGGTTTTTTGGCTGTTGTAGGAAGTGTAAGAGTTTCTGTAGGAAGCTGCGGTAGCAACGAATCCAGGGAGATTGTTGGAGAAGCAATCGAGAATACACGGAAAGGTTCCATTTTACCCGTAAAAACGAGAAGAACTTGGATTAACGATCCAAACATGATAATAATGCCTGCAAAAAGGAGAATATATCCTACGATGCGTTCATTCACACTCTTTTTTAGTATACGCTGTTGTCAGTAGATTACAACCTACTGGTTGGTATCTATTCAGTTCTTTCCAATGAACTTGTCATTGCGAGCGTAGCGAAGCCACGTACCGTACGGTACATGGCGAAGCAATCTCATTAGATCGCCACGGGTCGCCGTAGGCGACCCTCGCGATGACATTCCGCTGGGAAAAAGTGAATACTTACACTGGATTATCCACTATGTATCTTATCGTTATTGTTGTTGATGGTATAGTCCTCTATATTCTCTCCCGGTTGATAACGAGTGCATTTTCATCTCTCATCCACAGCAAGACAAGAAAGCGACACCTCACGATACAGCTTTTCTCATTCCTTTTTCTTCCAGGAACGTTTCTCCATGAACTTTCACACATCTTTGTAGCCTGGATACTTGGCGTACGAACGTTTGATTTTGTCATCCGTCCGATTGCACTCGCGAATTCGGTTCGCCTCGGAAGCGTTGGGATCGGCAGGAGTGATATTATACGAAGAACGCTCATTGGTATTGCCCCACTCATTATCGGTATCGGTAGTCTTTTTCTCTGTATCTGGTGGCTTTCACTACCTCAGTCGCACGGTGCATGGGAGTATGCAGTTGCTGGTATTTTCGTGTTTCAGGTGAGTAGCATGATGTTCCCAAGTAAAAAAGATATAGAAGGAAAGGTAGGAGTTTTTATTCTCTTTCTTTTGGGACTCGCTGTAGCGAGTCTGTGGATATGTAATGCCTTACCGCTTGCCTACGCTATCGGATCGTGGGAGTTTTCTCAACTCACAGCGTCATATCTTACTATTGTTGTCGTCATTGACACTCTTGCTTTATTGCTTCTGCGAATTGCACTCCATACGGTACGATAAAAATGGAAAAATGAGAGTAAAAGAGGTTATCTCTTTCTTTTCTTCGAGGAGGATTTTTGCTGAGTGTTGCTCGCAAAATGCATGAGAACGAGAAGGAGACAAAACCCAACGACAGAAAGGAAGAAATACAACTGGAAATTTCCGGACAGAATGATGCTATCCTGATTTTGGTAGAAAAGGAGTAAGATCGCCAAAGCAAGGACGACAACAAAGAAGCCGAGGACTGACCGAGCCGCTGTATGATGATCTCCAGGATGGAATGCCATATGTCTATTATAGGAAAATCAGTATGTGGAATGTCAAGAAGCGTTTTTTATCAAAATTTTTGCGAATACTTTTTTGTTTGTACATGTGTTTCTCAAAAAAAAAGAGAAATCTTTGCATACTAATACTAAAAGTATGAAGTATGTTTTGCTTGAGAAACATCACAGGAAGATATGGCTTATGAATCTCCATGAATAAGGATCATTTTTAATAGCTGTAGCGAAAAACACCCCAAAACTTCCCTCTTGACAAGGATGTAAGTCTATGTTCATACTGGGTATAGATTACTTTTATGACTGCCCACATTCAGAAGACAGAGAAAAGACCTACAATGCGGGGAACACAACCCACAACTCATAACACATTCCGTGGTTTTACCCTCATCGAGCTTCTCGTCGTCATCGGTATCTTAGCAGTCCTCCTCGCCATCACCCTTATTGCTATTAATCCAGCTAGGCAATTTGCACAAGCAAACAATACCAAGAGACGATCTGATGTCAACGCTATCCTCAATGCCGTCCACCAGTATGCAGCAGACAACCAAGGAGACATTACAGCACTCAACATCACCACAACCCTCCAAAACATCTCCTCAGCAGGTTCAAACTTCTGCACATTAGTTGTCCCACAATACATCGCAGCACTTCCCTCAGATCCAACAGTTGGTACACCAGTCGCCAGTGCAAACATCATTGAAGCTGACTGCACAGGAGTAGCCAACTGGGATACAGGCTATGATATCCAGCAGATCAGTGACAACAGCAGAATCACTGTCTCAGCTCCTGGTGCTGAACTCTCAGAGACCATCTCTGTAACGAGGTAGCCTAACACTCCTTCTCTTCTCAACCCCGGGGAACCGGGGTTTTTGT
>JACPGQ010000026.1 GCA_016188975.1 Candidatus Levyibacteriota bacterium | reverse complement strand
TTGAGGATCATATCAGGCCGTTCTTTGACGGTGAGTGTTGGATAGCCACTCTGACTACAGAGTTGGCGGTAGAGTTTGAGTGTGCCGCCTGTCAAGGAGGCATTCATGATGACTGCGCCTTCAATGTTAAGCATCCTGTCTACACCAGTTGCGCAATTGTTGTTACCAAAGACAACAAAGTTTTTGTCTGTTGAGAAGAAGCCTTCGATGTCTCCACCAGGAGGAGGGTAGACTGCGGGAGGCACAGGTGTTCCGACATTACCTCTGACGTAGATATCGTTATCTGCGATAAAGGCAACGGATGAACCTTGGGGAATATCAATTGCAGTACTCAGAAAGATAAAGCCTTCTACGAGAATGACAATCTTTCTCCCCGAAGGGATACTGAAGCCTTTGATGTCAAGTGTCCCTGTTGCCTGGTAGATGCCTGATTCTAAGTTACTGATGGTGCAATTGCTGATATCTGAACAGGCTGCATGCGAGGTCAGGGGCTGTAGAGTAGCACCTTGCTGCTTAAGTGTCGTGAGGACGTAGTTGTAGGAAGTTCTCAGGGAGGTAGGGTTGATCCGTGCAAACGTTTTGCCAAAGGCTCCCCCGGAGAGTTGCCAGCTCGATGAGGAGATGAGGCCTGAACCAGTATTAGGTACTGTAGTTCCGGTAAAAAGAATCCCGGGAGAAGAGCCTGTACCAGGAGCAAGGCTGTAGCCTTGTCCTCCTGGCGAAGATTTGTAGGGAACAGGGACTGCGACAACGCCTGGGATGGGGTTGTCAAAACCTTTATCAAAGCGGACGTCTCCTCCTAAGGATTGCAGCCAGGTGGTTTGTCCTGAGAGGCCGAAATTGACGTTTACGAAGTTACCTGTGTTGCCTGTCTCATCAGGTCCTACACCGTCAATGTCGATACCGTCACCATCACAGGATGCTCCGTTAATCTGAGTTATGGAGGAGGAAGCGCAGTCACTGGCAGCGATGGTGAAGGTGAGGTTTGGAGAGTAGGGGTAGGTCATAGCATAGCCACTGGGTACTGCAAGGGTCATGGTGTACTGGCCATCACCTAGTCCTGTCATGGTATAGGTACCATCAGCGTTGATAGCTGGGGTTGGCTGAGCATAGCCTGGTGGAACCTGGGGGAAGGAGAACGTGGGAGGAGTAGTGAGGGGTGGGTTGTACGTCTCACCTGTATCAAACTGTCCATTCTGCGGGTTGCTGTCTACATACACTCTGCCTGAGACTGAGAGCGGTCCAACGATGGGAGGAGGGGGAGACGTCGGGGTTGGGGTACTCTTGAGAACAATACCAAAGTTAATGCCTGTCATGCTTTGATTCACACTGCATGTCTTGTTTGGTATGGGAGGAGTGATGTTGCAGGGATTCCCTATGGTAACGGTGAAGATAGGAGGAGAGCCTCCGGGAAGGGTTGATTGATAGGATGGAGGAAGGTTTGTGTAGGAGACAGCGTAGGTGCCTGTCGGGAGATCACGGGCTATGAACTGTCCTGTGCCGTTGTCATTCTCCGTCACCGGGTAAGGAGGGACTCCTGTCTTGACGACACTCATCTGGTAGCCGAAGTTATCAGGGACCGGATCCTCAGTTGCCGAGTCATAGACACCATTCTGGTTGGTATCGATGAAGATCCGTCCACTGATATTGTAGTTACCTGAGGGAGGGATAGAGAGATCCCTGACAGCAATGTTGAGGTTTGTGACGTTGCCGCTACTGCAGGTACCCTGTCCGCCTGTTGGGGTTATGGAGCAATTATCCCCAAGTGCGACAGAGTAGGAACCTCCTGCCGGAAAGGTGACTGCATAGGGTGCGGCAATGCTACTCACCGTAATGGTGTAGGAGGAGGCAGCATTGGGGATAATGGGGAGGTTGTTGAAGGAGTAGGTTCCTGACTGGTTGGTGAGAGTAGCAGTGTAGCCATTGTCACTTCTGGTAGCTGTTACGGTGTAGGTGCCTGAGTAGTTCTCAGCAGAGTTGTTGTAGATACTGTCTGCATTCTCATCGTCAAAGACCCTTCCTGAGACGTCATACTCTGGAGCGTCTTCAACCCAGTACTCATACTCCCTCGTGTTGTTGGAAAAGACAGAGTCAGATGCTCCCCTGTCGTAGTTGACATGGACCCAGGAGTGTTTACGGGAAGGAAAAGATGTCGCAGTCCAGCACTTCTTTTGATTATTTGATCCTGTTTTGTAGGTGTAGTAGCTACTGTTAGGACCAATAGGTGAAGCACCATAGGTTTTCTGAAACTGTGCACCAAACAATCCGTTCTTGAGGTAAATATCCACATCTGATGCAGTATTGATTGCAGGTGGAGTAGAACCACTCCCGTCTGAGTAGAAGGCAGTCCAGGTGTACCCTGTTGCAGATGTAGAAGGGGTATTGGATTGGTTCTTAATCGTAACAAAGGGACAGATCTCCTCTCCGGTGAAGAAACGGGGAGTACCATAGGGACTATCAGAAGGACGGGTGTTGCCTGCGATATCTGTGAGCTTGAAGGTAACCACTGCTAAGTCAGGACGGGGAGTTGGAGTAGGAGTCCTCGTAGGAGTGGGAGTGTTGGTGGGAGGAGGAACATAGGCTCCATCACCATAACCACCATCTCCGTACCCTCCATCCCCATACCCTCCGTCACTACCTCCACCGTAGTCCCAGTAGCAGCCAGTTGTATTCCAACCTTCCCCAGGTGGATAGACTGGATAACAGCTTACCACTCCACAGATGCTCCCTTCTCCAGCACCACATCTCATGTCATGCTGTCCTGCCAGACCATAAGCACAGACACCAGGAGGAGCACCAGAACTGGTGCTACACGGTCCACTGACTGTACCAGCATAGGTATTGCACACGGAAGCATTTAAAATAGGAACAAAAGTGCAGCCTGCTAAAGTTTGCGTTGACGACCCGTATCCAGAACAGGTTTGAGCATAGACACGATTTGAATAGAAGCTGGATATCCCTAACAGGACAAGTAAAATGAAAAAAATCTGTAAAAGCTTATTCATCCTACTTATCGCTTTCATATACTTACATTGGCGACTACTAATTGACAACCATCTTTCAAGCCGAAATAGTTTGACAATATATTTGCTTTAAGAGAAGGATTCTCTAAGTATTCAAGTACAGAGATTTGATACAAGTTGCACTTCCGAAGCGCTTCAGGGGCTTGAGCTATCTGTGATTCTGTTAGCTTCTTTGGATTATATATAAATACTCTGAGTGGCATCTGGGGATTTACTAAATTATAAAAATCCTTAACTGGCATAGTTTTTCCCAACGGATTTGTCGGAAGTTTTTCATCCGATGGCAAAGTGATCTTATCTATAATCATCTTAGGGAAGTTTGGAGGGTTGGTGAAGATGAAAGTAAACGACTTATTGTTTTTATCTCTTGTAACCATCTGAAAATAAAACTTATCTCCTCTTTCGTACTTGCTTACGAGCACTCCCGTAATAACACTTACATCTCCGGTGGTACTCAACGTAACGCTACATGGAGGAACTAATTTTTCACTATCACACAAAGATCTTCGGGGAACAAAAAAGAAGTATATGAGTAACAAAAGGACTACGACACAAATAATAATTCCAACTAAGACAAAATTACGTTTCTTAATGCGAAACATATACATCCATAGTAGATAATTTTATTTTTACTTACAAGAGGACGAAGAATTTAGTGAATAGGATTGACGACGCTTCTGAATCCTTGAGGAAACTGCTGGGGATAAGCAAACCGCTTTGCACCGAGGATATTTGGGAGAGTAAGGATGTCGTCCATAATAAGCGTGGATCTAGATTCGTCAAGATAATAGCTTGTTGGCTTAATGCGTGGCCAGGAACCCGCTACATCAGGAAATAAACTGCGCATAGCTTCAACTCCGATATGCGTTTGCTTTGTGCCGTCATTCCCAAACTGTACAATACCTAATTCACGTCTTGATATCTCCTGTTCTTTTATCATCGCGTCTACGCTAAGCAGCTGAAGTCTTTTCAGAAGATCTAGGCCCACAGCATTTGTTCGAAACACAAACTCCCTATCCACAAAGTCAGGAGCAACCCCATCAAATATACTGACACCATTTTGCTTTTTATAATCTGCATCCATCTGCATCAATACATCATAATTATACGTTGAGCCTATGCTTATTGAGGCCATTCCATTACCTATGCAGCGAACCATTTCATTAATTCCAGCTTGTCCATGTTGGGGTGGAGGATATGATATGCTAGCATCTACTGGATCATATGGCCACACTCTTTGTGTATTGCTTGGATCAGTCTCAACTCTAAATTGCGATGCGCTACTATGAAATTCTCCGTTTGGCCAGACAGTATTCCAGAGTCCCGATGCATTCCAGGCTTGACTCTCATTCGCTCCACCAAAATGGACGAGTACTGCTTTGCCTTTAGCGCCCGTTTTTGAAACAAAATCATGAAACGAAACACCGAAGATAACAGTATCTGCTTCGCCACCAATAAGTAAATTCTCATCAACATTATGACCAGTTAGTACTGGTCCAAATTTAACCTTTCCAAAAAATTTATCTTCCTTAGCCTCTCCACTAGTAAAATCTGCCGGATATGCGTAGGGACCTCTATTTGTAATGCCAGCCATGACATCAGTAACAAGCTCAGGAGGCGTAAGGCCATATGCCAGAGCTTGCTGAATCTCAGAACGGACCGGAGAAAAAGTTTCATGAAACTCATCTGCTCCTCCTTCTTTCTCAATCCATTTTCTGAAGCGATTAATATTGTCGAGCGTCATCTCAGCCGCATCTTCAAATCTCTGATCCATCAAAGCAGCAGCTTCTGGGCTAGCCTCCACAGAAGGCAATTGAGAAAGAAAGCCACTAGACGCTCTCGTTTCACGTGGGCGAAGCAAAGCCGCAGAAATCCCAGCCCCTGCTATACCTTTAAGAAATCCTCTGCGTGAAATAGTGGTACTAGGAACTAAATCTGTCTTTCCTTCTGCCATTTGCTGAGGACCTTCGTGTACATTCATAGCCTTGTAATGATGATAATATTATACTATAAGACAATGTTTGTCAAATAAGCAGGCTGGTTATGAATACTATATGTATTCTACCCTGACTATGCACCTCTCTATAGCATTTGTCAAGCGGAGGGATTACAAAATGTGAGGCTAAGGAAGAACCCTTACTCCATTATTACCCTTCTGTTACCCAGCTGTGAGTTTGCCCATAGGTTAACAAACATACCACCAAGCAGAGTAATGCCAGCCTAAGTGTAAAGTATAGTACTACATAGTAGTATACTTTACGCTAATTTTATTCTAGGACTATTTTTATTCAAGGGAATTAAGGAGTATACCGAAACGACTGAATAGCGATCGTTTTTCACCTTCCGGGTGACAATTTCGCAGACAATTTCGCAAAGTAACTATTCAGTTCTTTCCAGCGGAATCTCATCGCGAGGCTATTGATGTAGCCGTGGCGATCTCATGAGATTGCTTCGCCATGCACTGTACGGTACGTAGCTTCGCCCCGATGCTTCGCTCGGGGCTCGCAATGACAAAATCGTGGTGGTAGCGCTTCGCTCAGAAGTGTGCGCTGTCAGATGAGGTTGAGACGATTAAACAAAATTATCCTTTTGCGAGGTAGAGTTTTACTTCTTTGAGCAAATCTGCCGGGGTTAATTGACTCTTAATCAGGTATCCTTTGCCAAGCTGTAAGGCTTGTTTTATCTCGCCGTCATTATCAAGGTTTGTAAGGAAGACAATCGGCGTTTCGGACTTCCAGTTTGCATCTTCCTTGAGGGTTCGAACAATCTGTAGCCCTTCTTGTTTTGGAAGAATTATATCAAGAAGAATGAGGTCATACCCTCCTTTTTTTATCTTGTCGAAGCCTTCATCACCATCATCTGCCGTGTCCACCTCATACCCGCCCCGCGTAAGTGTATCGATATAAATTTCCCGAAGAAACGCATCATCTTCGACAACTAAAATTTTTGACTTTTGCGCTGGCGCTTGTGGCTGCGGGGGGTCAGACTGTTCATTTGGAGTTTGATCCATACACCGATCCTAGCATCCCATCTGCGACCAGTCAAGTAGAGAATGCTTTACATTACCTCCGGTATTTCAATACACTTTTGCTAAGGAAACAGTAACTCCAGCGACAATAACCGTCACTTTGTGATAATAATTTTGACCTGTTGTATAGTCTTCTTCTTTTTCACTCACATCTCCCGTCATGACTATATCTTCGTTTAAATCCCTGTTAGGATCGTTCGTGTCGGCAAGATAGAAAATCGAATACCCGCAAATTCCAAAAATACTACATCCGTCTGAGCCAATATACCCACCAACGAGATAGGCGCCAACGTCAACTTGTGTGCCTGCTAATTCCTGAGCGTGGTCTCGAATATACTGAACGCTCACATATGATACTCCCGGCTGAGGGGTACTGTCGAGAAAGTGCGGTATAGGAGTAGGAGTCGGTGTCGGTGTATGGGTAGGTGTCACAGTTGGGGCGTGCTGCGGGGAAGATGGAGATGGTGTTGGGGGTGATAGAGTCGAATCCTCTATACTTAATGCTGTCGGCGAGGTAGAACCAGGAGCATTACTGGAGACAGAAATAATATACAAAGACGCCTCGACATCGATTCCTGTAGTTACTCCACGTATGTTTACCTCATTGCCCGGAACCAGCGTTCCACGAGCAACATCTGCATACTGCACATTTTGCAGAATGTATATTTTACCGTCTACTCCTTTAAGCGCAAGAGTGCACTCATCTATACTCGATTGCGTTTTGGTAGGAAGACAGATAATGGTTCCTTTAATACCAACCTCTACCTTTGTCGGTTCCGGGGAAATAGTCACATCAGCTTGTATATTTTGTGCAGATGACGTGGTTGAAGTCTGCTTCGTAATAGCGAATGAAACCAGTCCTATGGCAATCGCTAAAAAACCAATTGCTGCTCCCCCAATAATGTTTCTTTTTGTAAAAAGATTTGGACTATTAAGATCTGCATCGATGCCCTCTTCAGAAACAGATTCATTATGTAGATATCGGATATCATGAACGTCCATTACACACAGTATAGAGAAAACAGAGTAAGGGTTGCAATCAAGGATTTGGATTGCCGAAGGAAAGGTATGCAACAATAGCAAGAATCAAAATAAGGATGACAAATATTCCCAAAAGTAAAAAAAGTCGCTTTTTATCACCGTTTTCCTGGGGCTTTTCTGACGGCTTATTTGTGGAGGAATTCGGGATACGCGTATCAGACGCTTTAGGGTTTATCGCTGGAGACTCAACAAGAAAACTATACTGCCTGAGTGAGGGGGCTTTTCTATGAATATCATTTAAAACCGCTTGGTTCATACTCAGTGCTTGGTTTACATCTATCCCGAGAACGTAAGCTGGCATTATGTATTCAACTACACTACCCAGCTCCTGAATAATTTTTGTCAATGTTTGATAAAGATCTTTATTTGTCGCGATCAATTTCGATTCAGCATTTTCAAAAATAATCGTCCCTGTTCGCTCAAAAGGGATATTGTCGAGGAATTGCTGAATATCTGCCTGGGCCTGGGGGTCTTTCGCATTTGTAAATACTTTCTCAAACAAAAGATTTGGCGAGAGAGCGAGAATAAACCTCGTTGGGGGAATAGCATTATTTTTGAAAAGCTCGTTTACCTCTTTTTGCAAAAGGTCCTTGTTGATAATTTCAAGATCACGAACAATATCAAGAGGAAATGGAAACTGGATAACCGTAGGCGTTGTTGTCATATAGATTAACATTCCGTTTTGATCAAGGTACAAAAAGCCTAGATTATTTGCTGTTGGGCTCATATTACGGGATCTCCTTCCATGACGTAATTGTCATAATACTATCAGGATACCCTAGTGTCACCTGTACCTTTCTGACAAAGTTTCCAGCTCTACCGGAAGAAACAATCACGTACGGATCCGAGCCGCTTACAGTAACAGTAGCGGTATTTTCTCCCACTGCGAGCGTCTCTCCGCTATACGACTTATCCCGCAAAAGACGAATGACGGCATTTTCAGCCCCTGATTCGGCAACGTAGTACGCTTCGTTTCCTAAGGAATATGCTGATGACGCAATTGTATTGGTAACTGTCAACATAATTGCTCCAGCAGCGAGCGTCATTGCTATGATGACAACAATTAATATTGTAACAAGTGATTGTCCTTTTAGGTGCATAGCGTATCGTCCAGGTCTTAACGAAGACCAAACGTTGCTTGAAACATCTTTGAATCTACGCCTTTTGCCTGCTTTACCTTGCTAGTCACGATAAACGAAAGAGAGACAGTCGGCTTTCCCGGATTGTTACCATATTTAGTAAACTTCAGATCGCTTACCAATACATTAGCTCCGCTTATTTTTTCTGCCGATCCCCCAGCATCCAGCATCAACTCAGAGCCGGACAGCGAGTAAACAACAGGATTTCCCTCCACAAGAAGGGTCAAAGAAGTACCTTCCTGTCCAAATCCGCTGGGAGACTGGACATCGCCTGAGCGTAGAATGTCATATTGAAACCGTGAAAGGATGTAGCGGCCGTCCTGCTCAACCGAAGAAATAGACTCAGACGCGAGCTGCACTTGTAAGGATGCGATGAATAACTGGGTGAGTATGGTAAGGAAAATCGACAAGAGTCCCATATAGAGCAACAGCTCTACAACGGAGAAGCCAAAAAACTTTCTTCTATTTTCTGCTCTCTTCCTTTCAAAAAAATTTGAAATTTGCCTTCGCCCTGAAGGCTCAGGCCTGAAGGGAAATTTGAAATTTGAAATTCTTACTATCATGGTGAATAATTTATCCCAACCTCAGAAATAACTGGTGTCACTTCACTGTCGGATGAAGTAAGGACTGCACGATAATGGATACACCGTCCTGGATTTTCATAGCCTGTACCATCCTGGTCGACCGGTATCACTCCTCCGATGGACGGGAAATACGTGCTTCCTGTTCCGTCCGGACCCACAAAGAAAAAATCGGCTGACGCGCATGATCCTGCTACCGCCTTTGCGACTGCAATTTGAAATTGCACATCCGTACCTGACGGTTTAGTCACTGTCGCGTGCAAGGCATTCACAGCAACATCTTCTCCAAGATCAATAATTGAAGAGGTAAATATTCCTTCTGTTGTATAAATACCCCCGGGTCCTCCTTCAATAATTTTTAACTCAGAAGTCGCGTCTCCTGTAATGGTATATGCGTAGGAATCGGAATCGGGTTCACTAACCGTTGCGACGCCGTTTGCCCCGCTATCGATATTGAGTCCTCCGCAATACACTGGGACTGCTTCATTGACTATGTTGATGACTTTGTATTCTTCTCCCCCATGTCCTACTAACACTAATTTCAGGTAGGTTGCAACTGCTACCCCTGTCGGGTTCATGCCTGAGGCTTCGAAGCTTCCGATAATCGGTCGGTTACCGGTTTTTGCGCTCGTGTTTACGATAAACAACTCTTTTTTACTCGCATCGGCTGCAGTCGCCAAATATGCTCTGCTTCCGTCAGTATTCATGGCGATGCTTGTCGCAGCCTGACCGTTCACGTCCGCATATCCGGTAATACTCAATACCGTACCAATGTTATTGTAACTGACAATTTGCATCTCCTGTGTCGCGCCGGCAATAGCAACGTAGGCATACCCATTAAAAACGACCATCTCCACTCCTTTTCCGGCAAGCACTTTTGAAGCAAGTTGTGATCGTGAACCTATCTTGCTTTGCAGGTTAAACGTGCGAAGGGTATTGTCAGAGGCGGTAACAAACCCGATATCCGGCGACCCGGGAACCACAAAGACGCTTTCCGCATCAAGATTGCCGGAAATATTAAAGTAACCTAGCTCAGCGTATTTCTTTGTTATCGGGTCAAGTTGGTTTAAATCGAGAATAACGACCTCTTTTGCGTTATTATCGGTTGCGATATAGGCATAATTACCATCGGTAAACACATCATTTGTTTTATATCCATCAAAGGTTCCTGAAACCGTCGCATCGGGAGGATGATTGTTATCAACGTCAACACTCGCAAATGACACGCCAGAAGAATTCTCACCTGTCCCTGAAACAACATTGCCAATGACTGCAGAAATAGCATTTGCGACACCGCTTTTAGGCAAATCGACAGATGTGATACTTAGGTTTGGATCGCACCAGTCGCCTTTCCCGTGCGGTGCAAGCACAACCTCCCCATTATCAGTTTTTGTGACAGCAGTTCCCTCGCCCGTTCCTGCGTTGAAATCAACATCAGTCGTCTGTATGTTCCCAGCATTTCCAAGGTAACGGGAGAAATATTCTGTAGTGGACAGTGACGACGTGTAGGGCTTTGTCCACGAAACGGTAATAATCACTTTTTTTGTAGAGTAGTCTAGCTTCCCTCCCGACGATACAATAGCACCCGCAGCGTCTCGGAATACATCGGCTATAACGACCGACCGGGTGAATCCATAGATAACTTCATTCTCTGGAGCAAGTTGCCAGGTTGAACCGGAGAGGAGGGGATGATAGGTACCATTTACTGCAATGTTTGACCAGTCTGCTTCCCGGACACTCCTGACTGCCTCAATAGCCTGTGTGAATAAGAGTGCAGCATCGACCCGTTTTTCCTGCTGCGCCTTCCCTTCGTGTGAACTGACAAATGCGGTGATAATTGCCGGAAGCACGATACCAGAAAACGCTATTGCCATCAAAAGTTCGATAAGAGATTGGCCGTGAAGAAACGACGCCCATTTTGTGGAAAATATGTATTTAATTACTTGACGTGATAACTCCATATTTATTGAGCTGAAGAGTTTTTTGTGTGTTTGACTGCATATTTGTCAGCGAGACTGAGCTCTGCGCTGGATCGTAATTCACTAGCTCACCGCTTCCCTTGGCAAACACGATGCTATTTCCCGGAAAGAGAACAGAATTGAAGGATTCCCCGTCACCAAGCGATACAGTGCGGTTGGACGGATCATCAGGATTGTACGTACTCCCATGAAAAAGCGTATACGTCGTTGTTTTGAGCAATACACCGTATGCGTCAGTATCCACCCTTCCCTCACTATCCCCCTTCATCGCTTTCAACTGCATCGCGCGGAGGTCAGAGGTGAAGACATCGATTGTCGATGATTGTGACGCCCTCCCCCTACTTCCCAAAAGGTTAAGCCAGATAAATCCAAACAGGAGAGAAAAAATGCCCATTGCTACAAGCAGCTCGACTATGCTAAACCCTTTTGCAGTGTTTCTTCTCATCGTGCTCCAACGCTTCCTATCAACCCATAGATCGGGGCAATTATTGACAACATCATTCCACCTACTAATCCTCCGACAAAAAGCAGCATGACCGGCTCAATAATTGCCGTCACTGTCCTGAGCTTATTGGACACTTCATAGTCAAGAAACTCGGAGATTTCAAGCATCGACTTGTCAAGTGATCCGCTTTTTTCTCCAGCCTCGGTGATTTTGACCAGGAGGTTTGGGATCACTCCTTTTGCATCCCGGAAAGCAACTGATAGTTTTCTGCCTGAAGTGACCACTTCGCGTGCATGGAATATGGCTCGTCGGACTTCTTTTTTCTTTACAATATCCTGTGTCAGCTCGAGTGCTGACGTGATCGGAATCCCTGCAAATAAGAGAAGGTAAAGGCTTCGTGTAAACTTCGTCAGGTCAATATCTCTTGCCAATCCACGTATAATAGGCAGTGAAAAAAAGATATTGAGGATAAGCTGGCGCTGACGTTTATAGAGAAAAAACACAAGAAATACGAAAAGGACGATTCCTCCGACTGCAGGGATCGTGTAATTCACGAGGATATTGGAAACCGCGATGAGAATTCTTGTCGGTAAGGGAAGAGCGACATTGAGGCGGAGAAAGACACTGGCGATTCGGGGAATCACATAGATGAGCATAAGAAGCATTACCATCCCAAAAACGACAAAAATAACCATCGGATAAATCATCGCCGACCGGATCTTGTCGTTAAACTCCATGTCCTTTTTAATGTTTTCTTTCAGGTCTTTGAGAGTCTGGTCCAAAGTCCCAGCTTCCTCTGATGCCTTAATGATATTAACAGTGACTTTGTCAAAAATCCTGGGAAAGCGTGAAAAAGACTCGTAGACCCTCTTTCCCTGCATAAGGTCAGAACGAAGGGTCTCAAGAAGCTTCTTCTGGTTACCTTTTGCATCCTCAAGGAGTGCGTCTACTGTCTCTAGAATTGGAATTCCAGCCGAAAACATTGTATTGAAATTACTGATAAGCGTGAGTTTGTCGTTTCCAGATAGGGTAATATTTTCAGTATTCATTTTTTGACTTCTTGAAGTGTGAAATGAGAATTTTTTGATCTTGAATTTTTTGAAATGTTGATCTCTAGAAATCAAGAAATCAAATATTCACAGTCAAGAGCATCAAAAACATCTCACATCACAATATCCAAACGCTAACTTTCAACCTTTGTTACCCTAAGCACTTCGGCAATGGTTGTAACTCCTTTTGCGATTTTATCCAGGCCGTCATCAAGCATCGTGGTCATCCCCTCTGCAACTGCAGCCTGTGCGATGACGTCAGCATCCCGTTTCTCAGTGATGAGTTTTCGCACAGTGTTTGATACCTCAAGAACCTCGAAGACGCCGACTCTCCCCACATATCCTGTCCTATTGCACACCTTACATCCTTGACCTTGGTAAACAGTTATCACCTCTGCGTTCCCAAAATGCCTCACAATGAGGGAATCATGAATACTCCTCGTCAGCTCAGATTTATTGATCTGCAGCGAGGTTTTGCACATTTCACAAATTTTTCTGATAAGTCGCTGGGCAATAATGACATTGACGGTAGATGCCACTAAGAATGGCTCAATCTGCATATCTGTGAGACGCGGGAGAGTTGTCGCTGCATCGTTTGTGTGAAGGGTCGAAAGCACCAAATGTCCGGTCAATGCAGCATTTACCGCAATGCTTGCCGTCTCATTATCCCGGATCTCACCGACGAAAACAACATTCGGGTCCTGGCGCAGGATCGACCGAAGGCCTGACGCAAACGTAAGGTTTGTCTTGGCATTCACCTGGATCTGGTTAATACCTTTGATTCTGTACTCGACAGGGTCTTCTATCGTCGTTATATTTTTTTCCCTCGTGTTGAGGATTTTTATCAGTGAGTAAATCGACGTCGTTTTTCCAGATCCCGTCGGCCCTGTTGATAAAACCATGCCGAAGGATTTACTGATTGCCTTTTGCACTTTGGTGAGATCCTTCTCGTTCATCCCCAAATCTACAAGCGAGAACTGCCTGAAATGTGACGCAAGAAGACGAAGCACCACTTTCTCTCCTTCAACGATTGGAAGGATAGAGACACGAAGATCCAAATCCTCTTCTTCAAGCCGCATCCTCATTTTTCCATCCTGTGGCGATAAATGCTCATCGGTCCGAAGTCTTGAAAGGACTTTTATACGTGTGATTACCTGGTCGTGAAGGTGTTTGGGCATCCGCAGCATGTCATGGAGCATGCCGTCGATACGAAACCTGGTAAGGGACTCAGACTCGTTAATTTCGATGTGGATATCCGACGCCCTATCCTGATAGGCATAATCAATAATCATATCCACGATTTTGGCAACCGGAGGCTCTGCGTACTTGCCAACATCCTTCATCAGCTCTTCAAACGATTTTTGTAAATCTTTCCTATAGATTTTCAGCGTGTTATAAATGTCGCGTTCAGTTGCGTAGTACGGGGTGATACGTGAGCCAGTCTTTCGTGCAATCATTTCCTGCACAGTCGTATTCCGGGGATCGACCATTGCGAGCTTCACGCCGTTTGTATCCCTCCCAAATGCAATCACCTTCTGTTTTCTGGCGAGTTTTTCAGGGACGATGTGGTACACATCTTCAGGAATTGAGGTTTTTGTGAGGACAATAAAAGGTATTTTGATGTAATCGGCGATCAGAATGCCTAGGTTCTCATCGCTTATGACATCACGCTCAATAAGGATGTCTTCAAGCGTTGAGCCGGTATCCTTCGCAAGTTGGGTAAGATCGTTAAATCTCGCCTCATCAATGAGGCCAGTACGGAGAATGAGCTGTTTAAGCTCCTCTTGTGATATCAACATAGGGCAGGTTTGGACACTACTCCATTAGTACTATTCTTTCATTGTTTCTGTTTGAATGCAATATTATTTTGTTCTAAGAAAAGGAGTTAAGAAAGCGTCCGCTGCCTTAATGATGTGTCATTACTGATTGAATCTTTATGAGCAGGCTGTCAAAATCAAAGAAACTTTTGTTGACGTAATCCCGTGCACCAAGCTGTTTTGCTTTCACTACATCTGCCTCTTGCGAGAGTGTTGAAAAGACGAGGACTGGAATCTGCTTCAGGTTTGGATCTGCTGCAAGCTCCTGCAGGACTTCAAAACCATCCTTATTTGGCATAATAAGATCAAGAAGAATGACATCTGGGATAGCTTGTTTCACAAACTGCATCGCTTCAACACCGTCTTTTGCTATTTCTACTTCGAATTGCTTTTCCCGAAGCTTGAAGAAATAAAATTTTTGGAAAAATGGATCGTCCTCAACAAGCAGTATTTTCATAATGATTGCTCAAGCATTATTCCGGTAAGTTTTTCAAGCGCCATCCGCTCGTCATTTAATGCGCACTCTTTGTCTTCCCGTTCAATTGAATCTATTGACTCTGATAATTTCTGTACTGCTGTTGAGACTTCTGTCAGTATCGCAGGTGTTAGTGTAAACGATTTGTCTTTTGCGCCCTGAAAGATTTTCTCAAGAAGGTGAGCTAGTGAACCATTGGTGAAATAGCCCATTGCTAAGCTCTCTCCTCTTAGGGAGTGTGCTGCGATGTACATGTGATTCACAGCGTTTCTGTCGTTTGTGTTTGCTGAGAGCTCCCTAAGGAACGTTTGCATCTCAGCGATTTGCTTCCGTGCAGTTTCAACAAAAAGTGCTTTAAATGCTGACAAATCCGAATTATCCATAGGATAATAGTACTATAGAACGTTTCCGAATACCATGTCAATTCACCTAACATGACTTTGTCAGACTGTTGTCTTTCCTCTGTCATGACAGTATGGCGTATCGCTATTATAATAACTGGGACTTGATTACAAAGCGATTAATACAGTACTATCGATGAGGATGGCAAAAACGACGTTTATTGCTTGGTTCAAAAACATTGATAAGGAAGATATTCCAACAGTCGGAGGAAAAGGCGCAAACCTCGGCGAAATGACAAAAGCGCACTTCCCTGTCCCTAATGGCTTCGTCGTCACCTCAGATGCATATTTTCATTTCCTCAAGGAGAATCAGCTTACTACAAAAATAAAACACCTTCTTGGCACACTCAATCCGGATAAGGCTGAATCTCTCCAGCAAGTATCCCAACACATCAAAAAAATTATCATGGACGGAGAGATGTCGGATGTACTTATCAATGAAATCTTAGATGCGTACAAGATACTTGGTGGACCGATGATGAATACGCTTGTTGCCGTCAGGTCATCAGCAACTGCAGAGGATCTCCCAAACGCGTCATTTGCCGGGCAACAGGAAACGTACCTCAATGTCCAAGGCGAGGCAAATCTCCTCCTGAAAGTAAAAGCAGCCTGGGCATCGCTTTTTGAGGCTCGTGCAATCTTTTATCGTACGGAGCAACACTTCAACCACTTCAAAGTAGGCATCGCGATTGTGGTACAAAAAATGGTAGCGTCCGACAAATCAGGCGTCATGTTCACCATTGACCCTGTGACAAATGACAAAACAAAGATCGTTATTGAGGCAATTTATGGCCTCGGAGAAATGATCGTCCAAGGACAAGTGACACCCGACCACTACGAGGTAGCAAAACATGATCTCTCAATAACGACGAAAACTACGGAGGCGCAGGAAAAAAAGCTTGTTAAAGTGGGCAATAAAAATAAGGAGGTTGCTGTCTCAAAGAAAGAACAGAAAAAACAAAAAATAACAGACAAGCAAATCGAGAAGCTTGCACACCTCGGTAAGCAACTTGAAAAACACTACTATTTCCCACAGGATGTCGAATGGGCAATTGAGGGAGATGATATTTATATCGTCCAAACACGACCTATTACGACAATAAGTGAAAAAAAAGAAGAACAGCCAACGACAAACCTATCAAAAATGCAGGTTATCCTTAAAGGATCACCCGCTTCGCCGGGTATCGCTTCAGGCCCGGTGAAGATTATCACCTCAGTTGCAGATATCGGGAAAGTACTTCCTGGCGATGTGCTCGTCGCACCCCAAACAAATCCTGATTACGTTCCAGCTATGAAAAAAGCATCAGCAATTGTTACGGAGAAAGGCGGGCGGACATCACACGCCGCAATTGTGTCACGGGAGCTGGGTATTCCTGCTGTCGTCGGGGCAGAAGGAGCACTCAAAGTAACAAAGGCAGGCGAGGTCGTCACAGTAAACGGAAAAGAAGGAGTCGTCTATAAAGGCGGGTTTCAGGGTACCATAGCAACGTCTGAACCAACAGAGCACCTCAAGACAGCAACGAAAGTTATGGTGAATCTTGCCCAACCGGATATCGCAGAAAAAGTAAGCGGCATGGGGGCTGATGGAATCGGACTGCTCAGAGCTGAATTTATGATGGCAAATATCGGTGTGCACCCGAAAAAAATGATCCGGGACGGCAAGAAGCATGAATACATCAAAAAACTCGCTGAACAAATGGCGATGTTTGCCAGACCATTTAGCCCCCGTCCTGTCGTCTACCGCACAGGGGATTTCAAAACAAACGAGTATCGCGGACTAATTGGCGGCAAAGAATATGAGCCACACGAGGAAAATCCTATGATCGGCTACCGTGGGGCATTCAGATACATGCATGACCCGGAAGTGTTTGATATGGAGCTTGAGGCAATAAAAATCGTCCGCAACAAAATGGGATTAAAAAACCTGTGGGTCATGATTCCGTTTGTTAGGACAGTCCAAGAACTTATCGCAGTCAAAAAACTCATGTCGGCTGCGGGACTTTATCGCACAGCGTCATTCAAGTTATGGATGATGGTTGAAATACCCTCTAACTTTATTCTCCTTGAGGATTTCATAAATGTCGGGATCGACGGCGTGTCCATAGGATCAAACGACTTGACTATGCTTATCTTAGGAACAGATCGTGACAACAGCGAAGTAGCAAGTGAGTACGATGAGCTCAATCCAGCTGTGCTCTGGGCGCTTGAAAGAATTGCCACAATCGCAAAAAAACGTGGAGTAACCTGTTCTATTTGCGGCCAGGCACCATCGCAATACCCAGATCTTGTCGAGAAACTTGTCCGTTGGGACGCAACGAGCGTGTCAGTATCACCTGACGCTATCGCCCAGACGCGAAAAATCGTCTATGAAGCAGAGCAGAAAGTACTTCATAAAAAATAATAAATCCGAAATCCGAAACTCCACTTCGTTCTAAAGAACTTCGCGGAGCAAGCAATAAATATTTGCTTTGCCCTTCCGAAGCTTTAGCGAAGGAGGGTTTCGTATTTCGTGCTTAGATATTCGGATTTTTGCTTTATGGCGAAAATACAGTCAGTAGCAGCTCGTCAAATCCTCGACTCACGGGGCAATCCCACTGTCGAAGCAACGGTTACGCTCGAATCTGGGATATCTGCTACAGCATCGTGTCCCAGCGGTGCATCAACTGGTGCACACGAAGCACTCGAGCTTCGTGACCATGATCAAAATAGTTACTATGGAAAAGGAGTTCTCACGGCCGTAAAGAATGTCAATACAATCATCGCGCAATCACTTGTTGGAAAGAATCTATCAGACATACAGGAAGTTGATAAACTGCTGATCTCCTTGGACGGAACTGAGAACAAGAGTGCCTTAGGTGCAAATGCGATACTCTCTATTTCAATAGCATGTACCAAAGCCATCGCAGTGAGTGAAGATATACCAATATACCAATATATTGGTACTATCAGTGGCATACAAAATGAGTGGCATGTTCCCTCACCACTCTCAAACCTCATCAATGGGGGAATGCATGCCGGAGACAACCTTGACATCCAAGAATTTATCGTTACACCAATAGCACCCTCGTTTTCTGAGGCTATACAGAATGTCGTTCATGTATATATGAAACTTCGCCAAATACTTGTCGCCAAAGGATTTCAGCCGCTGGTCGGAGATGAGGGAGGATTTGCACCAAAACTTGCAACAAACGTGGAGGCATTAGCACTTCTTCAAGAAGCAATTGCACAAACAGGTGCTTCGGAGGTTGTGCTGGGAATCGATGCAGCTGCAACACACTTTTATAAACAAGGCAAGTACGAACTTCGTGACAAACCCCAACCGCTATCAGGAGACGAGTTGGGAAATTACTATCTTAGCCTTGCAGAAAAATATAACATACGTTTCTTAGAAGACATCTTTGCAGAAGATGACGTTGCGGCATGGACGAACTTTCTTCCCAAAGCGCCACAGGAGTTGATCGTGACTGGCGATGACCTCACAGTAACTAATCCGAAACGCCTTGATATAGCACTTGAGAAAAAAATGATTAGGGGAATAATCATCAAGCCAAACCAAATCGGCACTGTCTCTGAGGCAATACATGTCGTGAAAAAAGCAAAAGCAGCCGGCCTTAAGGTTATCGTATCACATAGAAGTGGTGAGACAACTGATGACTTCATCGCAGATTTTGCTGTCGGCGTCGGTGCAGACTTTGCAAAATTCGGCGCTCCAGTCCGGGGTGAGAGAGTGGTAAAGTACAATCGACTAATGCAAATTGAAGAAGAGTTAAACGTGAAAAACCATTGATCGTCATCGCGAAGGAGCTAAGCGACTGTGGCGATCTCATAAAAATGTTTTCAATTATAAGAGATTGCTTCTCCGCCAGATGGCGGATCGCAATGACAACCCTTCGGCTCAACAATAAAGCAATGAAACAATGGAATACTTAATTCTCGTTCGCCATGGACTCTCTACCTACAATAAGCAAGGCCTATGGACTGGCTGGGACGATCCGGATCTGGCTCCCGAGGGAGTAGCTGAAGCAAAACAAGCAGCAAGTACGATAACTGATATTCCTATCGATCTTGGCTACACCTCTGTGCAGAAACGGCACAAAGACACACTGAACATCATAAAAAAAGACCTCAACAAAGAATCCATCCCTGTCGTTGAAAATGTTGCGCTCAATGAGAGAGATTATGGCGTCTATACGAGAAAAAATAAGTGGAGAATAAAAAAACAGCTTGGTGATGAAGAATTTCAGAAAATCAGACGCAGCTGGGATTATCCCATACCAGAAGGCGAATCACTCAAGCAAGTTTATGGAAGGGTTGTCAGGTATTTCGAATCGACAATTCTGCCGCAATTAAAAGCGGGAAAAAACGTCATTATTTCTTCATCAGGTAATGCCCTCAGATCACTCGTCAAATATCTTGAGAACATCTCAGATGATGATATCAGCAAACTCGAAATTGCAACAGGTGAGGTCTATATTTACAAATTAGATAATGAAGGAAAGATAATCAACAAGGAGATCCGCAACCAACACCCAAATATTGCATGAACTACTCTACCGCTTACCCCTCTCCCCTTGTGGGAGAGGGTCAGGGTGAACTCCACCTCTCTCCTCTCAATCTTATCGAGGAAAACGGCAAATTTGAGGGATTTTGGCTTTTTTGCCAGTAAATATTTTTTTACAAATGTCAACGTATGACCAGAATCAACAATATCCTCAACAACGATAACGTGTTTGTCCAGAATATCTCTAGTAATGTCTGCCAACACATGTGTCTGACCCGAATGCGTTGTGCCAGCACCGTATGCCGAAATAGTCATAAAATCGACCACCACGTCCGTCAATCCTACCCAATAAAGCTCACGAATCAGGTCTGCGAAAAAAACAAAAGATCCTTTCAAAATACCGATCATCACTACCTTTTCGCCCTTATAATCGCTGGCAATTTCCTTTGCCAATTCAGAAATCCTTCTGACGATTTGCTCTCTTGTGTACAGTATCTTCGTATTCGCCATATCTGCATTATACAAAATCCCATTTACCGTGTCATTGCGAGGAATGAATCCCGATTTAATTGGGATGAAATGACGAAGCAATCTCATGAGATCGCCACGGGTCGCCGTAGGCGACCCTCACGATGACAGTTATATGTTAGGACTGTGAACAGTTACGTTCGCAATGACAATGTTGCATTCACTTAAGAAACCTGCCTACAATACATATACTGCCCATGGACGTAGCAAATCAACAGTTTGACTGGAAGAAAGAGGAAAAAAAGCTTGTCTGGTTTGATGACGGCACACTCAACATCGCCCACAATGCGATTGATCAGCATCTCACAAACGGCAACGCTCAAAAAACCGCACTCATTTATGAAAATGAGAAAGGTGAATCGACGACGTTTACATTTGAGGATCTCTCTAAAAAGAGTAATAAGGTAGCAAACCTTCTTAAAAAAAACGTCGTGAATAAAGGCGACCGGGCATTTCTCTTTCTTCCCCGTACCCCTGACCTCTTCATAAGTTTTATCGGTATCGTCAAAACTGGCGCGATCGCCGGTACAATGTTCTCAGCCTTCGGACCGGATGCTCTAAAAGACCGGCTCGCAAACTCAAAGGCAAAAGTGCTATTCACAACCAAGGAACTTCTTCCCCGTATAGAACAGGTCAAATCAGAGCTTCCAAATCTTGAGCATGTCTTTGTTGTTGACGACGTGGACTACCAAAAAGAACTTGAAACGTACGAAGACACATTCGAAGTTTTCCACACAAATCCCGAAGATTATGCCTTTATGCTCTATACATCAGGTACAACAGGCAAGCCAAAAGGAATCGTCCATGCGCATGGTGGCCTGGTACAACAGAGACTGAGCGCAGAAGTTGTGCTTGACCTCAAACCAACAGATATTTACTGGTGTACGGCAGATCCCGGATGGGTGACAGGTATTGTCTACAGCATCCTCGCCAACTGGACACTTGGGATAACGACAGTCGTACATGGGGGACGGTTTGACCCAGATACCTGGTATGGTATTTTGCAAAAACACAAAGTAACGGTATGGTACTCAGCACCGACTGCCGTCCGTATGCTTATGGCCAAAGGCACAGAGTTCGTCAAAAAATACGACCTCTCTTCACTTCGCTACCTCGCGTCTGTTGGTGAGCCTCTTAATCCTGAGGCAGTACTATGGAGTAAAGAAGCATTTGGCATTATGTTTCATGATACCTGGTGGCAAACAGAAACAGGATCTATTATGATCGCAAACCTTCCGACAACAGACATCCGTCCCGGATCAATGGGCTTTCCTGTCCCCTGGATGGAGGCTTCAATCAGAGATGACGAAGGAAATGAGCTGCCCGATGGTGAAGAAGGCAATCTCTGCCTAAAGCCCTATTGGCCATCAATCATGAGAACAGTGTGGGCAAACCTGGAAAAATACGAAAGTTATTTTGTCAAAGGATGGTATGTCACAGGAGATCGAGCACGAAAGGAGAAGGACGGTTACTATTGGTTTATCGGACGGGCTGATGATGTCATCAAAACTTCAGGCGAGCGAGTAGGGCCATTTGAGGTAGAGTCTGCGCTCGTCGGCTATCCAGGAGTTGTTGAAGCGGGAGTTATCGGTAAGCCTGATGAAGTGAGAGGCGAAATTATCAAAGCTTTTGTAGTACTGAAACCTGGAGTAGAAGCTAATGACGATCTCAAAAGCAAGTTGCAAGAACACGTGAAAAAAAATCTTGCAGGTCATGCCTATCCACGGGAAATCGAATTTATCGATAAACTGCCAAAGACACGCTCTGGAAAAATTATGCGTAGAATCCTCAAAGCAAAAGAGCTGGGTCAGCCAATTGGCGATACATCAACGCTCGAAGAATACTAATGCTACACGACACCGAGAACGAAACTCATAGAGTATTGCAAGAGAGAAAAGATTATGTTCTCAACTCAAGGCTATGTGATTAAGAAGACTTTATGAAGACGATTGTATATTGGATATGGGTAATCTTCGTTGCGGCGTTTGTTTTTTCCGCTTTTATCTTTTATGTTTTTCTGGCTGGTTCTCCACTCTCTATCCGAACGTTTAACAGTGCAATCGCATACACGGGCATATTTCTCATGGGCCTTTCACTTATCATAGGGAGCCTTGGATATTTCTTCCCAAGTATTGCGAGGTTCAATAAGTACCGAAAAGAAATTGGGCTCGTTGGGTTTTTCGTCACGATTGGGCATGTCTACCTCTCGATTTTCCATCTGAATTATATCTTTCCGTTCCCTTCCTCGTATCTTTATGGCCGATCACTTGTGTCATTTGTTTTAGCACTCGTAGCGCTTGAAATCTTTACTATTATGGCGCTTATCTCCAATGCATTTGCTATGAGGATTCTGGGCAATTGGTGGAGGAAACTATTGAGAATTGGGTATATTGCTTTTATTCTGGCTCTTACACATATGGTGCTTAGGGAAACACGCCCATGGAATGCCTACGTCCAACACCCATTCGAGCTTCCACCGCTGTCCATATTCGTTCTCTGGTTTGGAATCTATACGATCGTGCTCCGGATATGCGTGTACGTTATGACGAAAAATAAAGGCGGGTCTTAGGAGGAAAATCCTAACAAAACTTGTTACCAGGTTGCCCAAATTGCAGTAATTGAGTCGGACCAATACCTAGTTCTTTTAATAACCGTGAAGCCCTACTTGTTCCTTCAAATACTAACCCAATAAGTAAACTTTCTGGACCAATATTTCCTATTTTAGCTTTCTCTGCAACACTGTTGGCTACTCGTACAATATCCCTTCCTGTTCCTGATAGCACATCATCAAGAACACCCCGTGTAATTTTTATTGATGCACCAACTGGTTTTTCTGGAAGTATAGAAATCCCTTTTTCTTCACAAATCCTAAACCGAATTTCGTCAGGAGAAGCTCCCATCTGTTCAAGCAAGCCAGAAACCTCATTGTCACCGGAAATACCATACAAAATACCAAATGCTCCTATGCGCGTAAAAGTATTACTATCGACGATACGGTACGCCTGTCGAAACACTTCTTCTGCTGGGCTATTTAATTCCAACAAATGTTCCGAACGAAATATACTGCTTTCTTTATTCAGGTAGGACATGAGAAGTGGATTATACCAAATGAGGTTATTTTTCGGAAAAAAGGATGACGATTTCGCCGCGGGGTTCTTTTTTGGTGAAATGTTCCAAAGCTGAGCTTATCGTTTCTCGACGGATTTCTTCATGAACCTTTGTGAGCTCACGCCCTATCACTATCTCCATATCTCCAAATACTTCCCGCATTTCTTCAAGCGTCTTCACGAGTTTATGTGGCGCTTCAAAAAGGATACGCGTTGCTTTAATATATTTCTGAGAATGCTTAATATTTTCAAAAAATGTTTTTCTATGCCCCGCTTTTCGGGGAGGATATCCGAGAAACAAGAACTTGTCAGTTGGTAAACCGGATGATACAAGTGCTGAGATTGCCGATGTGGGGCCAGGAATCGATTCAACTCGTATACCTTCTTTGATAGCCTCTCGGACAAGCTTAAATCCTGGATCAGAAATTGTCGGCGTCCCACCATCAGAAACGAGGGCAATACTTAAACCATTTTTTAGCGCGTTCATTATCCCAGGAATCCGCTGCATTTCATTTTGCTCATAGTATGAAATCAGTTTCTGATGGTAGTTTTTTGTCTGAGCGTGTGTATAATGCATTAACCTATTATACATATCGTTATCCGAACACATCTCTGCATATTTGTCACGGATTATCTTTAAAAGCAATCCTGTTTTCCGTGTATCCTCACAAACGATCGCATCGACAGTAAGCAATATTCTCACTGCCCTGATGGTAATATCATCAAGGTTCCCAATCGGTGTTGCAACTATGTACAGAATTCCCATTTGCGTATTGTAGCACGATCAGCTTGGTTCCGCGTACTGTTTCACGTAATTCAGCAAATATCAGGAGACGTACTTTCGAATGAGGCCCACCACCTTCCCTTGAATCTTCAGGGAAGAAGGATAAATAGGATCCATTTTTGCATTTGCCGGCTTCAAAACGACCTTGCCTCCTTCACGGTAGAAACGCTTGAGTGTCGCGAGGTTGTCATCGACAAGTGCAACGACTATTTCCCCGTTGGTGGCATCCTGCACGCGCTCAATGACGACGTAATCGCCGTCAAGGATTCCATCCTCGATCATCGATTCTCCCTTTACCTGAAGGACGTATGCCGTTTTACGGCCCGAGAGAATTGATGCCGAGACCTGAAATGTAGCGTTTGGATCAGTATGTGGCTCTAGTGGTTTCCCTGCTGCGATGTATCCCATCAATGGCAATTCTATAGACGGTAAATTTTTCAACATGACAGCGCTGATGTTGGGGTCAACAATCTTGAGGACACGGGCGTTGCCGTCTACTTTCTGGATATAGTTTTTGTCAACAAGTGTGCGGATAATTGCATGAACCGTAGAGACACTTTTATGGCCCGTTGCCCCGGCAATTTCTTTGAGTGTTGGAGAATACCCGTATTGCCTCTGGAATTGAGAAAGGAATTCTAACAGTTCTCGTTCTTTTCTATACAATACTCCTGGCATAGCGTTTGCTCCTTGTCATTGCGAGGAGCGTTAGCGACGTGGCAATCTTTTAAAAACTTTCTATATATTTCTCTAAGATTGCTTCGCTATCGCTCGCAATGACAAAAAGTGTCTGTAAAATTTATACGACTTTTCGTGTATTTTTGTCAATAAGACAAAGTGACACAAAAAGGGTCAATTTTGATTTCTTGAAGTGGGAAATGTGAGGTTTTTGAACTTGACTTTTTGAATATTTGACTATTTGAAGTTTTGCCAATTATTCTTAAGATTTGTTAATTTTCTCCCGAGAACATTGTACCTTTCGATTAATTCATCCGCATATCCTGGCTTCTTGATGTATTCTTTGTATTTGGCAAGAAGTAAATGGTTAATCATTTCATTTGACTCTCCTATACATTCACGAAGATACCTTTGAAAATCTTTCAACGATTCTCTCCGCGCATAACCCTCTGCTATTAGGGCAGGAATAGCCCTAGCTGCTCTCCTCATCTGGTCTACCAGGAGAAATTTTTCTGAAAGGGGCAATAGCTTCAACAGCTCTTCAATTTCTATCATCAACTGAAAGGACTCTTTGTATACTTCTAGATCGAGAAAGCTTGTAATCGTGTAATCTAACTTCAAGACATCAAAATATCAATATCAAGTAAATCTCACTTCCCACTTCAAAAACTCTGTATGTTAAAATACCTGCATGATCTTTGATCTCAAATCTGATTTCAAACCCACTGGTGATCAGCCGCAGGCGATTAAACAACTCATTGAGAATCTGGAAAACGATGTCAAGCATCAAGTACTTCTTGGCGTAACGGGAAGTGGGAAAACATTTACCATGGCCAATGTCATACGAAACGTAAAACGGCCGACGCTCGTCATCTCGCACAACAAGACACTTGCGGCGCAACTCTACCAAGAATTTAGAGACTTCTTCCCCAACAATGCCGTCTCTTATTTCGTTTCATACTACGACTACTATCAGCCAGAAGCCTATGTCCCGACGACTGATACCTATATTGAAAAAGAAGCTGAGATAAATGAAGAAATTGATAAGCTGCGTCTTTCAGCGACGACTAATCTTCTGACACGTGACGATGTCATCGTCGTTGCTTCTGTCTCAAGTATCTACAACATCGGCTCCCCTGTCGAATACGGCAAATTTATTCTCGAACTGACACAGGGAAAGAGCATAGATCAAAAAGATATCTTGGCACGACTAACTGATTTGCAATACGAACGGAATGACTACGAATTCCGAAGGGGAGTGTTTCGAGTAAGGGGAGAGTCGATAGACCTTATTCCGGCATACATGGATAACGGTATACGGATTGACATCAAAAACAGCAAGATAGTCAAAATGGCTGAGTTTGACCCATTGACTGGAGATATCGTGAAACTTGTAGAAAAAACCGTGGTTTATCCTGCCAAACACTACATGACAGACCCCGCGACATACCAGGATGCTTTTACTGCAATCCGCAGTGATCTTGAAAAGCAAACTGAACTGTTAAAAAACCAAGGCAAACTTCTCGAGGCCCAACGTCTGACCCAGCGGACAAACTATGACCTTGAAATGATCCAAGAGGTAGGATACGTCAATGGCATTGAGAATTATTCAATCTATTTTGACGGCCGAAAACCCGGAGACGCTCCCTACTCACTCATTGATTATTTCACGCACAAAGGAAAGGATTGGCTTCTTGTGATTGACGAATCACACATCACGATCCCACAGATACGTGGCATGTACAATGGCGACAGGTCACGAAAGCAAACGCTCATCGATTATGGCTTCCGTCTGCCATCAGCTCTTGACAATAGACCGCTTAAGTTTGATGAGTTCATGCGAAGGGCCGATCAAATAGTTTACGTCTCAGCAACTCCTGATGAATATGAGATATCTTTAGCGAAATCTTCAGCTGTCATCTCGAGGAACCCCTCGACTTCTCTCGGGGTAAACTCCGCGACGAGAGATCCCCAGGAGATTTCTCACCCCGACTTGTCGGGGATTCGAAATGACAACAACAATGTCGTCGAGCAACTTATCCGTCCGACAGGCCTTGTTGATCCGGTAATTACCATAAAATCTACGACAGGACAAATTCAAGACCTTATGGAGGAAATTGAAAAACGCGTAAAGAAAAAAGAACGAGTACTGGTGACTACGCTCACGAAACGAATGGCCGAAGAACTCGCAAGCTACCTGGAAGAACGGAAAATGAAAGTTGCCTACCTCCACTCGGATATCATCACACTCGACCGCCAAGATGTGCTTGATAAATTGAGAACGGGGGAGTATGACGTGCTGGTAGGCATCAACCTGCTTCGTGAAGGCCTCGATCTTCCCGAAGTCTCACTTGTCGTGATACTGGATGCAGACAAAGAAGGATTTCTCAGAAGCAAAACCTCACTTATTCAGACGATGGGACGAGCAGCAAGGCACGCTGACTCTGAGGTCATCATGTACGCAGACAATACAACCAAATCTATGCAAGGGGCAATCGATGAGGTTGAGCGACGTCGGACAGTCCAACTTACTTATAACAAAAAACACGGCATTACACCAAAAAGTATCAAGAAAGCTATACGCGCACGGCTCGTCGAGGAAGAAGAAAAAAATGAAGAAATTGAAAGAGTCGACTTGCTGGCGTATATGAATACAAAAGATGTCCTTCTGCCAGATGAAAAGAAAATGTTTATCAGGAAACTGCGTGCAGAAATGAAAGCAGCTGCGCAGCGCCTCGATTTCGAAGCCGCAATTAAATACCGCAACCAAATCAAGTCCCTAACCTAACCTCGTCAAGGAGTTTCCTATATAGGAGACTCCTTGCAAAAAACTACTGGCTAATATTCTTTACATGCTCTAGATCCAATAATTCAGCATTTGGCCCTATCGAAACAGCAACGGCATCAATGCGTAATCCTTTTGGCAACCACGAATGTGTTACGCTGTAGAACGTCGCTGTCCGAATAAGGAATTTCAATTTGTAATACGTTATTGCCTCAAGAGGGGCACCGAATGCGTTGCCTTCTCTCGTTTTTACTTCAACGAAAACCAAAGTCGGCGGCTTTTCACTTTGATCTATCGCAACAATATCGATCTCACCGTTTCTGATCCTAAAATTCCGCTCAACAATGCCGTAGCCTTTCTTCTCAAGGTACGAAGCTGCATAGTCCTCCCCTATTTTGCCTGAAATCAATGTCGACGGCCTCACAAAAGTAGTGTAGATCTATAGCTCGTGCTTGTCTAGCGCTCAAGTGTCATTGCGAACACATTCGACAAGCTCAGCGTAAACTCCGTGAAGCAATCTCTTAAGATAGTTCGCTTCAATTGTAAAGGATTGCTTCGTCGGTCACTAAGCGACCTCCTCGCAATGACAAAGACATACCAAAACAAAAACAATGAAACAATGTGACAATAGAGCAATCGAGGAAATTTAGTTCTTCTTATTCCTGAGGTAATAAAGCTTTGCGCGGCGGACCTTTTTCTTCGAATGAGCCTTCACTTCAACTCTCTCGATGTTTGGCGATGCAACAGGCCAGATACGCTCAACAGCTATAGGTCCGACAAGCTTGCGGACAGTGAAGGATTTATTCTCACCACGACCTTTTATGGCAAGCACTGTGCCTTGAAAAACCTGAATTCTCGTCTTGTCGCCTTCTTTGATTTTCTGGTGGACACGGACAAGATCACCAGGAACAAAATTAATTTGCGAAATCATAGATACGTATTATATCAAAAAACTAAATAGTTTGTCATTGCAGGCTTTCTTTGTCACTCTTAATATAGTGAAGAGTCTTAATGTTTTTTTTTGCACTAAACTTGTTGTTTCACGCACGCCTCGAGGAAAGCTATGAATATCGGGTGTGGAGCAAGTGGTCTGCTTTTGTATTCCGGATGCCCCTGGGTACCAAAATAGAAAGGATGCATACTCGGAGGAAGCTCGATTATTTCAACGAGATTTTCCACAACCGACCGTGCACTGAAGACAAACCCTGCTTTCTCAAAGTCGTCTGTGTACTTGTTGTTAAATTCATATCGATGTCTATGCCGCTCTGAAGTAAGGCCTGTTTTTTTGTCATTGAATGCGTTGTGCTTGCTATAAATATCCCACGCCCTCGTCCCAGGTCTCACGATCGCATCCCATTTCCCAAGGCGCATTGTGCCCCCATACGCCCTGCGCTCCATAAACTCTGTCTGCTTGGGCATAAGGTCAATAACCAAATGTGAAGATTTTGGATTTACTTCCGAGGTATTTGCATCTTCCCAGCCGAGGATATCGCGGGCAAACGCTACACATGCGATCTGCATGCCATAGCAGAGTCCAAGGTACGGAATCTTCTTCTCACGAGCGTATGATGCAGCTTTTACTTTTCCCTCAAAGCCCCTCTCTCCCCAGCCGATTGGGACGATGATACCATCAACGAATCCAACCACTTTATCCATCCCTTCCTTGGCAACCTTTTCCGCATCTACCCAACGCGTGTCAACATCCACCCCTACTTCCCAAGATGCATGACTAATCGCGTCAAAAAGGGCTGCATAAGAATCTCTAAGCTGATATTCACCTGTCCCGAAATACTTTCCGACAATTGCAAGGCGTATTGTATTTCTCTTTTTTGCAATAATCTTCTCAACAAGCTTGTCCCATTTTTCAAGCCTAGGCTTTTTAACAGGCAGGTACAGCTTCTCAAGAATTTTTTTATCAAGTTCCTGTTTATGAAGCATAGACGGAATCTCGTACACTGTACGAAGATCAGGATTGGAGATAATATCGTCAGGATGCATATTGCAGAAAAGCGCAAAGCGATCTATTCGCCTTTTGTCGAGGAACTTTTCAGACCTCGCAACTATGAAATCCGGTTGAATTCCCAAAGAATTAAGCATTCGGACCGAGAGCTGCGTTGGTTTGGTTTTTGGTTCTCCTAAATGTGCGGGTGTCGGAACATAACTTACGTGAATATGAATCACATCCCCAGGATTTTTAAGCGTCATAATGCGCGATGCCTCATAGTAGAAAATGTTTTGATACTCTCCAGCAGTACCTCCAAGTTCTATGATCACAACATCTGCCTTCTTTATACGTGCAATTTTCTCAATCCGAGAGATAATCTCATCGGTAATATGCGGGATTGCTTCAACATCCTCGCCGTTATACTCAAATCTGCGTTCCCGATCGATGACAGCCTTATAAATTTGTCCCATAGTGACGAAATTATCCTTGCCCATATTTTCACCCAAAAACTTCTCATATGTCCCGATGTCCATATCAGCCTCAGTGCCATCTTCGCACAAGAAAGGATCACCATGTTCGATCGGATTAATGGTACCTGCATCGATATTGAGGTAGTTTTCAAATTTTATGGGGGCGACTGTGTAGCCCGCAGATTTGAGGAGGAACCCTATTGAAGCGACGACATTCCCTTTCCCGATTCCCGAGATTACTCCGCCACTAACAAATATGTATTTTGTTTTTTTCTTACTTTCTTTAAGGGGCACGATTTATACTACCAAAACAATCCCTCTCTCGTCAACTAGAACTTTGTCTAGCAACAACAGCCGCATAAACCGCAAACGGACCGCAATCGGCTGGATTTGTACTTAGCTGTTGCAATGGGCCTAATATCTGGAGTCTTTGCTCATTAACTTCAAATTCCTGCTCGTTTCTCGGATTGAGCAACTCTCTCGTCGTTATTTTTACCTTTCCTCTTCGCTCGTATGTTGCTGGTCCCCATTGCGCTTCTACTTCAGGATCGTTAAACATTACATCATGAAATTTGTGAATTCCGTCTTGAATGTCCAGGGTATTTACACCGATAACAGGATCATAGACGACTACGCTTTGCGGGGAACTTCTCCTGATAAAAAGCATCCAGTGACCGATATCGCCTTCAGGCGCTCTATGGCGCAGTTCAAAAACGAGCCTTATTGGAGCTACTTTCACTTCTCTTGCCATTCGTTCAAAATCGGGAATTGTAAATCCGTAATCCTTTGCTAGTCCCATGTTTGCTCTATAAGCTGCAACGAAATCACGAGCATTAGTCAGTGCAGGAAGAGAGGGTTGCACTTCTCCAATTTTAATAACTGGGCGTCTTGTCGGGACGACAACAGCTTTTTTTCGCTCTGAAGGTACAGGTATTAGTTTTGCCTTAGGCTCTTTATCTGACATAACTAGAAATCTCTATTTGCTGAGCGGGGTACGAGAATCGGACTCGCTTCTCCACCTTGGGAAGGTGGCATACTACCGGTGTACTAACCCCGCATTCTACCTGCCCGCATTGCTACGCAAAGCGTTGCAGGCGGGCCGTTGAACTATCGTCGCAAGCGTACTCATTCTACTGAAATTTTGGCTTCTAATCAATAAACGCGTCAACCTTCACAATCCGATTTTTGCATCACATTTTTTGCCATGGCAGAATTTGTGATAAAATGATGCTTGTGCCTTGGAAGTGTTCATTCCACCACAAAACCACCTGCTCCTCAAAGTTTCCTCAGTAAGCTGTCGGTGGTTTTGTTAGTTTGGCAACTGCAATACGTTGTCCGCATGGATCAAATCCGGATTCGTCAGACTATTTGCCTTCGCGATATTAACCCAACGATACCCGTTGTTGTAACGCCTTTCGGCGATACTCCACAACGTATCACCACGTCGAATCGTATACCTATTGCCCACAATCGCTGTTGGCTGTGCCGACTGCTGTCCTCCCTTTGCTCCCGGTTCAGGTTGCTGCGACGGAATTTGACTGACATCTGGTATCTTCAACACGTCACCTTTGAAAATCATACCTGGATTGGTGATATCGTTCGCTTGCGCAATAAGCGTCCATTTATACCCATCCTTGTATACTTTCTCAGCGATATGCCACAAGTCATCTCCAGCTTGCACTGTGTACGTTCCTTTACCGCTTACTTGTGGTTGTGGTGGAGCTGTTGGCGCTAATGTTGGCGTCTTCTGTACGACTTGTCGAGTTGGCTCAACCGTTGGGGTTAGTTGCTCCTCACCAGTTGCCGGAGTGCTTGTTGCCTCTGGCTCAATTTTTGTTGATGAAATCTCAGGTGCCTGTGGCACTTTGCCGAATTCACGACCCCTTAAGAATGAAATAAGGAGTACGGTTGCTATGATAACAACGACAATTCCCAAAATAAGACTTGTGTAAGATTCGCTAAACTTGAAATAGTCACCAACTCCTCCACGTCTTACTCTGGCTTCATGTTTCCGTGGCACTACTCTTGACGCGCTTTTTCGCCTGGTAGCTGTTTTTCTTCTTCCTGCCATGTAATCTCTGTATCACCCCTTCCTGGACAGAGGAATCAAATGAATAAATTCTTGGGCAGAAGAAATAAGCCATAAATTTGCGGGATGGACGGGACTCGGACCCGCGACCTCCTCCGTGACAGGGAGGCGCTCTAACCAACTGAGCTACCACCCCATACCGCAAAATATCTTGTAGTATCCTAACAAATCCTTGCAAGGTCGTCAATCCTTTGCTAGAGTAAAGGCGATGACAAATCAGGAAATCTCCCATTTGCTCCGAACCATCGCTGCTTCATATGCAATTAAGGATGAGAAAAAACATTACTTCCAGATCATCGCATACCAAAAAGCAGCAGACGCAATAGAAAAAACAACCACTGAGGCAAAAGACCTGTATAAAGAAGACAAACTCGCAACACTCCCGGGAGTGGGCCCCTCAATTCAGGCGCACCTCTCGGAACTGTTTCGTACCGGAAAGGTAAAACATTTTGAAACAGTACTCAAAGAAGTGCCGCCAGCTGTCTTTCCCCTTCTTGATATTCCCTCTTTTGGCCCCAAAAAAGCCTTCAAGCTCGTCTCGGTTTTCAAATTTACAAATCCCAAAACAGTTATTGATGATCTTGCAAAGATAGCTGAGTCAGGAAAAATCGCTGATCTTGAGGGCTTCGGAGAAAAATCACAGGCAGATATTTTGCGTGCAGTTCAAGAATATCGTCTCGGCAAAACGAAATCGGGACGTATGGTTCTTCCCTATGCCAATGAACTTGCCGAAAAGATGCTTACCTACCTGCGAAAGTCAAAATACGTGAAAGATGCTTATGCTATGGGAAGTCTCAGGCGCAGACGTGATACCATCGGAGATGTCGACCTTGCTGTTACATCAGGCAAACTAGACGAGGTGATCAAACATTTTGTCGCATACCCCTACAAAGATCGTGTGATCGAGAAAGGACCCCAAACATCATCAATCATCATAAGCGGCGGTAAGCAAATTGATATTATGGTTCTGAAGCCAGAGCTCGCTGGCTCTCTCCTCCAACACTTCACCGGCAGCAAGGCACATAACATAAAACTCCGAGAGTTAGCGCTAAAAAAGGGCTGGTCCCTTTCTGAGAAAGGCATTAAGCAGACCTATCAGGGCAAAAAAGTCATGAAAACGTATGACACTGAGGAAAAATTTTACAAAGCACTGAGCATGGACTGGATTCCGCCTGAGATACGAGAGGATACCGGAGAAATTGAACGTGCTTTAAAACACGACCTGCCACCACTTATCGAGCTTAAGGATATAAAAGGGGATTTCCATCTTCATTCAAATTTTCCGATAGAGCCAAGCCATGACCTTGGAGCTGATACGATCAAGACGATGGTGGATACGGCAAAACAACGAGGGTATAGCTACATGGGATTCTCCGAGCACAATCCAAGTACAGGAAATCACACAGCACAACAAATATACACACTTACCCAAAAAAGGAATAATGAGATAGAAAAAGTTCAAAAGAGCAATAAAAGTATTCGAATATTTAAGTTGCTCGAAACTGATATCCAACCAAGTGGAGACTTAGCAATCGATGAGAAAGCTCTTTCACTTCTTGATGCAGCGATCGTGTCAATCCACTCTGTTTTTTCGATGCCAAAAGAACAAATGACAAAACGAATTATCAAAGGCCTTTCACGCCCCAAGGCAAAAATCCTAGCCCACCCCACAGGAAGGATCATTAATGAACGCTCCGGTTACGAGGTAGACTGGGAAGAACTTTTCGCGTTTGCTAAATCCCACAAAAAAGCTCTCGAGATAAACGCATGGCCGACTCGACTTGACCTTCCTGACGAAATAGTAAGAAAGGCGGTTGAGAAAGGCGTTCTCCTCATTATTGATACCGACAGTCACACGGCATCACAGATGGATTTGATGCAATACGGCGTGAGTGTTGCTAGACGAGGTTGGGCCACAAAAGCAAATATTGTCAACTCATGGCCGCTTGATACGTTTACCTCCTGGCTACTCAATAGAGAATAATCGTCTCCAATTTGATACAATTGCTGCATAGAGAATTCATAATTCGCTCTTCGTAATTCATAATTCGAAGCCAGAGGAGGTGAATAGTTATGTCGACACCACTCATTATTGGTCTGATCCTTCTTGCCCTCGTGGTATTTGTGTGGTTTCTCTATAACTTACTTGTTGCAGCAAGAATGCGGGTAAAGGAAGCATTCTCGCAAATAGATATCCAACTCAAGCGAAGAACCGACCTCATCCCCAATCTCGTCGAGACAGTAAAAGGGTATGCAAAGCACGAAAAATCGGTATTTGAGAACGTGACAAAAGCACGAACTGCGCTGATGAGCGCTCGTACCGTTGAGAAAAAAGCCGAAGCAAATAACATGCTTACAGACGCTCTAAAATCCCTGTTTGCAGTTGCAGAAGCATATCCAAATCTGAGAGCTACGGAGAATTTTAAAACCTTGCAGGATGAACTTTCTGACACGGAAAACAAGATCGCATATTCACGGCAGTTTTATAACAGCACAGTTCTTGATTACAATACCAAAATTGCTGTATTTCCAAACATGATTATTGCGTCACTGTTTAACTTCAAGGCAGAACAGTTCTTTGCGGCAACAGAAGAAGAGAAGAAGGAGATTAAGGTACAGTTCTAGTACGATTTTTCATATCGAGCGTAAGCCAAGTCGAGTCTTACTCGACCAAGTCTGACTTGGTGTAAGCGAGAGATCTCATACCAAATAGGCTAACCCTATTAATTTTTTGTTGTTATTGTTTCATTGCTCCCTCCTCCCTCTCCCATATGGGAGAGGGATAAATGGAGAAAATTATTGTATGAATATCTACAATCAAATCTCGGCCAATCGCTTCAAAACAATCCTGATTATGGTTCTTTTTGTCGCGTTCATTGCAACGCTTGGGTATGTCTACGGCAGAGCGCATGGAGAGGCACTTGCCTTTGCAGTGTTTGCGCTCATAGCATCCGGCCTAACGAGTATTGGAAGTTACTATTTCGGAGACCACATCCTACTCGCAACAGCCAGAGCCCATCCAATCGAGAAAAAAGACCATCCAACACTCTACAACACTGTTGAAAATCTCTCTATTGGTAGCGGAATGCCTATGCCCAAAATATATATCATTAATGACCCATCTCCCAATGCATTTGCCACAGGAAGAGACCCCAAGCGCGCTGTCATATGCGTGACAACAGGGCTCCTTGAACGCCTAACCAAAATTGAGCTTGAAGGTGTCATCGCACATGAGCTATCGCACATCAAAAACTATGATATTCGGCTGATGGCAATTGTCGCAATTCTCGTAGGGTTTGTTGCTATTCTGGCAGATATTTTCATGCGCAGCATGTTTTATGGAGGTGGAAGAAGGAGTAGGGGTGGAGGAATCTTCATTCTGCTTGGAATCGCATTCGCACTTCTCTCCCCTATAGTTGCTACCCTCATCCAGCTTGCAGTTTCAAGAAAACGAGAATTTTTAGCCGATGCGTCAGGAGCCCTTCTGACACGATACCCAGAGGGCTTGGCATCTGCTCTTGAAAAAATTGCAGCGTATCAGGAGCCTCTGAAAGAAGCAACAAACGCAACAGCACACCTTTTCATTGAAAACCCGTTTAAAAATAAACAAGGCTCACATTGGTTTGCCTCCCTTTTCAATACACACCCTCCTGTTGAAGAAAGAATCAGAACTCTGCGCTCAATGTGAGATGAAAAATGAACTTCTTTCTCTTGGACTCTATCACGTTGCACAACTTATCCGTACTACGGGTCTCGGGCACGGATCAACTTGGCCTGGACATATAGCCCTCAAGCTCAATCCAGACTTTATTGAGGAAGTTATCAAAAAGAAAAATATTATTCCAATCGTCATTGCAGGCACGAACGGCAAAACTACGACGGCCAGAATGCTTACAACTGTACTTGAAAAAAGCAACATGAGCGTTTTCCAGAACGAATCAGGATCCAATTTACTCAATGGAGTTGCGTCAAGTATAATACTACATAGTACTATACTTTCGGCACAACAAGAGACACATGCGATTTTTGAGGTAGATGAAAACGCGTTGACAAAGCTTCTTAAAAAAGTAACACCAAAATATTTAGTCCTCCTCAATCTCTTCCGTGACCAACTCGACAGGTATGGTGAGGTACGGACTATCGCAATGAAATGGAAAGAAACTCTCTCGCGGTTGCATTCTGAGACGGAAATTATTGCCAATGGCGATGATCCTCTAATCGTTTGGATATGTGAGGCTCTGAAACAGTCTCCTTCTTATTTCGGACTTGCAGCGGGAAAGAAAACAAAAACAGAGCACGCGGCAGACAGCATCTATTGTCCTCGTTGTGGTAAAAAATTGGTATACGCCTCAGTGCAGTTCTCACATCTCGGGGATTGGAAATGCCCATCATGTGGATTGAAACGGCCAAAAGTGCTCAGCGAGGAGATTTCTCTACCCCTTGTAGGGTCCTACAATCAGTATAACGGCCTCGCGGCATTTCTCACAGCACAAATACTTGGAATTGATAAAAAAACTACCCTGAGCGGACTTTCGGACATGACGCCAGCATTTGGTAGACAAGAAACATTTCAAAGAGATGGCAGGAACATAACAATCTTCCTTTCCAAAAACCCGACAGGTATGAACGAGTCACTTCGGACCATCAAAGAGCTTGGAGGGAATTATTACTTGTTTTTACTTAATGATAGAATCCCAGACGGCAGAGACGTATCCTGGATCTGGGATGTCGATTTTGAAGATCTTCTCCAAAAAGATTCACACGTGCACGTTTCTGGTGACAGAGCATGGGATATGTCGCTAAGAATTAAATACGCTCACCCTGTCGTCAACCATATCGACACGTATGAGATTATTGAAAGAGCATTTGACGATATTGTTATGGGAGTTCCAGCCGGAGAAACGCTCTTTATTCTCCCCACATACTCAGCCATGCTTGAAATCAGAAAAATTCTCACTGGAAGGAAAATATTATGAAAGATCTCAGAACTCCAAACAAGCCAATATCATTTCAAGAGCAACAGCACGCCAAATGGAATACACCTCCTGAGGCAATTGCAAATGTCGTGAAAATGGCAACAAAAGTAGAGCCAGTAGGTTTTGAACGGATAATTGCAGGAGAAGCAAACGAGGTATATGACGTTACTACTATAAATGGAAATGTTATTGTGAGAATATCCCGATCGGACGACATTCCGTTTGAGAGAGAGCGTTGGGCAATCACAAAGTCAAAAGCGCAAGGAGTACCTGTTCCTGAAATTCTTTTAGTCCATCGTGAGCAAATTAACAATGAGAATCTTGCTTTTTGTGTAGATCAAAAAATTGCCGGAACCCCCTTATCCTCACTTCTAGGAACAATTGACCAAGCCATTCTTGAACCTATCAGTCGAGAAGCAGGAAAAATTCTCTCAAAAATCCACAGGGTACAAACAAATGGATTTGGAGATCTCGATGCAGAAGGAAAAGGTGAGTTTACGAGCTTGGATGAATATATTATGCAACCTACACGCGAGCAAGATCAACTTTTACGTATCGCTAAGAAACATCAAAAACCCGAATCTCTCATTACTCGGCCTGTACAAATTCTTCTGGGAAATAGAATGCTGTTTGACGGACCAGGCTTACTTCTCCACAATGACTATTCACCAAAACATATCCTTGTTGAAAATGGGCGGATAAACGGAATTATCGATTTCGAAACCTGTCGCGGTGGAGATCCTGTTTTGGATCTTGCCCGTTGGACATACTACTATGGCGACAATGAAATGTTCAGTTGGCTGAAATCGGGATATGAAAATAAAGAGATTTTCGATGATAACTTTGCAAAGAAGATGATTGCTTATCGAATTTTCAAGGCACTTTCCCTCGTCTCATACTACGACTGGATTGGTGGAGACTCAATGCAAGATTTCCACTGGAAAAAGCTTGAAGAAGATACAGCTCTCTTTGAACAAACCTATGCCTAAGTTCGCCTTATCTTTAAACATTGGTTGGCTATATCCTGAGCTTATGAGTACCTATGGCGATCGTGGAAATATCATCGCGCTCACAAAACGATGCGAGTGGCGAGGAATCGACATTGAAATTATGCGGATTGATCAAACGACTAATGACGAACGACTTAAAAATATAGACCTCCTCTTCGGTGGAGGCGCGCAGGATATGGAGCAAGATATCGTCATGCGTGATCTCAAAGGAAACAAAACAAAATCCATCAGATGGCTCATCGAAAATAATAAACCAGCACTTTTCGTCTGTGGTGCCCAGCAACTCATGGGTAAATTCTATGAACCTGCTGTTGGAAAACGGACCGAGGGGCTGGGAATTTTTGATATGGTGACTGAAAATCCGGGCCCAGGCAAACCTCGACTTATCGGCAACATCGTTGCAAAAATAAACTGGAAAAGCCTAGGCTCCGTAGATGCAAAGCTACTCCACCCCCGGGGT
>JACPGQ010000028.1 GCA_016188975.1 Candidatus Levyibacteriota bacterium | reverse complement strand
CTGTTCGCAGTAGACGTCGTGCTTGGTGCCTCGGTCGGTCAACGACTCGACGGCTGAGACGAGTGAAGCGAACGAAGAAGAAACAGAAATCGTCCATTGGCGTGTAATTTCGCAGAAATAATTAGCTTCAGTTATTTTGCAAACTTTAAAATCTGAGGCTAAGATTTGCAAAATAACACTGCGAAATTACAGCTCTATCCTCGCGGAATTTTAAGAAGGGTTCAGCTCATCCTTCCACCTGCTTTGGCCTACTTTTTCCGCAGGCTCTACAGGGTAGTGGCTACGGAGTAAAAAAGTGGCGCTCTGATATATTTTTCATATTGTGAAATCACAATAACATCAATACAGAACGCTGTCAATAGTACAAAGTGTATATAATGTACACAAGTTACCCTTTGTTGACGCTAGATCATGCTTTAGGTACAATAGAAAACGTCATGAAGACAGTAAGCGCGAAGTATGCTCGACAAAACTTCGCTGAGATTATCAATGAAGTTCATTTTGGGAAAAAGAAGATTATGATTACCAAATCAGGCAAACCAATGGTTATTTTGACAAGCACAAAAGAGCAGCAGAAAAAGAAAAGATGACTACTCTGTACTAGTCCCGCAATAAGACCGTGCCAGCAAGTAATTTCTAATCATTCTCCGAGTTATTGTCGGAGGCTGGGAGTTGACAAAAGTAGACACAGCGTATACAATTTATGTACATGAATACTACATCTCTTCACGTAAAAATAGATACGACCATAAAAGAACAGGCGCAAAAGACCGCGGATGAATTTGGGCTTTCGTTAAGCGCAGTAGTAAAAGTATTGTTGAAACAATTCATTCGAACAAAACGATTGTCTGTAGAGCTAGAGGAGAATCCAAACGCATATTTACGTCAATCACTTAAAGAGTCAGAGAAGGATATAAAAGCTGGAAGAGTTATATCGTTTAAAACAGGAAAGGATGCGCTTGATTACCTCACTGCAGAAATAGAGAATGAAAAAAGAAGAGAGTAGTCCTCGTATAGAGTTTTCTGACCTTTTTAATATACAACGCAAAGCAGCACCGCTACATATCAAGATTGCTTTTCGAGAAGCGCTCGAACTTTTCCTTGAAGATCCTGAGAATTCAGCGCTTCGTAACCATTCACTAACAGGCAAATACGCAGGCATACGAAGCATTGATGTCACAGTTGACTGGCGTGCATTGTTTCGTGAAGAAGCAGAAAGAATTATTTTTGTAGAGCTTGGAACACATACGAGACTATATGGGAAATGATTCATACGAAAATCATGCTTCGTTGAACGAGTATAGAGGCTATGGTACAATGTTTTCAGGCATAGCTATATAGTTAGCATAGTTGCATAGCTTATTAAAGCTGTTTAGCTATCTAGCCATGTAGCTATTTTTGTATCGTTATGGATAAAGCATACAACCATAAAGATGTCGAAGGCAAAATATATGAGATGTGGGAGGAGAAGGGATATTTCAAGCCTGAGATACACCCAAATGGGGAACCATACTGCATGATCCTTCCTCCTCCGAATGTTACTGGCACTCTCCACATAGGTCACGCGTTGATGCTTGTTATTCAAGATATCCTTGTCCGTTACCAGAGGATGAAAGGCAAGAAGACGCTTTGGCTTCCGGGGACTGACCATGCTGCAATAGCTACTCAATCAAAAGTAGAGGGAATTCTCTATAAAGAGGAGGAGAAGACGCGGTTTGACCTAGGAAGAGAAGCCTTCCTCACGCGTGTTGAGGAGTTTGCAAAGCAAAGCCATGACACCATTGTTCATCAGATTCGCCGCATGGGAGCATCAGTTGATTGGGGAAGAGAAGCATACACCCTTGATAGTAAGCGAAACCTCGCTGTTAGCACAGCATTTGTCCGTATGTATGATGAGGGACTTATCTATAGAGGAGAAACGATTATCAACTGGGATCCTAAGATGAAGACAACAGTTTCAGACGATGAGATTGAATGGAAAGAAGAGACAACTCCGTTTTACTATCTGCAATATGGACCCTTCATGATAGGCACTGCACGTCCGGAGACGAAGTTTGGCGATAAATATGTGGTGATGCATCCTGATGACGCACGGTACAGTGCATATAAAAACGGGCAGAAGCTTGAGGTTGAGTGGATAAATGGAAAAGTCCAGGCAACTGTCGTGAAAGATGCTGCTGTTGATATGGGTTTTGGTACGGGAGTGATGACGATTACACCATGGCATGATCGGACAGATTTTGAGATTGCAAAACGCAACAGTCTTGAGATGGAGCAAATAATCGATTTTGACGGAAAACTGCTGCCAATTGCCGGAGAGCTTGCAGGAGTACACATAAAAAAAGCGCGGCCACAAATCGTTGAAAAACTAAAAGAAAAAGGATTACTGGTAAAAATCGACGAGCATTACTCGCATAGAATCGCTACAAATTACCGCGGCGGTGGAATCATAGAGCCTCAGATTAAAAAACAGTGGATGGTGAGCGTCAATGCAAACTTCAAACTGCAACATTCAACATTGAAAGGAATAAAAAGTGGCGAAATAGTGACGCTTAAGAGATTGATGAAACATGTTGTTGAAAGCGGACAAATAAAGATATCTCCCTCGCATTTTGTCAAAACGTATTACCATTGGATTGATAATTTAAGAGACTGGTGCATTAGTCGACAGATTTGGTACGGACATCGTATTCCCGTATGGTATCGGAAAGAAGAAATGTATGTTGGAATTGATGAGCCGCAAGCTGAAGGGTGGGAGCAGGATCACGATACGCTTGATACCTGGTTTTCTTCAGGTCTTTGGACGTTTTCTACCTTGGGATGGCCAGAAGAAACCAATGATCTAAAGACATTTCATCCGACCAGCGTTTTGGAGACTGGGTATGATATTTTGTTTTTCTGGGTAGCCAGGATGATTCTGATGAGTGCATATCTTCTTGGAGAAATACCTTTCCACAACGTTTTGCTGCATGGATTGGTTCGAGACGCGAGTAAGCAGAAAATGAGCAAGAGTAAAGGGAATATGATTGATCCACTTGAAGTCTCTGACAAATATGGAACGGATGCACTTCGTATAGCACTTATCTTCTCAACTGCCGCAGGAAATGATATTCCTATGTCTGAGGATAAAGTGAAGGGGATGAAGTTTTTTGCAAACAAACTGTGGAATATTGGTAGGTTCATAGACATGAATCGAATTGAGAAGTTAGAAGTGCGAGGTATGAACATCGAAGAACTCAAGCAGCTTGCAAAAAATGATAGTGATAAAAAACTTATCGCTGACCTGGAGAAGCTGGTGAGTGAAGTAACCGCGAATATCGAAGCATTCAGGTTGCATGAAGCGGCTCAGACTCTCTATCAATTTATATGGCATGAGTATGCAGATAACTATATAGAGAATGTTAAAAATAGACTTGATACCTCTACGTATCTCATACTTCATAATTCGTATCTCATACTTCTCATATTACTGCACCCGTTTATGCCGTTTATAACAGAGGAGATTTATCGGAAGCTGCCTGGACATGGGGAGTCAATAATGATTCAGCCGTGGCCAATGGCTAAGTAGTTGTCATTTCGAATGGAGTACTAACGAAATGACAAATTGAATGTATGAAAAAGCTGCCGAAGAAATTTACGACCAAAAAGAAGGACACTCCCGCCTTCGTCAAGGCTACGGCGGACAAGCAAAAATCCCCGAGTATTTCCCGAAAGATTCCCGAATTGCGAATATCCAGTTCTTGGATCAGACTTGCCACACTAAAGACACATTGGGAAAGTGTTTTTGTGAGTTTCATAAGCGGTATTCTTCTGATGGCGATTATTGTCATGAGCGTGAAATTGTGGTCAAACGTGCAAGAGCTGCAAAGACAGGAGGCACACCGTGCACGTTTGCTGACGCAACAAGCGTTTTGGGAAGGAGTTGTTGCTAAGTATCCTGACTATAAAGACGCATTTTTCCAGCTTGCAGTCGTGTCGTATGCGCTTGGAGAGAGGGAGGACGCAGAAAGGGCAATTGAAAATGTGTTGCTTCTTGATCCAAATGATACGGCAGGCCAGGAGTTAGCGAGGAAAATAGGATCCTAATGGTACCTGCCCGCAATGCTTCGCAACGCGAGGCAGGCGGGTCCGAATACATTGGTCCGAATGAATCCGAATAAGTCTTTATATTAGTCTTTCGCTGACTTTTCTTCCGTTTTTTCCTCTTTCCCTTCGGTTTTCTCGCTTTCGCCTTCAGCTTTTCCGGTTTCTCCAGCTTCGCCTTCTGCTGCTTCTCCGCCCTCTGCAGCACCTTCTGCGGCTTCTTCAACGACAGGTTCTGGTTCTGGGGCTGCAAGTTCAGCAATTTTGACAATAACCTGTCCTGGGTCAGTCAGAACAGTAATGCCTGCTGGAATCTTAAGGTCTGCTACAGTGATTTGTTCATCAAGTGCTGCAAGTGGCTCAACATTGACCTCAATTTTTTCAGGCAGATCCGTTGGGAGCGCTTCTACTTCAATCTCTGAGAGCGGTTGAATCATGGTTCCTACCTTTTCGGTGACAGCTTTTGCCTCACCGAGAAGCTCAATTGGCACCATTGTTTTGACTTTTTCTTTGAGGTTTACCTGGTAAAAATCGACGTGAAGCGGGATTCGCAGTGGATATTCAAGCTGGAGGTTCTTGATGAGAACTGGCCGCACCTCACCATCTACCTTAAGATCGACAAGCCCTGTCTCACCAGCTTCCTTGTAGACTGTATTAAACTCCTTGGCGTTTACCTGAATTGCCGTTGACTCAAGGCCTTTGCCATAGACATTGGCAGGCAAAAAACCGGTCCGCCTCAATTTTTTGACAGCCTTTCCTAAAACCGTTCGCTTTTCAGCTTGCAATGCGTGTCTTTGCTGCATGATAAGTATGTATTGTACAGGAATTCCTAGAGCAATACAAATATTTCATAGCTAAATAGTTGCATAGTTACATAGCTATTTAGCTATATAGCCATATAGCGATTCTAAACCGTATAATGTCTTCATGAAAATACTAGGGATTGATCCTGGCATTGGGAGAACCGGTTGGGGCGTCATAGAAGTGCAAAGTTCAAAGTTCAAAGTTCAGAGTTATGGTTGTATTGAGACGGGGAAGGATATGAAGCTTGAAGAGAGGATAAGGGAGGTTTATGAAAGCGTGCGAAAGATTATCGAGAGTGAAAAACCTGATGTTATGGCAATTGAAGAATTGTTTTTTAACACCAATGCCAAAACCGCACTCATCGTCGGGCAGGCGAGGGGAGTGGTGCTCCTCGCAGCAGCCCAAGCCAAGCTTCCGGTTTCAGTGTATACACCGCTGCAGGTAAAAATAGCTGTCACAGGCTACGGCAGGGCAGAGAAAGGGCAAGTAGAGAAGATGATGATGGTACAGCTCGGCCTTAAGGAAAAGCCAAAAATCGACGACACCGCAGATGCTTTGGCGATTGCTTTGACTCATGCATATTCCTACAAAGCTCCTCGATAATAAGTTTTTTTGAGTAAAAGGAGTTAAGCTGTATACTCAGTTAGATTCTTAATAAAAGAGAGTTTTACTTGCTCTTGAAATTTGACATCCGCAGTAAAGAGGATGCATCCCTTCTCCTTTGCCAGTTCCGCGTAGGCTGCATCATATACAGAGACATGATATTGCTTAGAGAACATGATTGCTTTCTGAAGAAGAGCAGTGCTTACCCTCGCCAGATGCAACTGACTATCCTGAAGATCCTTAAGATAAAGAGCCATCCTTTTAGCAGGAAGCTGCGATTTAGTAGCCCAGGCATTTGCCAGCTCATAGAGAAGCAAATCAGGAGCATAAATAGCCTCCTTTTTCGTAAGATGAGCATGGAGAATCTGTAAAGCCTGCTCTCGGTGTTTTTCCCCAGAGCCGAACCATTTAAAGGCGACAGAAGCGTCAATGACTACCATGCAGGTTCATCGCGAATTTCTCGAAGTGCTTTTAAAGAATCAAAACCCTTCAGGTATTTCGTGTTCTCTGCTGCATGTTTTCGTATCTGTTGGAGAATTTCTTCCGGCGATTTTTCCTTGGGTTTTCCGACATGTAATTTCTCCCGGATGATGGCAGAAAGAGTTTTACGCTTCTTGGCTGCTTCGGCTTTAAGCTCAAGATACGTATCTTCAGGAAGGCGAATGTTGGTCGTCACGAAGTTCATAATGATACAATTGTACAGTTGTACAACTGTATTGTCAAGGGCCACAATATTCGTACGTCTTCACGCGTTTTCGTATCAACTACCCTGACGAATTTGACATGTGACTTATAGTTTGATAAACTCTCGAAGCTATGGTAGCTGACGCAGAAAGAAAGAAAGAAGCGGTCTTCCTGAAGCAGGAATTTCATTTGTAGACCCTTCAGTCCTCATGCAGCAAAATCCAGCTGCTCTTATCGTAAACACTGAATCATACCAGCGAATGGACGCTCATTTTTCTCCTGATCAGTTTGACCTTCCCCAAGTGGTTAAAGTTGCTAGTTTTTCTTCAGCCCACGGTGAGGTTGTGAGAGATTTTGTGCTTGATGGGATGACGAGAACTAAGTACGTCCATGATAATCTCGAAGCGATAAAGAAAGCCCATCCAAATTTTAACTTTAACGTCCGAGATGTAACAGGAGCTGTATTACGAAATCCTCGTATAGTACCGTTTGAAGAGCGGCCAGAGGAAGGGAAACAGACGCTTACAATGCTGCAGTACCTCCGGGCAGTCGTTCCACCAACAGCTGAACATTCTGCAATCGCATCAGATAGAATTGCTGCGCATCTTATTAACGGATGGGATACTATGGTTGGCGAGGATCTAGCAAAACGATTTTCTGCACTTGCCGCTATGAGCGTCTTAACGCAAGGTACTATAAACGAGTACATGCTTCGCGATATGCTCAAGCGGGAAAAAGCATTAATGGCAGACGAAACGCTAGAGGAGCGAGTGGTGCTTGAGCAAAGGATTTTTGAAATGGCATCGATCATTCGTGAAGCAAGGCTTATTCCACGAGAGGTAGCACGCTCCGCATTTATGCTCGTCAGCGGTGCATCGCCAGTCATTGGAGGACAACGCGAAGCTGTAAAACAGATCTATGGCATGCTGTATGCACCGGAAGTCGAAAGAAAGCTTTCGGAAGCTTTTCCGCAAGTTGGCGAGCGAGAGGGAGCGCGTGAAGAGCTTGGCAAGATGATTGATGCATCACTGAGACGACTTGCTGAGGAACCAAATAAGCAGCAAGGAATTACTGCAATTGGAGAAGCACTTCGAGATAAGACGCTTGACTTAGGAAGTATACAAAAAATTGTGCGCGCAGCTTCCCCAGAGAACGTTTACGTGCAGGTGAGACAAATAGCCAATCGGGACAAATTGGTTCATGCCTATCAAGGCGGTTCACAGGGAGGATTAACTCAGACTGAGGGAATGTTACTTGACCAGCTTGGTGCTAAGACAATTCTGGCTGATGCCGATTTGCCAAGGATTGTCGCATCTATACGCCGAGCAAATGGAGTAGCAAGTCAAGCAGAGGCGTTTCGAACACAACTCATTGAGGAGAAAGAACAATTCGTTGCAAGTGGAGTGAGCGAAGAGACAATAAAAAACAGTCTTACTTATGTAAGCAACATTCTTCAAGGACTTGTAGCTACTGAATCTCCGCAAGCACTGTCGCGGAAAGCGCAGGAAATGCTCGATGCGCTCGAGGCAGCCAATAGCCAAATTGGTCAGGAAATCGATCTTTTCAAAGCAACAGGACTCGTTAACGAAATATATGGCGACGCATTGCAAGAAGGGTTTGGTCCACAGATTGGAACAGGTATTGCGCATTTCCTCGTTCGTGAAACAGGTGTACGAGATGAGAAAGCTGCGCGTGAAACGCTGAGGCAACTTCGGGAGCTTCCTGAGGATGTGCAAATGCGCGTAGTAAGGGGAGATATACGGCTTGCTCCAGCAATAAAGATACAAAGAGAAAGAGCAAGAATATCTCCCAGTCCGGTTAGTGTGCCAAGAGCACCACAAACTAAACCGCAAGCAGCCATTCCAGCCATCGAGGAGGAAGTACTGTTGGATCGACGAGCCAGCGAAGAGAGGCGGAAACGGTTCAACAATGAACATCTGCAGAGAGCACTAACTTCTTTGGCTTCAGACTTAGAATCCATTGACCTCACGCATGCTGAGTTGCTATTTGAATCAGAAAAAGCAATTGACACTGTGCTTCGAAAACTTGGGAAACTCCGCTTTGATTATCCTGATCTTGTTCGGGCGTTTTATGACTATAAACGGCAGACAGAGCGAGACGTGTATGCTGCAAAAGCACGGGTAGAAGAACGACAAGAAGAAGCTGCAAAAGACACCAGAACGCGTCAATGATGGTTCTCTTGTTTGAGGAGAAAGGAGTCTGCTATAGCCCCGGTATCTGAGAGAAAACAACAATTAATCCAGTTCGCAAAAGGAGAAGCTGAGAGTTTCAGCGCAAGAGAGATAAACAGGCTTTCTTCAACGGCGGAATTAAGCGAGCAGTTTGGATACAGACCAACTACTGTTAAAAGCTATTTACGAGCAACAGGCGTAGCAAAACAACGACGTCTAGCAAGGGTAGAAAGACGTGGAGAAGTTTTTAATTCAGATAGAGCCCAAGACTTGGTAGATGCAGCTAGAGAGGAATTACTTGATTTCCAAACTGGTAGAACCTCCCAATTGTCCTCTTATGTTGATTTGAGCGAGAGATTTGGATATAAATACAAGACTGGCGCACGAGTATTATTACAAAGATCAGGTTTAGCCGAAAAAAGAAAGTCTGCAGAGCGGGAGATAAAACAGGATTTAACACCTTCAGAAGAATTGGCGTGGATGCTTGGTATCCTATCTGCGGGTGGAGTTGTAGCTAAGACTGGAGAGATTTCACTAAGCTGTGAACATGAAGGACCCCTTTCGCAATTTCGACTTTATGGGGAAGGACTATTTCAGATAAACGCAGCAACACGCATGACATACAAAAAGGCTCGTGGAAAGATACTTGAAAGACCGACTGTATCTTTTTACGATCTAGAAAGAGCAAGGTCTTTAGGAGATTTAAGACGGAGCCAATGGCCTGAAACATTAGTTTCTCAGCATAAGTGGCTACTTGATCAACAAAAATACCTATGGAAGTTCGTTGAAGGGTTTTTTGAAGAGAAAGGGAGTGTTACTGTGAGGAGAGAAAACACCATAGGCGAAATTATTTTAAGCACATCTTCCATTGAAGCAGCCTTTTTTTTGACTGATCTTCTCGTAAGTCTGGGTTTAAATAGGCCAACAGTCGGAAGAGCCAAACAAGGAACCATCATTACTGGTGTTCGCTTACAAAATCTAGAGGATATACGAGCATTTTCAAACAACGTTCATTCTACAATACAAAAAAAAGAAGATGCTCTAGACTATTATAGAAATAGAGAATCTCGACGTGGAAAAACTGTTAAGTATAAAACGGACGATGTGATAGCAGAATGGAAAAGAATTACTCAGCTAGTAGGTCATTCACCGACGATAACTGAAATTAACAAATTAAGAAGGCAAGGAGACACGTCTTATTCTACTAATATGTATGCGAAACGATTTGGCGAGAAAAGCTTTGTAAAGGCCAGAGAGAATTTAGAGAGGATTATCGCAGAGCAAGAACAATCTCAAGGAGAAGATTCTTCACCGCAAGAAGGGCAGATTTTTCCGTAACCCCAAAACTTATTTTAAGAGATTGCTTCGTCGTTCCTCCTCGCAATGACAGCGAGGAAAGATTCTTCGGCTACGCCTCAGAATGACCCTTCTTCGTTCTGGTAGCCATCGGAACTTCGGAATGGCAAGCGAAAATGAGTGTGGTATAATCGCAGAACCTCTATGATTGCCCGGCTCCAGGGAACTATTGCGCTCAAAGAATTCAGCTATCTTATTGTTGATGTGCATGGGATAGGGTATAAGGTGTTTGCTCCGCTCCATGTCTTGACGCAGGTTTCGCAGGGAGACGAAGTCGTCGTTTATACGTATACCCACGTGCGGGACGATGCACTGGAGTTGTATGGATTTACTGATCATAGAGATTTAAGGTTGTTTGAAATGCTTTTAGGTGTTTCAGGAATTGGCTGCCGGATAGCACTGGGTATTTTTGGAAACGGAACACGAGAAGAGATCGTGCGTGCTATTCTCTGTGCAGACACAGCGTTTTTTTCAGGTGTCCCGCGCCTTGGGACAAAAAATGCGCAAAAGATTATCATTGAACTGAAAGGAAAGCTGGGTGATAGCAGCGAGCTGGCACTTGGCGAGATGGTTGGAGAAGGAGGGGAAGATGTGGTCGAAGCGCTCAAATCGTTTGGGTATAGTATGAAAGAAGCACAGGATGCGCTAAAAGCAGTACGAGGACAGACTGCGAATCAGTCGGAGAGGATTAGACTTGCGTTGAAGTATCTAGGGAAATAGGAACAAGGTGTAGGTATGGCTGCTAGTATAGTGAAAAGGTATCGTTGTAGGGTAAAACCTTTTGCCTTTTTACTTCACCCATACCAGCAGTCACAACCAAACACTTAAACCATAACAAGCTATGGCAGAAGATACGAAAAAACGAAAGAAAAAGAAGGCTTCAGGTGAGAGCAGAGGATTAGAAGAAGAAAAGTTGTTTATTTCTCTTCGCGCCGGCTCGTGGGAGGAGTTTTATGGACAGGAGTCAGTAAAACATTCCCTCATGATTGCGATTGAAGCAGCGCGGAAAAGGGGAGAGGCGCTTGAGCACGTGCTTCTCTATGGTCCTCCGGGTCTTGGGAAGACGACGCTGTCCCATATCATCGCGCGTGAGATGGGAAAAAATATCCGTGTGACCTCTGGTCCTGCTTTGGAGCGCGCGGGGGATATCGCGTCAATTCTGACGAATCTAGAAAATGGCGACATTCTCTTTATCGATGAGATTCATCGGTTGAATAAAGTCGTTGAGGAGACGCTCTACCCTGCGATGGAGGATTATGCGCTGGATATTGTGATTGGTAAAGGCCCATCTGCACGAACTGTCAGGCTTGATCTGCCGCATTTCACGATTGTCGGTGCAACGACGAGAGTTGGACTTATCTCAGGTCCTCTGCGGGATCGATTTGGTGTCGTGCACAGGTTGCAGTTTTATCATCCGGAGCATCTGGGAGTTATCATCAAAAAAGCTGCTGAGAAGTTGCAAGCGAGTATAGATGAGGAAAGTGTCACTGAGGTTGCTATTCGTGCGCGGGGAACACCAAGAATTGCCTTGAAACTTTTGAAACGCGTTCGGGATTTTGCTCAGGTAAAAGGGGAGGGGAAAGTGATTAAGCATCTTACACAGAAAGCATTATCACTTCTGGAGGTAGATAGTATGGGGCTTGATACACTCGATGTCCGCTATCTCCGAGCAATTATTGAGAAACACAGCGGAGGGCCAGTCGGTGTTGAGACGATTGCCTCAACGATTGCTGAGGATATTGGGACTTTGGAAGATATGACTGAGCCGTACCTCATGCAGATTGGGTTTTTGAAACGGACGCCTCGCGGACGGATGGCAACGCAGAAAGCATACCTTCACCTCGGTCTTACTCCTCCCCATGAGGACACGAAGCAGCAGCGCCTTCTCTAGGGATATTAACCTTCAGAGATGGGTCCTGTCGCGTAGGCCTTTCTCATCGCGGGTCCTGCCTCCAATTCCTTCCCGCAAGTGCTCGCTCTAGTGAAGCATTTATAGTTATTCAATCAAGGAAGGCTTCAACGGGCTCAGCGCTTGTCGGGAACCCTTCCTTGGAGTCACCCGCTCTGGTTCATCTTTAGTGTTTAATGGGTTTTCTCTAATTCGGTCCAGCTCCGGTTTTCGTCTTTAGAAAGCTAAGTTAAACACCTCCTGGAAAAAGGGAGTTGTCGTAATAATAATTTGTGCGATGATTGTAAGAGCAGTACCGAGAAGAAGGAGTTTGTTGACTCGCAAGAGCGACTGCCCGCGAATGATAAAAGCGAGGATCATGTGAGAGAGGATGAGGAGGTTAAAGATAATTGTTCGTGCTCGCATTTCGTCTAGATGTTGAAGGAGAAGAAAATAAATACCAATAAGAAGGAGAGCGAGTGTTCCGCCGAAAAGAACAATTTTGAAAATTCTCTCTTTTGTCAAAATCGGCACACGAGGGTCGCGTGGTTTGTGGTTGAGGATTTCCGGGTCTTTTGTGTCTGTTGCGAGGGCGAGAGCGGGTATACCATCGGTTGCTAAATTAATCCAAAGAATCTGTGTCGGAAGGAGAGGGGTGGGGAGGCCAAACATTGAACCTAAGAAGACGAGTGCCAGCTCGGAGAGATTGCCTGTCAGAAGATACGTGACAGCTTTCACAATATTATGGTAAATGGTTCTGCCTTCCTCAATTGCTCGTATCAAGGTGGCAAAGTTATCATCTGCCAGCACAATATCACTTGCTTCTTTTGCGACATCTGTTCCAGTTTGCCCCATGGCGATGCCAACATCTGCTTTTTTGAGTGCTAATGCGTCATTCACGCCGTCTCCCGTGACTCCGACGACATATCCTTGCTTTTTCAGGAGTGTCACCAGTCGCAGCTTGTCCTCGGGTCGGGTTCGTGCAAAAATCCGGACTTTGGACAGAAGTAGAAGGAGTTCTTCATCAGACAATTTTGCAAGCTCTTCGCCTGTTAGTACATCCTCATCAGCTTGGAGGAGGCCAATCTCCTTGCCGATTGCTAGGGCTGTAAACTCATTGTCTCCAGTGACCATCATGACCTTGATGCCGGCTTTGGCAGCATCTAAAACTGCTTTTTTTGCTTCTTTGCGAGGTGGGTCATAAATACCGACAAACCCTAAAAACGTCAGTTTTTCTTCTAACTCGTCACGTGATTTTTTGCCCTCAAACCGTTGTGTTTTTGTCCCAAACGCTATGACACGAAGGCCCTCTTTGGCATAGGTCTCGTAGAGTGCGGTGATATGCATTTTTTCTTTGTCACTTAGAATTGAGTGGTCAAGAATCACCTCAGGAGCTCCTCTCACAAAGATATGTTTTTTGGATTCGAATTCCCAGACCGTCGTGATTGTTTTGCGGGCTACATCGAATACGTGCTCATCAATGACGTTTCCAAGCTTAATGATATCCTTAATGCTTCTGTGATGCTCCTTGACCCACACCAGCAGGGAGCCATCGGTTTTATCACCCACAATATCCATGCCTTGCCCTTTTTGGATAAGCGATGCAGTGTTTCCCAAAACACACGCCTGAACGAGCTTAGTGAAAAAACGTTCTTCCCGCAGGTAGTACTTACGAACACGCATGCTATTTTCTGTCAGTGTGCCGGTTTTATCAGTCAGAATAATCTGTGTTGCGCCAAGTGTCTCGATAGCAGGCATCTGCCTCACAATTGCGTTTCTTTTTGCCATACGGTTCGTCCCGATAGCCAGAGCAATAGTGATAACAGCGGGCAGACCTTCGGGGATGGCTGCTATGCCAATACTTATCGCGATAAGAAGGATAGGGAGAAGCTCTTTTCCTTGTAATGCCTCAAGAGGAACCAATAAAAGTGCAATGCCGAGTGCGAGAAGAGAGATAATTCTTCCCAGCGTCGTGAGGTTTTTCTGCAAAGGAGTTTTTTCCTGCTCAATCGTCGCGAGGCTTTGGGCAATTTGGCCAAAACGTGTATGCATACCGGTTTGCTCAACCACAAGTACTCCCTTGCCTTTTGCAATCAGCGTTCCTGAGAAAAGAGGATCAAGCCCTTTTTTCTCAACAGGGAGGGATTCTCCGGTGAGAATTGACTCATCAACTTCGATGCTGTGTTCCTTAAGCAGTTTGCCATCTGCTGGGATGCGTTCTCCTTCATCAAGAATTACGACGTCTCCGGGAACGAGGTTGACACTACTTACTTCCTGCTCTATCCCATCACGAATCACACGAACAATAGCCTGTGTGTATGTTTTGAGTTTTTCAAGTGACTTTTCAGCTTTATATTCCTGCGCAAAGCCAAACAGGCCATTGAGGATGATGATGGTCAGGATAAAAATGCCATCAATCGTATCATTTGTAAAAAAGAAGAAGCTTGCGGCAAGAAGCAGAATGAGATTAATGAAGGTAGGGAATTGTGAAAGGAATATTTTGAGACCTACAAACGATCGTTTGTGATCAATGAGATTTTTTCCGTATCGTACGAGTCGCGTTGCTGCTTCCTGCGAGCTGAGTCCAGGCAGGTCCATAGTACTATTGTATCAGGCAACAAGCGGTTGTCATAATTGTGATAAAGATTTTTTGCATGTACGTTCATAAGAGAGTATATAAGACGTTGTGAGGGGATCCTGGCGCTCTTGAGCGATAGCGCCACGATAGTAGAGTGCTTGACAGTTTTTTGGATCCAAAACGAGCAATTGCTGGAGGAGTTGAAACAGCGTGTCTGTCTGGCCAATGACACTATACAAGCTGATCAGTTGTAACAGATAGCGTTTGTCTTGTGAATCGACATTGGATGCCTTGAGGTTTTCTGGATCCATGCCAAATTGCTTGATAATTACGGCGTTTTGCGGCGTATTTTTGACAAAAATGATCACTGTTTGGTCAAGGTATACTGGTTTCCACAAGGGGTTTTGTAACATCGAGACGAGAAACGTCTGTGCCCACGGCGTCTGGTCAGTGTGGGAGAGGAAAATCGTATTAAATCCGTACTGCTTGTCGACTCTTGCAAAAACACTAGGATCTTCTTGGAGCGGAATGTACGTTTCTTTGAAAAAAGCTGCAGGGTATGCTTCAGGCCGACCGTCTACAAATACCCGTTCTTTTGGGTACAGCCTATATGCAAGGTAGCTGCCGATGTCGAAGTTATTCAAAAGTGGCCCTTGCAAATTGTGAGTGATAAAGAAATCAACGCCTTTTACTGCCCCAGGATCTTCTTTATACCCAAATTCATTTTTTTGGGCTGTTGCGACTATTTGCCAGAGAGCAAAGCAAATAAGAATTAAGAAAACTGCATGGGTTATAAGGAGTCTCCTTCGTATTGGTGACTCCTTGAATAATAAAGAAAACCTTTTCAGAAAAGGCGAGAGGTTTGTTGCAAAAGGAATAAGGGAGGCAAGGGTAAAAAGCGGAAGGTTGCGGACAGCTACAGCTCCGGCAATTGAAAACGTAAGCGTGAGGAGCCAATCAATGGGTCTTNNTGTTTTCATGATATTGAAGAGAAGAACGAAAAACAAGAGGAATACACTTATTTTAAAATAGGTAACTGAGGTTTTTTGAAACCCAAGTGACTCAAGGAGGAAAATCGTCTGATTTTCTTCTATCGTGTAGCCATAGTTTCTCAGTGCAGAGAGAGGGTAGAGGGCTCCTTGGAGCGTATGAGGGTTAAGAAGTGTCGCAAGAAGGGAGAGGAAAAAAACGACAGCAAGCGCACGATTGTAACGGCACCAGATATTCCTCCTACTGGAGACAACCCCGTCAAGAAGAAAAAGGGCTACAAGGACAATACCTGTGAAAAAATAAATATGGAGGTTTACCCACAGAAGCATCAGGAGGGGAAGGAGAAATACAGCCATAGTTGGTCTTTCCTTATAGCGGAAAAGCAGTGTCGTGAAGATTGCAAAAAGGAGAAAGCTCACCATCTCAGGCCTTATATCCGTTCTCTCAAAAAGGATTGGGAGAAGAAGCAGTGCTGCGATGCAAGCAGCAACACCCGTACGTTTAAAAGCAAAGAGAAAAACGAACCCAACCGCGACAAGCATGATGATGGTTGTGAGTAGCAAAAGACCGGTAGTTCCAATGCTTTCATAGATGAGATAGAAAAAAACCTCTGAGAGGTAGTGGTGGTTGAGAAACGGAAATGTTGGATACGTGTAGGAGAGCAGGTTTGTGTCTGGGATGGTGCGTGTCGTGAAAATAATTTTCCCCAAGAGAATGTGCCTGCCAAGATCTTGGGTAAACGCAGTTATACGGTGAAAATAGCCAACAAAGACGAGAAGAAAGACGAATAGACAGAGAAGATACGGATATAACTTGGCCATGGGAACCTTTCTATCCTAGCATGAAACTATGCTTTTATGACACCGTCTCGAGGTGGGGGCGATACTGGAGTGCTTCGGCGATGTGGTGAGGAAGAATGCTCTCACTATCTGAGAGATCAGCGATTGTTTGGGCGAGTTTAATCGTGCGGTAGTATGATCTTGCCGAAAGGTGCATATTTGCGACAGCGAGCCTCAAGAGGGAGAAGCATTCCTCAGAAAGCTTGCACAACTCTTTGATTTGTTTTGTTGTCATCTCAGCGTTACTTGTTGTCCTGTTGTGTGTAAATCGTTCTCTCTGCCGTATTCTCGCTTTTTGTACACGGGTCCGAATGCTTTTTGAGCTTTCTGCCTCTGTTGTATCGTGTGTAAGCGCATCTGTTTTTACTGCAGGAACATCGAGGTGAATATCAATTCGGTCAAGGATAGGACCAGAGAGTTTTTTCTGATAGCGCAGGATTTGTGACGGTGTACATCGACATTCATGCGATTTATCCCCAAGATATCCACAGGGGCAAGGATTATGTGCTGCAATAAGCATGCAGCTTGTTGGGAAGGTAATTTTGCCATTAGCTCTTGAGATACTGACCATCCCATCCTCAATCGGTTGCCGAAGCGCCTCAAGAATATTTCTCGGAAACTCTGGGAATTCATCGAGGAAAAGAATCCCACGATGGGCTAGAGTAAGTTCTCCGGGACGTGGGTTACTGGATCCGCCGATAATACCGACGAGGGAAGTAGTATGGTGAGGCGAGCGGAACGGTCGTTTGGTAAGAAGGTGTTTGTTGTCTAAAAGACCGGCAATACTGTAGATTTTGGTGACTTCAATTGCCTCATCAAATGTCATTTGGGGAAGTATGGAAGGGAGCGTTCTGGCAAGAAGCGTTTTTCCAGCACCTGGTGGGCCTTTCAAAAGGACATTGTGTCCTCCGGCAGCGGCAATCTCGAGAGCACGTTTTGCTTGGTGTTGCCCTTTGACATCTTGCATATCAAACTCGTAAAGTTCCTCTAAGAAAAATGATTCAAATGGTGTATAGGGATGGGGAGGAATGGGGTTTGAGTCATCAAGGTGGTGAAGGAGTGCGGAAAGATCGGGAAGGGGAATAATGGTTATGTCATCGACAATGCTTGCTTCTTTGGCGTTTTCTTCAGGGAGAAGGATGGTATGGAGTTTTTTCGTTTTGGCCATAATGGTGTGGGGGAGAATGCCGTTGGTTGTCCGTACCCGGCCGTCAAGTGCCAGCTCGCCAACAACGAGTGTATGGGAGAAATCAGCTCTCACTTGTTCTGAAGCAAGGAGTATTCCCAGTGCAATTGGTAAATCATATGCCGGTCCTTCTTTTGGCAGGTCAGCGGGAGCGAGATTGACCGTGATGCGTTTGGCAGGAAAATCAGCGCCACTATTGCGAATTGCTGAGCGGACGCGCTCTTTTGCTTCCTCAACTGCTTTGTCAGGAAGACCAACGATAGTAAAGGAGGGGAGGCCTTGTGAGGCAATATCGACCTCTACCTCGATAGGCACGCTGTCTAAGCCAACGATCGCCCCGGAAAATACCTTGGCGAGCATATAGGATGATCATAGCATGTTATGTAAGAAAACAAGTGAGAAGTTAGAGGTGATTTCTCCTCTCAAAAAAATCATGGAGAAACATCAGTGAAAAAAGGAGAGCAGGTATCCCCAAAAGCCATATCAAGAAAAGTTCCATACTATTTTCTTGTAGCTCCACTCTATGAGAGTAGCGTAAAGAGGAGATGAGAGTTGCCAAAGAGTCTCGTTTGTTGACAACGTTCCCATAATATATTAGTCTAAAGATGTTTCTATGGTGCACTATAGAAACTTACCAAAAGGGACATGATCTAGAGCATGAAACTGGCGGGACACAAAACGTGCATGTATACAATGCACAAAAAGAAGATCCTTGAGAAGATATGTTTTAAACAAACAGACAATATTAGGTTCCGAAGTAAGAAAGCCTGTGGTAAAATACAGGCTTTTTTACTGAGCAAAGAGGCTGTCGATTTTTGAAGCAAGAATAAAATCGTTGAGAAAAAGTCCTTTGATGGCATGGGTCATAAGTGAGAAGCGAACTCTATTCCAGTTGTGAAGGTAGATATCTGGGTGGTGACCTTCCTCTTCAGCTATGCCTGCTACTTTGTTAATAAACTCAATTGCCTCAGCAAAATTTTTAAACTTGAAATCCCGCTCAATTTTTTTATCCTCAACGACGGTCCAGTCTGGTACCATGGGGAGGTAATGGGAAAACTGCTCCCTCGTGAGGGGTTGTATATTCCCTTCGCAGGGTACACATTTTTGCTGTACTAGCGATTTATCCATGAACGTTCTTTATTGATGATGAGAAGCTTACTTACATTACTTCCCATACCGTACGCTTTTTGTGCCCGCTCATTTTCAAGCGGGAGGACGTATTCGTAGATTCGTCTCATCCCTTCATCAAGATTCTTGACAATCTTCTGCGCGCCGACAACCCAGATGACGTGCGGTGAGCCATAAGCGTAGGCTGGGAGTTGGCTTCCAGTGTTTGAAGCAATGAGTACTTTCCCATCCTGCGTGACCGCATGTACGCTGCCAATGGTCCATTCTGGCGCAGCACCGAGTCGATTCATTTCAAGACCCTTCGTCTTGCGATCCATTGAGTAGAGTTTCGGTCTTACCGGGTCGTAGTTACTCGATTCGTGTAATTCCTTTACTATCCCAATTGTTTCAAGGGTTACTGAGGTCATATCCATGACTGATGCTCCTTCTGGAATGAGCGAGAAGAGCTTCTCTTTTGCGACTTTCGCAGATGAAACAATATGCGTAGTAATGCCATTTGCTTTGAGGGCGTCTTTTGTTTTCTGGATAACAGCATCTGAAGGAACTATGTTCCAACTCATGCTGCCATGGTACCATTCTTACTTTCTTTTGTAAAGTAGTTACAAAAAGTAAAGTATTTGGTATAATCTTCACAGAATGGACGAGAGACAGTGTGTTTCAAAAACCATAAAAACGATTGGCAGTAAGTGGACTGTTTTTATCTTGCATGAGCTTTGTGAAGGAACAAAGAGATTTGGAGAATTGGAGCGCTCACTCAAAGGGATTAGCCCAAAGACCTTGTCGCAACGGTTGAAAGACCTGGAGAAGAGTGGGGTAGTGAAAAAAACGGTCTATCCAGTGGTGCCTTTGCGTGTTGAATATGAGCTCACGGAAAAAGGAAGATCGCTTCGGGAAGTTATAGATAAAATGATAGAGTGGGGAAGCAGGGGAGGTGCGTAGCGATTAAGGTCCTTCGACAAGCTCAGGATAAACTAGCGATAGCGGACGGTGAGTGCTTGTGAAAAGGGGAATTTTCACAGAATGCCTATAGTGTAAATTTCAGTAGGGAAGACTGGGTCTCCCCTGAGGGAATTTCAAATAAGTACCAATTTCTAATTTCAAATTTCCAATAAAAATACAGCGAAAGGGTTTCCGTGGTAGTGTTTATATTAGATTGCTTCGTCGCTTACTTCGTTCGCTCCTCGCAATGACCCTCCTTCGCTAAAGCTTCAGAGGGCAAGCAAGCGGTAATTTGACAATACCACCCACCTCTTGAGATAATAGCTTATGGTGCCCCAAAATTTTCTCCCAACAGGACTCACCTTTGATGATGTGTTGCTCCTCCCCGGCTTCTCCGACTTTTCTCGGTCAGACATCAGTCTCGCAACAAAACTTACAAAGAAACTCTCTTTAGAACTCCCCCTGGTTTCGTCTCCCATGGACACAGTCACAGAGGCAGATTTGGCCATCACTCTTGCCCGTTTGGGTGGGATCGGTATTCTCCACCGGAATCTGACAGTTGCTGATCAGACAGCTCAGGTGCGGTTAGTAAAAAGTGAGAAGCTGCTTGTTGGCGCGGCAGTCGGTGCAAATAAGGGGTTTGAGGAACGAGTTAAAGCGTTAGCTGAGGAGGATGTAGACTTTATCGTCGTAGACTCGGCGCACGGCTTTGCAACGCAGATCATAAACGCCATCAAGTGGATTAAGAAGCACACCAAGATTGAGGTGATTGGCGGAAATATCGCAACGTATGATGGCGCGCAAGCGCTCATCGACGCAGGCGCTGACGGACTCAGAGTCGGAATGGGTCCTGGTGCTATTTGTACGACCCGTATTATTTCCGGCATGGGTGTTCCCCAGATTACGGCGCTCCAAGAGACGGTTCGCGCTGCATCGAAAGCTGGCGTTCCAGTGATTGCAGACGGCGGCATCAAATATTCAGGAGATATTGTCAAAGCCCTCGCAGTCGGTGCGAGCACTGTCATGATGGGAAGTTTCTTTGCTGCGGCTGAAGAGGCTCCTGGAAAAGTCGTCAAGCTCAAACGCTCGCAAGTCCCCCACCGCTTCCAAAGTATCTTTAAACAAGATATTGAGGAGTATAAGTTTAAGGAGTACCGAGGTATGGGATCAATTGCTGCGATGCGGGATGGTGCAAAGATCAAGTCAGAAGATGAGTTTCATGGCAAAGATTACAAAGACCGTGTGTTAGTAGCAGAAGGTGTCGAGGGTTTAGTCCCCGTCCGCGGGACAGTTAAGGAATTGGTTGATCAAGCAATGGGGGGCGTCAAATCAGGTATGTACTACGTCGGAGCAAAAAATATCAAAGAACTCTGGGAAAAAGCGAAACTCATTCAAATCACCCAGGCTTCCCTCGCCGAGTCACACCCTCACGACATCCTCATCACAAATCCCGGTGAGAACTACTAAAGAATTTCCCCTCTTCGCTAACGCTTCGCCGAATAGGCCTACTCGGTGGGGCAAGCCAATTTCAAATATCTAATTTTCAATATCCAATGAAGATGGAGATTTTGTCATTGCGAGGAGCGAATGGAATGAGCGACGAAGCAATCTAGTGCAATTAAGTTCCTATTTTTTTTAAGGGATTGCTTCGCTTTGCTCGCAATGACAAGAGAAATGATTCTGGACAGAATAGGTTCATACATTCGGGTGGACAAGCCAGAATGACGAGACTATAAACTACGATTGAGATGTTGGAGGAATATCAGCGCTTGGTGATTGAGAAGATGATGCATCAGGTGGGTCGTTTACTAAATTATCAGGTTGATCCAGCACAGATAAGCCTGAATTTTCTATTTGCCTTGCTAGACGGACGAGAGCTCTTACGTCAGCAGAATCCCACACTCGCCCGTTTCCAAATAGCTCCTTGACACGTGGGCTCACTTTTATACCTAAAGCCTCTGCAGAGTCTATATCAATCGTCATGGGAATTCCTCTGAAAGGAGTAGGTTCATCTATGCCTTCATCTGAGACTTGTGGCGGTTCATGCTCCATACCCATGAAGTATACCAAAAAAGCTATAAATAGGCATTTAATCCTCCTTCAGGGATGAAGGATGACTGAAAAGCTATCTCATTGCACTTTTTGAGCTCGTCTTCAGAAAGAATTTTCCCCTTCAGTAATAATTGATACTGCCTCCACAAGTGTGCGTCCTCGATGACTTCGGGCCAGTCGGTGTTGATGGTGAATTTGACGCCGTTGTCGATAAAAGTCCTGAGAATTGTTTTCATCTCACTGAGGTCTTTGACTGCGTTGGTTACGATATTTGAGAGCGGACAGATTTCAAGAACAATATTTTGCTTGATGAGTTGCTCCATCAAACGTTTGTCTTTGACAGCGCGAAGCCCATGCCCGATTCTATCCGGTTGTAGTTTTTCAACAACCTCCCACATGTCGTCGGCATCATCTGCTTCCCCGGTATGAATTGTGATCTTCAATCCTTCGCCCTTTGCTTTTTGCACCAAGCCTTTATACTCATCGATGCGAAAATCAGAGTTTCCAGGACCTGCGATATCAATCCCCACCACTCCCCTCCTCTTATACTTAATTGCTTTCTCAACAATGACGTGATTCATACCAAAGTCAAATTCTCGTGCCAGACAAAAAATCAGTCCGGCTGATAAATCTTCATGCTCCAATAAAGCCCGTTCCATACCGCGTAGCATGGCCATAATGATATGGTCAAGATCGAGTTCTCCTCCTTGATTGTGTTTCATTGGGTTGTTGCGAAGCTCAATAAGCTTGATGTTATTGCGATAGGCCCCTGTCATGATTTCATAGGTTGCTTTCTCAACTGCGTAGGTGCCAGATGACAGTTTGTCTAAGAGTGGGTGGTAGATTTGTTCAAAGTAGTCATTGAGGTTCATGCGTTTTTCAGGTGAAAGTGTGATGTATTCGATGAATTCCTTGTAGTTTCTTTTCGGGAGCTTAAAACCTTGAGCCTGTGCTATTTTCCAGTACACAGAAGGTTTGATAGAGGTACTCAGATGCGCGTGAAGTTCTGCGAGGGGAAATGAAGGAAACGCAGTATCCATATACTATTATACCATATCACGACATATTGGGAAAATGCACACATAATTGTTTTCAGACGGTATTTATGTATGATATATCGATATATCATACATGCTCCAATAAGGGCTAAAAGAATCCAAGCAATTCCCTCAATGCAGAGCAGAAAAGGTAGTTTACCCCGATTACATCGGAGCTAGCGCTCGTCTTTTCTCAACAGTCTTTATTAATCGCTTTTTCCTGCAAGATAAGCATCTCTTGCAAGTGATTGAGTATGATAATACTCGTGCCCTCGAACGAATCGTGACAGCTCAGGGCACAGAATGCGCTGTAGAGATGTTGTAAGCACCGCATCTACTTTTCCCTCCTTAACCTGTTCAGCAAATTCTATCCAAACAAAAGGATGAATTTTTGCAGTAGCATCACTGATTTCACGTGGGCCAGTGTGAATGACGAGGTCACGTATCGGTTCTCTCGTAAGGTCAAAGCTTGCTTCATCAGTTGGCCATCTCGCAATAGCAATGCCTGTATTATTCCCATCCCGCTCAATATGAAATGTGGCACTCCACACCTCGTTATCTCTTACTGTTGGCTGAGCAGCTTCTCGATTACCAAGTCTTAGGGCGTCTGTTGCAAAAGGTCGTGGCTCATCGAGGAGTCCGACATATGCTTGGCGGGGCCATGGATAGTAGATGGTTTCAGACAGCGTGATGTTTCGTCTACCATGTGCTTTCAGAAATTCGATAAGCTGTGCATATTCTCCTTTTCTTGAAGCTTCATCAAACCATGGTTGGATAATGCTATCTAGTTTTTGTTTTGCAGTAGGGAGATGTTGCTCCCAGCCTTTTCTGTAATCGATTACCACAAGTCGAGCATGGTCCTCAAGTTTTTGCCTCATTGTCTCTTGCTCACCTGACAAAATCTCTTGCCGTTTTACTTCTCTTTGTTGGACTAGTGTAAGCCATTCTGTTTTTGCCATAGAAATTACCTCCTTTCTCACCAAGTATTAATTGTCTGTACTAAGTCGATGAGCTGACCTGGATTTTTCAGTGGAGCCACAGCATATAGTGCTTTCGCGAAACCACTTTCCTCAACGAAACGTATTAATTCGCTCGTTTGTCGTATTCCCCAATCTCTTAAGCCAGAAGGGTCATCTCTGAATCCAAGTGCTTCTTCATAGACTTCATCAGGAATAATCACTCCAGTGACTTTGTTTTGCCAAATATTTTCTACGGTTCGTAGATATGTGAGCGGCCAGACGCCCATGACGAGAGGCTTGTTCGCATGCTGCTGATAAAATTGGTGCGTGAGCTCAGCTTGCTCTGGAGTAAATACTGGCTGGCTCATAAAGAAATCAGCTCCAGCTCGCACTTTTGCTTCTACGCGTTCGCCTTCGATAGTATGATCAGCATTTTGATTGACTGCAGCGCCGAGTGTCAAATTGAGTGCTAATTGTGAGTTTCTCAGATGTGAATCAATCTCTTTTAAGACATGGAGAGAATCTCTCTGGAAAATGCTGTTTGCATCACTGATAGCAGGATCGTAAGGGTCTCCGCTGACGACGAGAAAGTTTTGTATGCCAGAAAGAGCATAGGCGGCAAGGACCTTATTGAGAAGACTTGGGAGTGAGCTATCCCGTGTCGTCACGTGTGGGATGACCTGCAGACCAACATGCGTCAAGGAAGTCGCAAGCTGGATCGAGTCAAATGAGAGACGCCTGCTTGCATTGACATCAACGACCCTTACTCCAGCTTGTTTGAGCTGTTCTACATCAGAAAATAGCTCTTGCGCAGAGTCGGTTTTTGGCGGATCAATTTGTATGCTTTTGAGAAATTCTCCATCCTGCATTCGCATGAGGAGTTCTCGGTTTTCACTGCTCATAGTTTTGCTCCCAGTGTTTTCCGCAGAAAAAGCAGATAGCTTCCGCCGTTTCTGCAAACGCACCTGATTATTTGGCTTTATACCTCAATTCCCCATACTTCTCCTGGTGGACGATCATCTCTGCCTTCTATGATGTCCTCAATGCCAAGAATCGCAGTCCACAAGAGCACGTCTTGAGCAGGAAAAATGACTGCCTGTTCTCGAAATTCTTTGATGCCTGCAATGAGTCTTGGCAATATTGTCGGATTTTCTCTGTGGATATTGATGAGCCCAAGATAGACTGGCTCACCATGTTTGACGACAAATGTCGTTCTCGTAGAGGGAGTTACTTCTCCTCCAATCCGCGTTGGGAATCCTGGCTCGTGGTCAAAAGAAATGAGAGCACTTTTTTTCTTGAATATGACTGCTACATTTGCGCTATTCTGGTCATGAGTACCTGGTTTTCGAAATTCTGACATACTTTTCACCTCCCCTCCTAGATCCTGAAATAAATTCAGGGACAATTGAACATTAAAAAACCTCCCAAAAGGGGGGTATAAAACGGAAAAACCTCTCCGTTCAAGAGAGGTTCTACTGTATGTGTAATCCTTCCCTTTCGGGCTGGGTGTAGCACAGTGTCTTGCGATCCGCTGCTG
>JACPGQ010000025.1 GCA_016188975.1 Candidatus Levyibacteriota bacterium | reverse complement strand
GCTTGGGGAATCCAAAGGCAACGAATAAGATATCAATAGATCGAGCACTTTGGGGGGAGGAAGCGGCAGGACCCGCGAGTCCATCCGACCATTCTTCTCCAATAAAGCTCACTTTCAGTCCAGGATACTTCCGCACCAAGCAGTCTGCTGCCTTCTGTGCTACGCCGTTTCTGCCGCCCAGAAAGCCTACCGTTATAGGATTTCCTTGCCCCCCGAATCCTTTCTTGGCCTTCGTAGCCACTTCGGCGAAGGAGGCGCGAAGGGGAGTCGAAACCTCCTTACAGAGAGATTCCATCAAATCAACACCCGTAATTCTCTGCGAGAGAGGTTTTCCCAAAAACTGAGCTGCGAGAGTTACTCCACTACCATCAGGGAGAGCAATTCGAGCTTGATTAAGGATATCTAAAAACTCTCTCCTCTTGTTAGCGAGAACGATGATTTCAGGATTTGGAGTAACAATGTAGTAAGGATCGTGTTGTTCTTCAAGGCTTGTAATAATATACTGTAGGACTTCACGTTGTGTTGCACTGGTGATACCAACTCCAAGTAGCGTTTTTTTTGATGATGATCCTTTCATACTATACTCCCTCTATACTCTGATCAGGCTTGTATGGCGATTGAAAAACTCTGAGTATTTTATTTTATCAATTTTTATCGTCTTTATCCACGGCTAGATGCCCAAAAAACTGCGAGATTTAGACTCTTTCAAATTCCTACAACTATATCTTGATGAGAATGTGAAAATAAGCGAGAAACTTGAAAGTTTTTCATAATGCGATGAAAACTATAAAAATATAGGACTGTTATTTAGATTTTTTGATGTGGGAGGTGAGAGGTTTTTGACTTTGAATATTTGAAGATTCGATTCCTGATTGTCAAGATATCAAATCATCAAATCCGTCATCTGTCGGATCAGTATCAAGAATATCACACTTCGCACGTCAAAATATCAACCCATTGGATATTAGAAATTTGAAATTAGAAATTTGTTTTATCTTTTATTTATACTCCGCTTATAAAGTTCAATATTCTCCATCGCCACACCTGTCCCACGAACTACGCAGAGCAATGCTTCTTCTGCCACGTGGCACGGCACACCTGTCACCTGAGTCATCAGCTTATCAAAGTTACGAAGAAGCGACGTCCCTCCTGACATCACTATACCTTTATCGATGATGTCACTTGCCAACTCAGGAGGACACTGCTCAAGGACTGTCTTCGGACCTTGGATAATCTCCATAAGTACTGCTCTTATTGCTTCATTTACCTGTGCCTCATGAAGCTCAATTGTGCGGGGAAGACCGCTGATATTGTCCCTTCCCCGAATCTCCATCATCTTTCCACCAGTTTTTTTCTCTTCTTCTTCAATTACCGCATTGCTAATCTCAATTTTTATCTGTTCGGCTGTCGTTTCTCCGACAAGGAGATTAAATTTCTTTTTGATATAGCTTGCAATCGCCTCATCGATTTTATTCCCTGCCACCCGAACTGAGCTGTGGACCACGACACCACCAAGTGAAATAACTGCAGATTCAGTCGATCCTCCTCCTATATTCACGATCATGTGCCCTGCCGGCTGGGCAATAGGAATCTTGGCGCCAATGGCAGCTGCTAACGGCTCATCGATAAGATATGCGACCCGTGCTCCTGCTGACATCGTTGCATCCAGAACCGCCCGCCTCTCCACCTGTGTGACTCCTGACGGGATACAGACCATAACCTCTGGTTTAAAAAAGCGCGAATGGCCACAGGCCTTATCGATGAAGTAAGAAAGCATCGCTTCTGTAATCGTGTAGTCTGCAATCACGCCATCCCGAAGGGGTCTTAAGGCGACAACGTTTCCTGGAGTCCTCCCAAGCATTTCTTTGGCTTCTCTCCCAACAGCAACCACTCTGTTCTCTTCAGCTGTTACGGCAACAACAGTCGGCTCATTGAGGACGATCCCCTCACCGACAAGATACACCAACGTATTCGCTGTGCCCAGATCGATGCCAATGCGTTTTGGGGTGAGTGAGAACATAGGTTACGTAAGTGACCTAAGTTACCTAGGTAACTTAGAGTGGATCAAAGTAGTATACTTCAATATCATTTTCCCTTCCAGGCTCCACTCCTTCGATTATAGGAACGAGTACATTCTGTTGCAAGAGGTAATGTGAGGGACTATAATAACCGAAAACACGTATGAAGCGCGATGCATCCCATGACCATGCTCTCCATGAGGCAGAGCACCATCACCATGAACGAAAGCAAGTTATTATTTCACTTGTTATTCTCTTTCTCCTCATCACAGGAACCATCGCAGTGGTACTCTATGGGACAGGCTACCGCTTCGGATTCCAAAAGGGAAAGCCAACTGTCTCAAAAACAGGTATTCTTGTTAGCAATAGCGAGCCACGCGGCGCCCAGGTATTTATAGATGGTCACCTCACAACCGCAACTGACACGACTCTCAATCTCACTCCTGGCGAATATGCGGTCAAGATTGTCAAAGACGGCTATTTCCCTTGGGAAAAACGTCTCAGAATCCAAGAAAAGGTTGTGACTGTGGCAGATGCGAGACTTTTCCCAATAGCTCTCAAGCTTGAAGGCGTCAGTAGCACAGGTGTACAAAGCCCAGTCCTTGACCCCCAGAGAACAAAGATTGCTTTTACGGTCGGCACCCAAACATTTCGACGAAATGGAGTTTATGTCTATGATATGACGACAAACCCAGTCCTCACCCTGCAGGGTACTGCCAAACAAATTGTTGATGATACCTTTGACACGTTTTCAAAATCGATACTTGCCTGGTCTCCTGACTCTCAACAAATAATGGCAACAATCAGTGCCAAATCATCTCGTAATGCATCATACTATATCCTAGACAGCAATGGATTTAACAACACTCCCCAGGATGTCACTGCAATTCTGACGAGTACTGAGGATGCTTGGAAAGTGTTAGCTGCTGATGAAGAAAAAGCCCGGATGGACAGTCTAAAAAGGCCAGTTAGGGATCTCATACGAAATAATTTCGATATTCTTTCCTGGTCACCTGATGATACGAAAATGCTCTATATCGCCAAACGGGACGCAACGCTTCCCCTCATGATAAAACCTCGACTTTTGGGTATAACGAATGCTCTGAGTGAAGAACGGGACATAAAAGAAGGGAAAGTCTACGTCTATAGCGTCAAAGACGATGTGAACGTCAAGCTTTTTGATACGCTCCCAGATGGCTGTCCAGGTGATGAAACTACTTCTGCTTGCAGTTTCCCCGTCACATGGTTTCCTGACTCAGAGCATCTCATTTTTGTCAACGACAAGAAGATTGAAATTATGGAATATGACGGAACCAATAAAACGACTGTCTATGCAGGGCCATTTCTTGACCACTATGTTTTCCCTTGGCCTGATGGCTCAAAGCTCGTTGTCCTCACAAACCTCAACAATGCATCGATCGAACCGAACCTCTATACAGTCAGCTTAAGATTGATTGAGAAACTACAAATGCTTCACTAGAGCGAGCATGATGAGAGGGAACATTTGACAGGACCCCGAGCACGAGCGATTACAAATCTGATTTCGGAATTGCAGTAACAATTAACCGCTCCCAGGTTGTCCCCGGCGGCCAACACGTCTGCAGGATAAGCTGCTCTGGTCCACCATGGCTGTCAACGAGCGCTCCGACATCATTGGGGGACACTACCCTTGACTGCGTAATAACGTAATTATGCCGCCTCCCCTCAAAAAACACATATACCTCATCACCTACTGCAAGGTCTTTGAGTAGATAAAAAACTGCATTGTATCTTCCAACATTCCACCAGTTGTCAGTTGAGTGGGCAAAAAGGTACGTGTTCCCGGGAAGACCAGGAAACACACTTCCCTTGGCATGAGCGATGCCCTTTTGCAAAACAGGGAGGAAATTTTCTTCATTTGTCGGATCGACATTGGGAAATACTTTGGCGCTTGCACCAATTCTTGGAATGACGATGCTAAATTGCGGATCAGGCGGGACAAGCAGCTGCTCTTTCGGACCTGAAAGCACTGAGGCAAATGTAGGACCTTCCTTAGGAGGCACAGGCACTGGGGTTATAGAAATATTGAGAAGAGTCCCAAAGGATTCTTGCTGTGAAGGAGCATCTGCAACAGTATAGGTGATTCCCCGCGCCTGTGCTATTCGAAATTTCGTTTCAGCCAGCATCGCCGGGCCGAAGGTAGCAAGCACGCCATAAATTGCAAACAGGACCAAAAAATTGCCGATTGAACGAAGGATAAAAAATTTAATCGCCTCAACTCTGTTCATTAAAAACTAAACTATACCTCTATAAACTCACACCACACAATTTTTCCCAATTGAGAAGTTTTGCGCGGATATGGATTTTCGTTTGTAGCCCTGGACAGAGTCGAACTGTCATCAAGCGCTTAGGACGCGCCTATTCTATCCGTTGAACTACAGGGCCATCAATATATATCAAAATACTAAATAATATATCTTCAAAAACTCCAGACATCCTCATTGGACATTTGAAATTTTCAGCCAAAGGCTGATCCGCCTTTGGAGGAGCTATTGGTAATTTGACATTGCTCCTTTTTGACAAGACAGGTTGTATTCTAGCACGAATATGAGTAGAATTGAAAAGTTCCCGTGGCTGTTTTACTTCCTTTTTGCTATTGGCCATCTGCCATAAGCTATTTGTTAAGTAACGGAGTGTGGCGCAGTTGGTAGCGCGCAGCGTTCGGGACGCTGAGGCCGGCGGTTCAAGTCCGCCCACTCCGACAAAAACGTCTATGAACACAATTGCTTTTTCTAGCATATAATTCCCTATGCGCATTCTTTCCCTTGCCCCATCAAATACTGAGATCCTTTTCGCTTTGGGACTTGGCAAAAATATCATCGGCGTTACTTCTTACTGTGATTATCCCGAGGAAGCAAAGAGAAAACCGAAAGTCGGCTCGTGGATTACGACAAATCCTGAAAGGATCAAAGAACTTTCACCTGATTTTATTTTTACGTCATACTTTTTACCACCAGTATTCGAGAACTGGCAAGGACCGGGCAAAGTCATTCATGTGGCTCCAAAAACACTTAATGAGGTTTTTGAGAGCATATTGCTACTCGGAAGATATACAAACTGTATCAAGAAAGCTGAGGATCTTGTGCAAAAAATGAAGACATCTTTTGCCCAACTTCAAACCCCTAACCTCCCCTACCTCCCTAACCACCCCAACGTCTACATGGAAGAATGGCCCGCCCGCCTCGTCTTCGGCGAGAGCGTTGGGGGCAGGCCCGAACCAACCTCAGCGTCTAAGAAGTCTTCAAAAACAGGTGGAGCTTTCGTTTCTGGCAACTGGGTTCCAGAGCTCGTCGAAATCGCAGGAGGGACTCCAATAATTGCCAAAACGGGAAAACCAAGCTTTGATTATAAATTTACTAGTTTGATATCTTCTGATCCAGACATCATGATCTTCCACCACTGTGGCTTCGGAACGAGATTTGATAAGGATATGATAAGAAAACGACCAGGCTGGAATAATCTAAAAGCTGTCAAGGAAGATAAAGTGTTCGTCATCGACGACTCACTCCTCAACCGTCCGGGACCTCGGCTAGTCAAGGGAGCAAAGAAGATCCAAGAAATCTTACAGCGTTATTATTGACATTCCATGTCATTTGTCATATTATTTTATTGGTGAAACCTGTTGACTGGGATAAAGAAAAGAATGAATGGCTTAAAAGAGAGCGCGGCATTTCATTTGAGGATATACTTATCGCCTATAAAAACAAGCAAGTTATTGCAATTATTGACCATCCAAATAGCAAGAAGTATCCAAATCAAAAAATATATGTCGTAAATATACATGAGTATGCATATTTGGTACCTTTTGTGGAAGATGAAGAAAAAGTATTTTTAAAAACAATTTTTCCTTCAAGGAAAGCAACAAAAAAATATATAACTGGAGGTAAAAAATGATGAAATATTACGAATTAGACGACGAAGAAAAACAATTATTAGAAGAAAT
>JACPGQ010000024.1 GCA_016188975.1 Candidatus Levyibacteriota bacterium | reverse complement strand
GACACTTGAAAGCCCTTCAATACCAAGACCCAAAACAGCAACTCTCTTGTTTTTCCAATCGATTGGAAAAACAAGAGAGTTGCTGTTTTGGGTCTTGGTATTGAAGGGCTTTCAAGTGTCCGGTATCTTTCTGAAAAGGGAGCAAAGGTAACGGTTCTTGACGAGCGGGATGAAGAGTTTCTGGATCAGAAAGCTCTTTCCGAAGCAAAAAAACTCGGCGTGAGGCTCATAACAGGTAGGACATCAATGGACAATCTTGGACAGTTTGACGTTATTCTCAGGAGCCCGGGAGTTAAGGCGCTTCGCAGAGAGCTCCAGGAGGCAAGGGAGAAAGGGGCAGCTATTACGTCCCAAACGCAGCTTTTTTTGGAGGAGTGTCCTTGCCGTGTCATCGGTGTCACAGGGACGAAAGGGAAGGGGACGACGTCGACACTAATCTACGAAATGCTTAAAAAAAGCGGATTTGATGCGTATCTAGGAGGAAATATAGGAAAGCCTCCTTTTGAATTTCTGAACAAACTTAGTTCCCGATCTATCGTGGTATTGGAATTGTCCAGTTTTCAATTGCAGGATGTCACTATAAGTCCTCATATTGCCGTTCTTCTGATGATTGCGCCGGAACACCTTAATTACCACGAAGATATGAGTGAGTATGTCGAGGCGAAACGGAATATTCTTCGCTTTCAAACAAAAGATGACTTCGTGATCCTCAATCGTGATTATTTACCGACGAACGAGTCTGACATTTATACCGACGGGAAGGTATTTTTCGTCAGCCGTGAGCGGTCAGGAGTTGATCAAGGCTGTTTTGTCAGAGACGGCGCTATCTGGATGAGTATGCAAGGCCACGCTAGTGGCCGCAGTGCCCCGAAGGGGGTACAGGAAGCTACGTGGAAAATTATCGATACAGAGAAGATAAAACTTCCCGGGAAGCACAACTGGGAGAATGTCTGCGCAGCTGTCATGGCTGCGACACTCGCGGGAGCAGCAAAAGAGGATGTCGTTGCTGTTTTATCGACGTTTGCTGGCCTTGAGCATCGATTAGAACTAGTAAGAGAGGTTGGAGGAGTAAAATATTATGATGACTCATTTTCAACAACTCCTGAGACAGCAATTGCAGCGATTGAGTCGTTTGCGGCGCCTGAAATACTGATTTTAGGAGGATCAAGTAAGCATAGTGACTTTACAGAGCTTGGGGAAGTTATTGGAAAAGCAAAAAACATTAAGGTGATTATCGGGATTGGAGTTGAATGGGAGAACATTAAAAAGAGCGTAGAGCAAAGAGCTGAGGGCAGACCGGAGATTCTGATGATTGAAGGGGCGAAGGATATGAAGACGATTGTAGCCGCTGCAGCAAAGATTGCCCTACCTGGCGATGTCGTGCTTCTCTCACCAGCCTGCGCGAGTTTTGACATGTTTAAAAACTATAAGGAGCGCGGAGAGCAGTTTAAGCAGGAAGTGGCGAGGCTCTAGTTGTCATTCTGAACGAAGTGAAGAATCTAGATCTTTCGCTTTGCTCAGGATGACATTTTTGTATGTTCTCATTTAACATTCAGCAAAAAGATAAACACTCAAAAGCGCGGGCTGGGGTTCTGAAGACGCCGCATGGGGAGATTTTGACGCCCAATTTCAATCCTGTCGGCACACAAGGGACAGTCAAGACGCTTTCAAGTCTGGATCTTCAGGCAATTGGCGCACAGATTGTGCTTGGAAACACGTATCATTTGTTTCTTCGTCCAGGAACAAGTGTGATTAAGAAAATGGGTGGACTTTCAAGGTTTATGAATTGGCAGGGACCGACAATGACTGATTCAGGCGGGTTTCAAGTTTTCTCGCTTGGTGCTGCACAGAAGATCTATAAAGACAAGACAATTGATGGCAGAAAGCTGCATAAATTTTCAAAGTCTCCCTTTCTCTATAAGACAGCAACGCTACAAGAGGAGACGAGTTTTATCCAGCAAACACAGAGAAAATCGAGCCGCGTGAAACCTGCGGTTTTGGATGATGATGGTGTGACGTTTTATTCGCACATCGATGGGAGTCAAAGGCGACTTGATCCTAAGATCTCGATTTCTCTACAAGAAGATTTAGGAGCAGATCTGATTGTTGCCTTTGATGATCATGAATCGCCGCTTTGGAATCATGAGGATACGGCAAAGTCCCTTGAGAGAACGAATCTTTGGGCGCTTGAAAGTTTAAAAGCGCAAAAGAGGGAGGATCAGCTGATGTATGGCGTCACTCATGGTGGAATGTTTGAAGATCTGCGTATCGCCTCAGCGAAGTTTACAAACAAACATTTCAAAGCAGTAGCAATTGGAGGATCATATACTTCCAAAGAAGTTCTATTTCAAGTTCTGGATTGGTCAGTGCCGTATTTTGATGAGGAGAAGCCCCGACATCTTTTGGGTATTGGCGAAGTGCAGGATTTGTTTGAGGGGATTGCACGGGGGATAGATTTTTTTGATTGTGTTGCACCAACGCGTCGTGGCAGGCATGGGACATTTTATATTTCTCCAGAAAATGGGGGTTCTGCAAAGCCGGGTACCGGACGGAACCCGGCAAAGCAGAATTTTTCTATAAATATTTTTAATGCGAAGTATAAACTTGATAAAGCCCCGATTGATCCAGGATGCGCGTGCATGGTGTGCCAAAACTACACTCGCTCATACATCCGCCATCTTTTTGTGGCTGATGAGTTACTTGCCCAAAGACTAGGGAGCTACCACAACGTTTATTTTATAGTGAATTTGGTGAAGAGAATTCGCGAGGCAATCTTAGATGGTTCATTTGAGCAGATGAAGGGAGAATGGTTAGGGTGATCATGAAGAACGCTTAATCCTGTGACCTATGGAGTGATGGTTTTGATTATTTAACTTTAAAATCTGTCTCTATTACATCGGGATCTTGTAACGCAGGTGGGGCAAGTTCTCTTTTTTGTTCAGAAAATGCTTGACCAATCTCTCTTTCGAAAAACTCATCTGCGCGAAAAGAATTGAAAGAGTATGGTACGTATATGCCTTCATCTCTAAACTCACATCCTTCTAAAATTTCATAATCCGGAAAAGACCCTTTTCCATTCTCGTCCCAAATCAATTCTCCTAAATGAGAGATATATACTCTTTTTCTGCCCTCAGCATCGAATTTATCTGTGACTGTAACAACAATGCCATTATTGCTTTCACGAACGTTATTAAATGTTGGATCTTCAAAATTATCATATAGTTCACGAACGGTTGTCCTACTTTTTGGGTCCCGCATTTTTTGATTAGGCTCCACTTGATTAGTCACATCTATAAGATAATTAGCTTTGCTATCATCGCCAATACTCCGCAAGCGAATCACCCTACCGTGTTGTGTAACTCTTACAGTTTTACCATCGGTATGAACAGTATGCTCTTCAGTCTGAATAGGATTTCCATCGTCCTTAAAGCCATAGTCGGGATGCGCGGTACGTTTATTAGGATTAGCTAAAGCTTGTGTCGGACTGTTCTCTGGAGCTAATCGAGCTGTGGGGAGTTGTCTCTTAGCTGCAGGAGGTGGATTAGCCCCTTTTTTTAGTATGTTGCTTTTTGCGGGAATATTTGGCTTTTCTGATCCGATATTGACTTCAGCCATAAAAAAATTGTATCTTCATACGTCTTTGTTTGTCAATGAGTATGCAGGCGTATTTTATTGTGAACCTGGTGAAACGAGTTAGGGAAGCTATTCTTGATGGCTCGTTTGAGAGAATGAAGCAAGAGTAGCTAGATCACTAATGTGTTAACTATGTTAACTTTTTTCGCTATTGCGGAAAGTGTAGGCACACTGGTAGAGTGGAGTTGTGAGGCTGAAAACCCCGAGAGCCAAAGACGTACTCCTCCTTTTAGTTGTGACAGGATTTATTGCAGCATCAGTATTGATGCCAAATTTACCCCTTGTACTCAAGCCATTCTTGAAACAGCAACAGAAAAGATGGGGTCATTTTGACAGGAGGAGATTAAAAGCAGAAATAAAGCGTTTACAGAAAACTGGCGTAGTAGAAGAGACAGTGGAAGCTGGAGAAACGGTTTTTAAACTCAGCCAGAAGGGGAGAGAAAAAGTAGTAAAGTACAAACTCGAAGAGCTTACCTTGCAAAAGGGTAGGTGGGATGGGAAGTGGCGATTGGTAATCTACGATATTCCAAAAGGCAAGAAAAACCAAGCAGACGCCTTCCGGCGATTGCTTAAGAAGCTGGAGTTACTCCAATTGCAGAAGAGTGTCTATCTCACCCCCTACGCATGCAGAGATGAAATAGCTTTTTTAAAATCACTCTATGATGTGGAAGAACACGTTACTTTACTGACTATTTCGGGTATCGAGCATGAAGCATCCTACAAGAAGTATTTTGGATTATAAAATTCTCTTAGTACTTTAGTAATGCTGACAGTAGAGGATGGACACTTTCGACAGAGCTTTGTTTATAAATTACGCAATGGCGAAAAAGATAAACATTGAATATTTATCTTGACGAATCAAGATTTTCGTTCTATAATCGTACCACATGAGCGATGCAGCTACAACGACTGTTAAAAAGACTAGGACAAGAAAAACTACCACATCTGTTTCTCCTTCTGAGAGCACAGTCTCTTCCCCCAAGACTTCCGCGCTGGAGGAGTCGTTCAATGGCATACTACAACAAATCTCTGAATCAAAAGCAGAATTTCTTGCCTTACAATGGCTTATTGAAGAGACCAAACAAACGTGGGTGAGAGAGCAGAGAGAGCATGAATTGCTCCTTGCTCAGAGAGATGAACAGGATGAGATTGCTCGGAAACGGGAGCAAGAAACCTATACCTACGAGACAAAGAAGGCACGACAGCAAGCAGAGGATGAATTTGCTGTACGGAAAGCAAAATGGGAGCGGGAACTTGATTTGCAGAAGGAGAGTATTGAAGCGGAGCGCCGAGAGCTTACTCAACTTCGAAAACAGGTTGAAGGATTTGAGGCAGAAAAGCAAAAAGCCGTGAAAGAGGCGACAATGTTATTGGAAAAAGAATTGTCAGAGCAGTTCTCCACAGAGAGAAAGCTTCGTGAACAAGAGATGAAAGCGGAAAAAGAACTTTTAGCCCTTAAGATAGCCAATCTTTCAGGAGAGAATGCTCGTTCGACAAAAGAGATTGATAGCTTAAAGAAAGCTCTGGATGATGCAACAGCGCAACTTAAGGATGTGGCTGTAAAAGTAATTGAGTCTCGCTCTGTTGCCTCCCATAATGCTCCTCAGACAGAAACGTAGCCCTTCTCGCCCAACGCCTCGGCTCGTATCATAACGCCTATTTCATCGTTAATCTCGTAAAACGGATTCGGGAGGCAATTCCTAACGGTTCGCTTGAGCAGATGAAGGAACATTGGGTTAGTGAGTAGTCCTTGGGAGAGAACGTGTCTTTTTCCCACCACGAGTACGTGGATGATTTGGTACTATAAGGCTTATTTGTTATAATAAACTATGGAAAAAAAGAGGCGGGGAATACCTGCTCTTCCTATGGAGTTTATTCCTCCAGGGATTGGGAGGAGGGCGAGGGAAGGAAGGCTAGCGCTGGGATTGAGCCAGGAACTCTTTGGGGAAAAGTTAGGGGTTACCGCTGCTAGAGTTAGTAAGGCTGAAACAGGTGACACTCCCTATGGAGCAGTGGGCCTTATAGCAGTAGCACAGATACTTGGTATTCCCGTAGAGGAGCTTTGTCCTCCGCAGCCTCCAATAAGCCAGGTTATTTCTGAGGCTCGAATTGACCTTGACCTGGAGAGGGATACTGTAGAAACTGCAGCAGGACTGGCAGAAGGGACGGTCACGTTGATTGAAAACGGATATATTCTGGATCCAGACAACTTAACTCGTATAGGGCTCTCCTATGCTCTTGGTGTTCAAGTCGCAGAATGGACTCCACAGCTGTATAGAAATCATGTCATGAGACAAAAAGAAAAACAGAATACCTCTTAACCCCAGATCTTAACTATTCCCTTCGTTTTCACTCAGGGTAAACTGCTGCGGCTCACACAGCGATTTGTGGGGGATATTCGTCGAGAATTAAAGACAATTCTCTCCTTGACATTTTACTATCATACTAGTATACTAGTAAATATGGATCAGCCTGATTGGCGACTGAAAGAGCTTATGAAAGCCTTTCATGAGATGGATACCGATGAGAAAATGAAGAATTTTCTTGAAGGCATTTTAACGCCAAAAGAGCTCGAAGAGATCCCAACCAGGTTGCAGATTGTGAAGATGCTCAAGGAGGGAACTCCTCAGCATGAGATAGCAGGGAAGCTAAAAATCGGCATCGCAACAGTGACAAGAGGCTCAAAAGAGATCCAAAAAGGAAACTTTAAATATGTATAAAAATAACCATTGCTTCATTGCTAAATTGTTACATTGTTCTTGGCAAGGCCTTCTGAGTAGGGAGGTCGTCACTGTCGTGGTTTAATCAAAACGATAGCTAAGAAACTGACCTCCCGAAAGGGAGTTTTTTATTGTTTATCCCGTTCAAACGGGACCTGACCCGCCTACGCTAAGGCTACGGCGGGCGAGGAGGTAGGTGAAATATATGAGAAATGAATTTGATGAGTTACAAGTAGATGTACGAAATGAGCTCTCTCGAAGGATGAACGAGAAGGCTATTGATGTTGTGCAAACACGTGCACGAGTAGCAAGAGCGAGAGAGCTATTAGGTGATAATCCGTTGAGCTTAAAGGAAAGATTAGTTGAAGAAGGAATTCTTTCACTAGATCATCCGGTAACAAAGAATGGGCTGCCTGAGCTTCAGCCTATGACGTTAGTAAGGGATTCAAGAGATTATTCTTATATCTATTATCTTCCTGATGAAAAGCAAGGCGTATTGCTTGCTCAGTTATCTCCTTTAGAGCGTGCAGAATGCGAATTAGCATCTGCAGAAGAGTTGTTATCGGATACTGCGAATAATTTTGATCCGTTTATGCAGCTTTGTGCGACCCGTGAATTTATTGAAGCAGGGGTAGATGCTATGGCTCCTGAGATATACGTAGTATTTCACCTGCAAGCAGATTTACGAACTATGCAAGAAAATCAGAGTCAGAAAGTAAGTGGTTTGGGTAGTGTGTGAAAAGTATGCGCTAAAAACATGCTCTAGGGCATACAAATACATCCATTATTACTTATAAAAGGAGGGTATTATGTCTAGAAATATTGAAAATATTGAGTCGAATTCGCTTGTTATTGAGTCAGTGATTCCTTTTGATGCAAGCGGTAATCGTATTGAGCTACGTAGGTTTATTGCCCGTGTTCCTATTGCTACAGGTATATATACAACCGCAATGGGAAATGAACTAGATCTGAAAGTGTGTCCTGTTGATTCACGTAATAATCAGAAGTTTATTCTGAGCGGGAAAGATCTTCCTGTGAAAAAACAACGAGGTAAACCAGGACAATATAAACACAGAAAATCGCAAGAAGAATTGGGTCGAGTTGTTGAATTTCCTCAAGGACCATGTTCGATACAGCGTCAACAGGTTGGTGTTAATGAGGAAATTATTTTTCGTCTGGAGAGCAATGATTTTTTACAGGATGGAGATATCTATATTCAAGGAGTTGCAGATTGATAGAGCTAAGTGTTTTTTGAGAGAGCAATAAAATTATGCAAAGAATTGAAAGTGGCTATCATCATTTAAAAGAGTCAATACGTAGTAAGTTTTCTATAGAAGTTGCAACGAAAGATCGCTTTATAGAGCTTGCTCGTCGCGAGCAAGTGTTAAAAGTTACTCTGACACCAGATATGAAGCGAGATATAACTATGATTGGCGGAACAGGTGGTTCGTGGACCTCAGGTGGCGGTGTAACAATAGTTCATGGATATGAATTCGGCGCTACTTATCTGGGAACTGGACTTAGAAAGAGGGTATCACTTTTTCTGCCTTATCGGTATTTGCACGCTGAAGACCTGCCGAAGAATGCTTTCGAAAGAGATAATACATTTTCGTTATACCGAAATGGGAGTATTCGGGATGCTGTTGGTGATTCAGCACAATTTGAGAGAGCTCTTCCGCATGTACATTTTGCAATGAAAATTTTTGAGGGCGAATTGACACCGCAGGAATACCTGCGAGCGGTTCAGGATGGGCTTTTGCCCAGGGCAGGAAGGGATTAAAGAGATGAATGAACAAGTGAGACACAATGCGTACGGAAAGGAGACCCCTCGACCAAACGGGGTTGGGGGGTTAGTTTGGCGGAGAACAACGGTTAGGCATTCAAGTAGACAGACTTGCCTGCTTTGGCACACTACGTGCTAACTATCACTCTTATGCTTATGGGAGGGATGAGTTCGAAGCAGTCCTTGCTGATGTGCGGGTTGTTGAATTTCAAAAAGCTAGGCAGGTACTCCTCAATGATGGATTGCACGTTACTTCCACTTCAAAATTAAAGCAAGATATTGGATTTTTAGGGAATAATCTAACACACGGATTCATCGGGGAGCCTCAGCGCGTTCTGGCAACAGGCGTTTGTTTTCCCGATAGACCAACACTGCAATCAGTTCTTCCTCTTTTTGCAGTGAAAGATTTACTTAATAATGATCAGGCAGATGCAGCATATATTGCACTCCCAGTTTTTGCTTATGCAGGAGCAGGATTTGCTCGGCAGCAGCAATACTTAGAGGTCCTCGGACTCATGAGGAAAATGTTCCCTGAAGATTTGGGCGAGAGGGTATTTATCATTCCTGATTCACGTGACGAGGTCATGCTTATGAAATATAAGCTGGCTAATTTATTCTCGAAGTTTGTCAGTGATACGCCTGCAAAAGAGAAGTATCCCTACAGCAATCTGTTTGCATCGTTTGAAACTGCGTCATATGGTTCGGACATCGTATTAGCAGCTCTGTCTGAACAATCACCCGCAACAGTAATTGCTGATTTTCGGCAATTTGAGAGCATTCATGCCGGTATTCGGATGGGGAAACCAATGGGTCATACTATCGGAGCTCTCCTTTATACGCTCATCAACCCTCGATTAGCTGATGGAAAGATCAGGGAAGTATCGCAGGATGAGGAGGGTGAGCGATATGAAGAAGAGCATGTCGTAGCAGAGAGATCTAGTTTACTGTATCAAGCCTCATTGCTTCTTCTGCAGGAAGACGTTGTTGAGTTGTATGACAGGCTGCGAAGAAAAACAGATGTTGGAGATATTGCAGAGCGAATTGTCAGCTTGAAGCGTGCATTTTTTGAGGTTTCACCGGTAAGCGAACGATTCGCGCAAGAGTTGGAAGAACGATCGTTGCAACGGATGGTGGCGGCTCAGGAGCAAATATTCAGTGAATCAGCACTACGGATGCATATTGATCAACGGTACGTCCAGAGAGGAGTCGTCTATGAGTATCAATGAAATTGCAGACAAACTTGAAGCTCTCTTCCCACATTCTCTTGCACGATTTGAATTCAATGGTTTCTTAACGAGTTTCCCTAAACATAAAACACAGGCCAATATTGCATTTACCTTGGGATATTCAGAGCAAGCAATCACAAGAGCCATTAAGGAGAAGGTTGATTTGCTGGTTGTGCATAATGCGCCTGAAAGTCTTGTACCTGAAAAGAATAACTATTTTGAATCGATAGCTAAACGTGTAAGAGAGTCGTCTCTCAGTGTTTACCGTCTCCATCTGCCGCTTGATTTTGTAAGAGGAGGAATCATTGATCAGCTTTGTCGTATGATGAAGCTAAACGCAATACCTGCGACGCTGTTTTATCAGGGCCAGCGAATAACTGGTGGCGTTTATCTCTCATCTGGAAGCTTTACGGTTGATGAAGTTATCAAAAGGGTTAAGCTGCTTAGACCAAGTACGATCCGTTTAGTAAAAGGAGGAAAGGAGAAGGTAAAAAACATTGCGATAACATCAGGTGATGGGTGTAAGCCGGAGTTTCTGCTGCAGTTAAAGCCTGACGTTTTTATTTGTGGGTTGTTGAACCAAGAATCTATTC
>JACPGQ010000027.1 GCA_016188975.1 Candidatus Levyibacteriota bacterium | reverse complement strand
CAGGCTATGATATCCAGCAGATCAGTGACAACAGCAGAATCACTGTCTCAGCTCCTGGTGCTGAACTCTCAGAGACCATCTCTGTAACGAGGTAGCCTAACACTCCTTCTCTTCTCAACCCCGGGGAACCGGGGTTTTTGTGGATTCTTACCTCTCTCTCATCCATCATTTACCTATATGTGCATCGACACTGCACATAATGCGAAGATGGCAGAGGAGGAAATAGCAACACACACATATGAACCACTGTTCTCACAGGAAAGAAGTTCTTTTGGAAAAGACCACGTGTTCCAACAAGTGCTCTCTGCAATCCCAACAGATTCTCGACCAACCCAGGGACAAATTGATGATGAAATCGGTCACCGTACCCCAAATGGTGTTGAGCAATATATTCTTGGTGGTCTCATCTCTATCTATGCAATGACACCACAAGAAGAGCGGTATAGAGGAGATGACGGGCAATACGCTTTAGGAGAAGGCAGGGAGGTTAAAGGATCCTCTTACCGTGTTTGCCTATCACGAACCGCACTATCCCTTTTACTACTTAATGGACACGAAAGTGTTCATATTGTTGGGCGATACACATGGAAAGAAGGCGAGCAACCAGAACTTTCACAGGTAGCCCTTGTGAAGGTAGGTGACGATCACTCTGAAGAAATACTCATGAATGCTGATATTGAGGGACGGTCAGTAAAAGATTCGTCAGGAAGACGTTTATCACGCAAAGAGCGGGCAGAACTTGAGGCAGGTATGGGAGTTGTAATGGCCGTAAAAGACGAGTTCACGAAAAGAGAGCCCCTTCCCACCGAACAGACCAATAAAGATTTCTCCCCGATTGCATCGGGATCGAAATAACAACTCATTGGAAAACTGAATAAATGCACCACTGAGCCTTGAAATAGCCAGGAATTATCTATATAATAGTATCCTGATGGCCAAATCCACAAAAGCTTCTGAGTACTCAGCCCAGCAAATCCAAGTCCTCGAAGGGTTAGAGCCTGTCCGCAAACGTCCGGGAATGTACATAGGCTCAACCGACATTATTGGGCTCCACGAATCACTCAGGGAAATTATAGATAACGCTGTTGATGAGGCGCTGGCTGGCTATGCCAAAAATGTCTGGATCTACCTCAACGCTGATAGGTCTGCAACTGTCGTTGATGACGGTCGAGGTATTCCTGTTGACATGATGCCCCAGTATAAAAAGTCAGCCCTTGAAATCGTCATGACAAAACTTCACGCCGGTGGGAAATTCGGTGGGTCTGCATACAAAATCTCAGGAGGTCTTCATGGCGTTGGATCCTCAGTCGTCAACGCACTCTCCAAATGGCTCTGGGTGGAAGTGACGAGAAATGGAAAGGTCTACCGTCAGGACTATAAAACAGGGGACCCTCAAAATGACGTCACCGTCACAAAAAAACCGGAGATTGTGATAGATGGACGCGATACCGGAACAACAGTAACGTTTCTCCCAGACGATACGATTTTTCAAGGATTTGAGCTTTCCGCCACAGGCGGACCTCAGCCAAAGGCTGATGGGAATTTGGCCCAAGCCTTTGGATGGGACTTTGACACCATAAAAAAAGCGATTCGCGAGCGGGCTTTTTTGGTGCCAAACATATTCTTCCATCTCACAGATCACCGCCAAGAAGACGGTAGGGAAGTTCACTACTACTTTGAGGGAGGCATCAGGTCTCTTGTCGAAAAAATCAACGAAAACAAAGTCACGTTGCATAATCCCATCTATATAAACAAGCAAGAGGGAGATGTGGAAGTAGAGGTAGCAATCCAATATAACGATACGTTTGCAGAAAATGTCGAGTCATACGTCAACGTCATTAGCACGGTAAATGGCGGCACGCACCTCACGGGGTTTAGGATGGCGCTTACCCGAGCGGTCAATGACTACGGAAGAAAAATTGGCAGCTTCAAAGACGAAGGCGATTCGATTATGGGGGACGATACGCGCGAAGGCCTCACTGCGGTCGTCTTTGTAAAAATGCCCCAGGATAGGATCCAATTTGAGGGACAGACGAAAGGAAAACTCGGCAATGCTGAAATCCAGCCGCTCGTCCAGACGATTGTCAAAGACGGCCTCTCAACGTATTTCGAGGAAAACCCGGCAGATGGCAAACGTATTTTGGAAAAAGTGTATCTTGCTGCCAAAGCACGACTTGCTGCCAAAGCTGCAAAAGAAGCAATTATCAGAAAAGGAGCTCTGGAGGGCTCAACGCTTCCCGGAAAACTCGCAGATTGTCAGGAGAGGGATCCTGCGGTTTCTGAGCTTTACCTCGTCGAAGGAGACTCTGCAGGCGGATCTGCCAAGCAGGGGAGAGACAGAAAATTTCAGGCAATTCTGCCACTTCGAGGCAAAATTCTGAATACCGAACGGGCAAGGCTTGACAAAATGATTGAGCATGAAGAAATTAAAAGTCTCATCATAGCACTGGGTGCTGGGATAGGCGACACGATCAATATGGAAAAGATTCGCTATCACCGAGTCATCATCATGACTGATGCTGATGTCGACGGAGAGCATATTGAAACGCTCATTCTCACTTTTTTTTACCGACACCTGCCGGAAGTCATCACCCAAGGGTATCTCTACGTCGCGATGCCGCCACTTTTCAAACTGCAAAAAGGAAAAGATATCAGGTACGCGTACAATGAAGCTGACCGGGAAGCATTTATCAAAGAAATGGCTAATGGAGGCACAGTCTCAGTGCAGCGGTACAAAGGCTTAGGAGAAATGAACCCGGAACAACTGTGGGAAACAACGATGAACCCGGCAAACAGGCTCCTCAAAAAAGTAAACATTGAAGACGCGGAGGACGCCGATGCGACATTTACTATGCTCATGGGCGATGAAGTCCCACCACGCAAGCATTTTATACAGACGAACGCGATTACGGCAGAACTGGATATATGAAGTGCGAAGATCAAAACGCAAAATTCAAAATTGCAATGTAAAAGTAAAAAAAACGTCTTTCTGAACGTAGTGAAGAATTTAGATTCTTCGGCGAAGCCTCAGAATGACAAATAAGGGAAAAGGAGGTTAGTATGATAATACAAGAAGCAAGACCAAGACGTTTCGGGTTTCGAAATTTTCAAGTAGTTGAACCAGTCTCAGTTCGCGGACATTATGGAGACCTTGAGCCATTGGTTTTTAAGTTGCCAAAAACAGAAGACGCACAAGGAGCAAGAAGGGTTGTGCCTAGATCAACACGAGGAGACTGGGTGAGCGAAGGCCCAACAGTAACAATAGTTGTTGCTATTCCAAATACGGAATCAGCAGGAAAATTACAAAGGGTGGATCCTATATCTACTCGTGGCTATTGGGGATAAATTTTTATTGTGGAGATAGCGCAAAATAAAGCCAAATGATTAGCTAGGGGAGGTGATACCAAATGAATTTTAGTAAATTATCATCAGGTAAAAATCCACAAGCCGGGGAAGTAAATGTTCTTATCGAGATTCCGAAGGATTCGAATATCAAATACGAGGTTGACAAGGATTCTGGATTTATTTTTGTCGATCGGTTTCTCCATACGGCAATGGTCTACCCATTTAACTATGGATTTATCCCAGGGACGCATGCAGAAGATGGTGACGCAGTTGATGTCCTCGTCATGAGTGAGCATCCTGTTGCCCCGGGTGTTGTGATCCCGTCAGTCGTCATAGGAATGCTTGAGATGGAGGATGAAGCAGGAATTGATACCAAAATCCTTGCTGTCCCCACGAAAAAGATCGATCCGTTCTTCGGAAGTTTCGTCACCATCGAAGATGTACCCGAAGCGATCAAAAACAAAATGAAGCATTTCTTTGAGAATTACAAGACACTCGAGCCGGGGAAGTGGGTAAAAGTGAAAAATTGGCAGGGGAAGGATAAGGCGGTAGAAGCGATCAAGAAAGGGCTGAAAGTATGAAGGTCTAGGTATGATTGTGCAGCCAGTAAGGGTATTGTCAAAAGGCTAAGTGTTATTTTCCTTTGACCATACCTTTTAACTATACTGGCAGCTAAACCCAAAACCAAACCTAGTTCAAAATAATTATGCAGATTGGTAAGTTACAACAAGTCAATATTACACAGGAAATGAAGAAGGCGTACCTCAATTACGCCATGTCTGTCATTGTCGCGAGGGCACTCCCTGATGTACGAGACGGCCTCAAACCAGTTCACAGACGGATTCTCTTTGCCATGCATGAGATGAACCTCACGCATCAGGCGAAATACTCAAAGTCAGCAAAAATCGTCGGAGAGGTCATGGGTAAATACCATCCTCATGGCGATATGCCAATCTATGACGCACTCGTCCGCCTCGCTCAAGACTTTGCGATGCGCTACCCTTTGATAGATGGGCAAGGAAACTTCGGCTCAATTGACGGTGATCCTCCGGCTGCGATGCGCTATACAGAGGCACGAATGGCAGCAATTGCTTCAGAACTTCTGGCTGATTTAGAAAAAGAGACAGTCGATTACCTTCCAAATTTTGACGCCACCATGCAAGAGCCTATCTATCTTCCGGCAAAGCTTCCAAACCTCTTGCTCATGGGATCAGAAGGAATCGCTGTCGGTATGGCAACAAAGATCCCGCCCCACAATCTCAGTGAAGTCGTAGATGCGATTATTCACATGATCGGGAAGACGACGTTTACACTTTCTGACAAGAAAAGCACGATGGGAAAAGACGGCAAAGAAAGCTCAGTTCTCACAACAGGAAAAGATGTCGAACCCGTAGCCACAAAAGGAGAAGTCATTCTCAGCTCCGAGGCAACCATTGATGAACTGCTTGTATTTGTCAAAGGTCCTGATTTCCCGACAGCTGGTGCAATTTATGACGCAGCTGAGATTAAAAACGCGTATATTACTGGACGTGGCAAGATCGTCATCCGCGGAAAAGCAGAGATCGAAGATGTCGGACAAGGCAAGTCTGCAATTATCGTGACAGAGCTACCGTATCAGGTAAACAAAGCGCAACTCGTCGCACGAATCGCGGATTTGGCAAAAGAGAAGAAAATTGAAGGTATCTCAGACCTTCGTGATGAATCAGATAGAAGGGGACTTCGAATATATATCGAACTGAAACGCGATGCAGTGCCGAAAAAAATCCTCAATAACCTCTTTAAACATACAGCGCTCCAGACAACATTCCCAGTCAATATGGTCGCTTTGGTCGATGGGACACCACAAACGCTCAATCTGAAAACGATTCTAGAAGAGTACCTCAAACACCGCTACATTGTCGTCAAACGCCGCTCGGAGTTTGAATTAAGGCAAGCAAAAGCACGGCTTCACATTCTTGAAGGACTCAAAATCGCTGTTGATCATATCGATGCGGTGATCAAAACAATCCGCGAATCCAAAGACCAGGACGATGCAAAGAAAAACTTGATGAGCAAGTTTAAACTCTCTGAAATTCAGGCTACAGCAATCCTTGATATGCAGCTGCGCCGCCTCGCAGCACTCGAGAGGCAAAAAATTGAAGATGAACTTCTGATGGTAAAAGAAACCATTGCCTACCTTGAAGATCTCCTCGCGCATCCTGAGAAAATTTTGACGGTTATCAAAGACGAGCTTAAGAAACTGAGGGACAAATACGGCGATGAACGGCGAACCAAAGTCTACAAAGGCAAGATCGGTGAATTCTCAGAGGAAGATCTTATCCCCAATGAGTCAACTGTTATCACGCTTACCAATACCGGTTACATCAAACGCCAATCACTCAACAGCTTCCATACCCAACAACGGGGAGGGAAAGGAGTAAAAGGCATGACAACCAAAGAAGAGGATGCAATCTACCTCATCCGCTTTGCAGAGACGCATGACAATATACTTTTCTTCACGAATAAAGGAAAAGTTTACCAAATACGCTCATTTGATATCTCGGAAGGAAGCAGAATCTCAAAAGGCACGGCGATCGTGAATCTCCTCAACATTGAAGCAGGTGAAAAGGTGGAATCTTTCATCGCCTATGGGAAAGATACAAAAGATAGGTATGTTTTCCTCACAACCAGAAAAGGCACGGTCAAAAAAACTGCTCTGAAGGAGTTTGAAAATATCAGGAGAAACGGCATTGTGGCAATTAAGCTCGATAAAGACGATGAGCTTGTCTGGAGCAACCTAACTCATGGTGAGGATGATGTCTTTATTGTGACAAGGGATGGAAAAGTCATTCGCTTTTCAGAAAAATCAGTCAGGCCATTAGGAAGGGCGACAATGGGAGTATCTGGGATAAAGCTCATCGGAGAGGATGTCGTGATAGGAATGGATGTCATTGGGAAAGGTGATAAACCACAGTTTCTCACTCTCATGGAAAACGGGCTCGGTAAAAAAACAGCAGCTGATCTTTTTCGGGGACAAAACAGAGGAGGGCAGGGAATAAAGGTCGCGAAGATTTCGCCCAAAACAGGCAAGGTTGTCGTTTCACAGATCATCCCTGCAAATGCTGATGAGATAATTATCACGTCCCTGAAAGGCCAGGTAGTGAAACTTCCGGTTTCACAGATTCCTAAACTCTCACGCGACACCCAAGGAGTGATCCTGATGCGTTTTTCGGATAAATCAGACAAAATTGTCTCAGCAACGTGTATCGAAAAAGAATCTAGCTAAAACAAGGAGACTCCTATCTAGGAGTCTCCTTGTACGCAAATGAAGATTGACGGAAAACAGCTTGCCACAACAATCCTCGAAACGCTCCGAGCACAGGTCACGACACTCAAGACAAAAGGAATAAACCCCCACCTTGTGGTTATCTTGGTAGGAAATGATCCTGCATCTGAAGCGTATGTCCGGCAAAAAAAGTTAAAAGGTGAAGCTATCGGTATTCATGTATCGATACATCACTATAAAGAAAATGTTACAACTACACTTCTCTTATCAGCAATCGAACAATGCAACAATGACAACAATGTTCATGGAATCATTATCCAGCAACCACTCCCAGATCATATTGATGCAAAAAAACTCGTCGAGGCAACGGATCCAAAAAAGGATGTCGATGGATTCCACCCGCTGTCTGCATTTACTCCTCCCATCGCCGAAGCGGTCGTAGTAATTCTAGAAGAGATTTCTGCAAGGCCACGCCTTGCGGGCCCGCAAGGCGTGGCCTTGAGGAGGTGGCTGAGACAGAAAAAGGTTGTTGTTATTGGGAAAGGAGAGACAGGTGGCATGCCAATTATCCAAAAGCTGAAAAAATTAGGAGTCGAACCGACAGTCATTGACAGTAAAACACAACGTCCAGAGGAGCCCAAGAAACAAGCAGACATCATCGTCTCATGTGTTGGACGAGCTCGAATGGTAAAAGCTGACGAAATCAAAAAAGGCGTAATACTCCTCAGCATCGGCATGTTTCGCGGAAACGACGGCAAATTGCACGGTGACTATGAGGAGGATGAAATAAAAGATATCGCCTCATTCTACACACCAGTCCTGGGGGGCATCGGACCAGTCAATGTCGCCATGCTCCTCAAAAACGTCATTGAGGCTGCGAGTATGGTATAATACCCTCCTTATGGCATATATAGACACCGAAGGCCATCTGAGAGAGGCTTCTTTCGCAGGCTTAGAAGAGGGGAGACCAGAAAAAAAAGATCCAAACGCTGTTGCCAAATTTCTTCTTCACCCGCATGGTGATATTGCATCGCTTCCAGAAGAAGTTAGGTTAGCAGCATTCCGTGCACAAGAAGCTTTCGCTGGACTCAAACATGCAGACTTCGTTGGTCTTAGGGCAGGGGAAGCCATCGTAAGATCTGAAGCGAATAACGACAACGTGCATACAGATATTATCGACATTCAAATTGCTACTGAACGACCGCTTCCCGATCAATTTGTGTCAGCACTCGGTTCTCTTTCTCGAATTCGCGAAACAGAATGCAGTATTATGTTTCGGACATCTCCCAATAGGTACGCTTTTGAAAAGAGCCCATTGGCAGCGATTGTGAGAGATCAAACCACATTCACGGTTGTCAGTTTCGAACCCACACGAGTTTATCACTGGGAACCGATCCCAACGGGCGAGATACGATAATACTTTTATGGAAGGACTGAGACTGTCTTCAGAAGAGAAGCAAACGACTCCTGAACCAACACCTATTCTCCTCGCAGTTCCGGGAGAACCTCCAGTCGCTGTTTCTGGCGAAAGCAAAGTTACGCAAGCTGGTACAGTTTTTTCAGAAATTGAAGCACGAGCGGCTCTGGCTTCATTGCCGGAATTTGTGCCAAGCAACCTGGAGCGCCAATACCACCCGATCTTTATTACTAATCAACTGAGTATATACTCAGTTTTCTCCAATACGTTGTCATTTCGACCCACCAAAGGCGAGGAGAAATCTCCTAGTAGATCTCTCGTCGAAGACTCGAGATGACACATTCATGGGAAAGAACTGAATGGCCACTCAACTGATCGTTGACAAAAACCTGACAAATGAGTATAGTTAAATCTCAGAACCAATCTCGCCCCCAGGGGAGACACACGTTCTGATTTTTTATGGCTATATCCGTAAAAGCACCTCAAATTAATCCCGATCAAACCGGGATTAACGGAAACTTCAAAGGGCAAGACATCCTCTCGCTTTCTCAATTTGACCAAAGATCCCTAGGAATTCTTTTCCAACATGCCGATGAAATGGCGAAGCTTCGCAAGAAGGGGACGATACTTGATCTTCTGAAGGGTAACATTGTTACCCTTCTTTTTTATGAACCTTCGAGTAGGACGTTTGGTTCATTCTCGTCAAGCACTTTGCGGCTTGGTGGCCAAACAATTCCAATACATGATGCAAAAACCTCATCGTCTGTTGCAAAAGGCGAAACGCTTGAAGATACCATGGGTGTTTTCCAAACATACTCTGACCTGATCGTCCTCCGTCATTCAGAAACAGGGGCCGCCGCAAATGCCGCAAATGCCGCAAACGTTCCACTTATCAATGCCGGTGATGGCATAGGAGAGCACCCAACCCAAGCACTGATGGATTTATATACGATCAATAATCGATTTGGGACGCTTGATAATCTCACAGTCGTTTTTGCTGGAGACATGCTCAATGGCAGAACCGTTCATTCGGTACTCCTGGGTTTAAGCCTCTTCAAAAATACTACGGTGTATCTTCTCTCGCCAAAAATACTCCGTCTGAGTAGACAACATTTCAATCTTTACAAAGAGCGAGGAGTAAAAATGGTAGAAATAGAAAAAGAAACTGACCTACCCAAAGACGCACATGTTTGGTATTGGACGCGTGTGCAAAAAGAACGGTTCACTGACCTAAACGAATACGAACGCACAAAAAACAGCTTCATTCTCACGAAAAAACTCGTTGATACATATGGCAGTGACCAGCTCATCCTCATGCATCCGCTTCCACGGGTAGGAGAAATCCTCACGGAAGTTGACAGTGATTCGAGAGCAATATATTTTCGAGATGAAATCGAAAACGGAGTGTATGTAAGAATGGCACTATTGGCATTGATACTCGGGAAATTATAAAGATGTGATTTTCGCTGATGAATAGCCGATTGCCACAGATCCGTGTGAATCCGCTATAAATCCGTGTAAATCACGAACAGTCATGGTGGGTCATCTCGTCTTCAAAGACGGTACTACGTTTGAGGGAATATCATTTGGCTCACAAAAAAGTAGGGCAGGAGAGGTCGTTTTTTCAACAGGGATGGTCGGATACCCCGAGGGCATAACCGATCCTTCATACCAAGGCCAAATTCTCGTTCTGACGTATCCGCTCATTGGCAACTACGGTGTACCGGATAAAAAGTATTGGGAATCCCCAAGTATCAAAGTATCGGGGCTAGTCGTCAGTAACTACAATGACACGCCTTCTCATTTCATGTCTGAGCGTTCGCTTTCTCAGTGGTTACAAGATGAAGAAATCCCGGCGATTCAGATCAAGGATACACGGCTTCTGACAGAGAAGCTTCGTGACCAGGGATCACAGCTTGGAAAAGTCGTTATCGAAAAAGACGTCGATTTTTATGACCCGAATCTGGAGAATTTGGTCGCTCAAGTGAGTGTCAAAAAGATTTCTGTTCAAAAAGCGTTCGGTAGCGGGAAAACAAAAAATATCCTCTACATCGATTGCGGCGGCAAAAAAAATATGATCACCTGTCTTCAAAAACGTGGTGCGAATGCGATCGTCGTACCGTGGGACTTTGATCCATTCAAAAAAGACAATGTGGACAAATTGCAAGCTGTCATTTCGAGTCCCGATCTATATCGGGACGAGAAATCCAATGGAGATTTCTCCTCACTTGCGAAGCAAGTTCGTCGAAATGACATTCTAGATCTTATTGACGGTTTCGTCGTTTCCAACGGTCCGGGAGATCCGAAATTCGCTGGCAAAACAATCACTACGACAAAAAAAATAATGGAAACAAAAATGCCACTCCTCGGGATCTGTCTTGGTCATCAGCTTCTCTGTCTCGCAGGAGGAGGGAACACCAAAAAACTTAAGTACGGACATAGAGGGCAAAACGGTCCATGTATTATGGAGGGAACGAACCGGTGCTATATTACAACACAAAATCATGGATTTGCTGTGAGTGAGCTGCCGAAAGGATTTAAGACATGGTTCACAAATGCCAATGACTTATCAAATGAAGGAATTATTCACACCAAACTCCCTTTTATGTCAGTCCAATTCCATCCAGAAGCTACACCAGGTCCACAGGATACTGAGTGGGTATTTGATTACTTTTTGGAGAAGCTTAAGTGACCTAAGTAACTTAGGTGACCTAGGTAACCTATGCAATATAAGAAGGTACTAATACTCGGTAGCGGAGCACTCAAAATAGGGGAGGCTGGCGAGTTTGATTACTCAGGAAGCCAGGCTATCAAAGCACTGAAGGAGGAGGGGATTCAGACAATACTTGTTAACCCAAACATCGCAACCATTCAGACATCATCATTTCTCGCTGATACAATTTACTTTCTCCCCGTCACTCCAGATTTTGTAACACGTATTATTGAGAAAGAAAAGCCAGATGGCATTCTTCTCTCGTTTGGCGGACAAACTGCGCTCAATTGTGGTATGTCACTGCACAATGATGGTGTGCTTAAAAAATATGGCGTCGCCGTCCTTGGATCACCAGTATCAGCCGTTATTATCACTGAGGACAGACAAAAATTTGCAGATCATTTGGCAAAAATAGGTGTTACTACACCTCCCAACCATGCAGCGACATCACCAAAACAGGCAATAAAAATCGCAAAAGAGATGGGGTTTCCTGTTATGATTCGATCAGGTTTTGCGCTTGGCGGTCAAGGATCAGGCATAGCACAAAATACTGAGGAGCTCACGAGAATCTGTGAGAAAGCGTTTGCATTTGTTCCGCAAATACTCGTTGAAAAATATCTCCATCACTATAAAGAAGTGGAGTATGAAGTCGTAAGAGACAAGGACGACAACTGTGTCACCGTCTGCAATATGGAGAATATGGATCCGCTTGGAATCCATACTGGAGAGTCAATCGTCATCGCTCCGAGCCAGACGCTCACCAACTACGAATATCATACGCTCCGGACTATTGCGATAAAAATCGTACGAAGTCTTGGGATTGTTGGGGAATGTAATGTGCAGTTTGCGTTGAGTCCAAAGCCGTCATCATCTGTCATCTCGAAGGAGGAACGACTGAGAGATCCCAAGGGGATTTCTCCCTCGCCCGCCTCGCTGAGTATAGATGGGCGAAGCGGGCCAAGGGCGGGTCGAAACGACATTGACCCTCCGTTCGAATACTACGTCATCGAGCTAAACGCGCGTCTCTCCCGCAGCTCAGCACTCGCAAGCAAAGCCACCGGCTATCCGCTTGCATATGTCGCCGCAAAATTAGCACTTGGAAAAAACCTGACGTCGCTTCAAAACAAAGTCACAAAAGCGACACAGTTTTGTTTTGAACCTGCACTCGATTATGTGACGGTCAAAATCCCACGTTGGGATATCAATAAATTCCAAAAGGCAGAAGAAACGATTGGAAGCAGCATGAAGTCAGTCGGTGAGGTGATGGGCATAGGCCGTACATTTGAAGAAGCATACCAAAAAGCGGTCCGCATGCTTGACCTAGAGTTTGAAGGTACGGTAAATGAACAGATGCTTGTCGGAGATAGCATACCCAAAGAAGAAACAGTACAGCTCCTAAAAAAACCCACTCCTCACCGTATGTTCCTGCTGAGTAAAGCGTTTTACCAAGGAATTTCAATAGATGCTGTCTACAAAGCAACAGGCATTGATCCTTGGTTTTTGTATCGAATCAACAATATAGTTAATAAAGAGAAAGAGATTAAGCAGCTACACAATAAACAATTAGGTGTCATTGCGAACGGAGTGAAGCAATCTCATACGAAAAAGATTGCTTCGTCGACTTCGTCTCCTCGCAATGACAAAGGGCTTACAAAAGAACTCTTACTTCACCTCAAGCAGCTCGGCTTCTCAGACAAACGTATTGGCATGCTTGTCGGAAAAACAGGACTTGATATAAGGTTACTTCGGAAAAAACATGGAATACTACCAAGCGTTTTCCAAATCGACACGCTAGCAGGCGAGTTCCCAGCAAAAACGAACTATCTCTATATGACCTACAACGGACATCACAACGATGTGAAACCGACGAAGAAAAAAGGCGTTATGGTGCTTGGGAGCGGCCCCTACCGGATCGGTTCGTCTGTTGAGTTTGACTGGACGACTGTGAACACTGCAACGGCGCTCAAACGGTACAAGAAGCAATCCATCATGATTAACTGCAACCCTGAAACTGTTTCGACAGATTATGATATTTCTGACAGACTGTATTTTGAAGAACTGACCTTTGAGAGAATTGCCGATATTTATGATTTTGAAAAGCCTTATGGTGTTATTATTTCTGTCGGAGGCCAAACACCAAACAACAGAGCAAATGCTCTGAAGTCGTACGGATGCAAAATACTTGGGACAGACCCGAAAAACATCGATAAGGCTGAAAACCGCAACAAATTTTCAGCCCTTCTTGATAAGCTACAAATCGCACAACCTGAATGGGCAACATTTACGGATTTTACCGCTTTGCAAAGATTCTGCGACAAGGTAGGCTATCCAGTGCTCATTCGTCCATCATACGTACTCTCCGGAGCATATATGCGCATCTCCCACACTCATGAAGAACTTGTGTCGTATATAGAGAAAGCGACACTTGTCTCCCCGGAGTATCCGATCACTGTCTCGAAATTTATCGAAGACGCCAAAGAAATAGAGCTTGACGGTGTCGCACATAAAGGTAAGCTTCTCCAAACGGTCATCTCAGAACACGTCGAAAATGCCGGAGTCCACTCGGGGGATGCTACGATCGTGCTGCCTCCTCAAAAAGTCTACGTCCAAACCATGCGTCTCATGGAGGATATTGCTAAAAAACTTGCTCAGGCTCTCACTATCACAGGGCCGTTTAATATACAGTTTCTCGCAAAAGACAACAACGTCTCAGTCATCGAGATAAATGTTCGAGCATCCCGGACGTTTCCGTTTATTTCAAAAGTAACCGGCGTGAACTATATCGACCTAGCTGTAGACGCTTTCTTCAACAATCCACCAAAAAAAGTAATCCAGCACCCCATAGACGGTGTGGCGGTAAAAGTCGCGCAGTTTTCCTTCTCCCGTATCACTGGTGCAGATCCTATACTTCACGTCGAAATGTCATCAACTGGGGAAGTGGCATGCTTTGGAGAGGATGTTGAGGAGGCATTCCTCAAAGGAGAGCTAGCAGTTGGCGGAAAGATTCCCGCAAAAGGGATATTCATTTCGATAGGAGGCGATGAGAACAAGACAGCATTTCTTGAAAGCGCAAAAAGGATTGCCTCGCTTCAGCTCCCACTCTATGCTACTGAAAAAACTGCAGCATTTCTCAAAGCGCACAAGATAAAAGCAAAGAGACTGCATAAAATCTTTGAGAAGCATTCGCCAACGGTCCTGGAGTACTTCCATGACGGAAAAGTCGATCTCGCAATAAATATCTCCGAGACAGGATCGCAAAAAGCAGTTACAGATGGCTATCTAATCCGCAGGAATGCAATTGACAACAACATCCCACTCTATACAGATCTCAAAAAAGCAGAACTTTTTATAAAGGCAATCACCACAAAACCGCTTGATGATCTCCTCATCAAATCGTGGGATGAGTATTTATAGTTAGGAAATAGGTTGTGGTAACGAAGCTCGTTTCGGTTACGTGTTATAGTTATCGTATGAACTCAAATAGCAATAATCCTCAAATCAAAAGTTTTAGAGATCTTCGTGTTTATCAAAATACCTATCAGGCAATGCTCATTGTGATGAAGGAGATTACTCCCAAGCTTCCAGACTCTGAAAAATTTGACCTCAGAGACCAACTCAGCAGATCTTGTAAAGCAATTCCAAGACTAATCGCTGAAGGCTACGGAAAAAGGCATCAGAAAGCAGGATTTCAAAAATATCTCGACGATGCAATGGGAGAATCGAACGAAACTATTGTGAGCCTCGAGCAATGTCGCGACATCTACGCAATTGAAAAAGAGCTCATTAATAAACTCGTTGATACATACGATATGGCATCACGGCAACTCTATAAACTTACTATTGCATGGTCAACCTTTAAAAGACCTCTGACGAAACCTTCTGACGATACGAGCATCATAACCGACTAACGCTACCTATGACGATTACATTACCTGGCCTTATCGATCCACATGTGCATCTCCGTGATCCCGGACAAACGGAGAAAGAGGATTTTTTTACTGGGACTTCTGCTGCGCTTGCCGGGGGATTCACGACAGTCCTTGATATGCCCAACAATAAGACTCCTATCACGACTGCTCAGAGACTGGAAGAAAAAATCAACGTAGCAAGAGAAAAAATTGTTTGTGATGTTGGATTTTACTTCGGCTCGATGGGGGATAATCTAGAGGAGTTTGAAAAGCTAACTTATCCTTTGAGCGAGTTCGCCACCAATAGGGCTTCGCAAGGCGACGAGTCGAGAAGCAATGGAACAATGAAACAATTTAACAATGGAGGTTCTCGACATAGCTCGAACAATAATCTGAAAGTTTTTGGACTCAAACTATATCTGAATCCCACCACGGGAAATTACACACTAAATCACAAACCTACGCTAATGCGTATCTTTGTGGAATGGACACACAATAGCCCAATCCTCTTTCACGCGGAAAATGAAACATTTGACATTGTCCTGAATGTCCTCAAGGAACATCCCCGCCCAATTCATCTCTGCCACCTGAGCACCTCGTATGAACTGAAAAGAGTTATCGAGGCGAAAAGCCAGGGATTACCAGTAACGTGCGGGGTAACACCGCACCATTTATTTTTGACGTCTGAGGACGAAGGACGACTTGGACATCTTGGTCAAATGAAACCACCGCTTCAGAGTAGGGAAGACATAGACTTTTTGTGGCAACATCTGGACGCAATTGACGTGATTGAATCTGATCATGCTCCCCATACCGTTGATGAAAAACGATCAGATCCGCCAGCTGGCGGACCACATTATGGCGTTCCCGGACTTGAGACAACACTACCACTGCTGCTCACCGCAGTGCATGAGGATAAACTTCTAATTGACGACGTTGTTAGACTTTGTCACACCGGCCCAGCCCGTTGTTTTCATGTATCGATACATGAAAACACGTATGCAGAAGTTGATCTTGATGAAGAATGGGAGATTTCAAACGACAAACTTCTCACGAAGTGCAAATGGTCTCCTTTCAACGGCTGGAAAGTGAAGGGGAGAGTCAAAAGAGTTTTTCTAAGGGGAGAAAAAGTGTTTGAGGATAGAATGGTCCTCGCCAAACCCGGATCTGGAAAAATAATATCTGCTTAGGTTAGTATTCTGACGCTGTCTGAGTCATAAACTTCATAATCATCACATTTTTTCCCTAGGACAAATTTGTGATGTTTTGAGAAATACTTCTGCTGATAGACAAATATTATAAGCAAAAAACTAATATGTCACGTGTACTAAAAATGACCACAAAACTTCCTCAACTTTTGTAAGAGACATTACAGATTTCCCCGCCAATAAAGTCTAAATTTATTCCATGGCAGCAGGAATAGAAACATTTGCAGGACCCCTCGCCAGAATCGGACGCACAGAACTTTTATATCCTGATACAGGAGTACTACCAGGCGGAGCGGAACAACAGGTAGCGAAGCCACTGGAATTAAGCCTTCAAGTTTTTAATCCAGACATTACAGGATTTAATGCCCAGACAATCCGTGAGGCAAGAGAAAATCAGGTAATGCAAGGAAAAGTGATTCTTGCACTTGGAGCTGGCCCTAAAGGAATGGCTGGTGCTGCAGCAAGGGAGCTGATTTTACAGGGTGCGTTTGTAGTGGTGAGTTCTCGGATGACCGATTCTGGCGAACCGAAAAGTTCAGGAATGAGAGAATTTCTTGAAAAGCTTGGCCCAAATGCGCAGTGGATGGGTTCAGATGTTGCAGCTTGGATTTCGGTGACAAACGATAGGGGAAAAAAAGTCGAAATGTATGATGGTCAAAGACTCGTACGGCAGGTTGCAAAAGAGCGGGGCAGACTGGATGGCCTCATCGTGGGATCTGGAGATATGCAGAACACTTGGTCATACAAAAAAGTTGAACCAGAAAAGGTACGAGAGATTCTATTAAAGGACGCCGAGGGGCCAATGTTTGCCGCTATAACTGCTGCAGAGATTATGCAAAGCCAGAACCCAGCTGGAGGGAAAATAGCTGGGATTGGAAGTGCTTCTGGAATTGGAAACGCTTTTCAAATTGAATACTCAATGGCGAAAGGCGCATTTCACGCAGGGATAAGAGCTCTTGCAGACGAGCTTAATATTCTGAATCAGAGAGCTCTTGAAAAAGGCAGACCACCTCACAATATTGAAGTAAACGCAATTGCCCCAGGACTTGTTGATACCCCCTTAGTTGCCGGATTATCACCAGAGGTTCGTGCAGGAATTGTTACAAAAATGGGAGCCGACAGAGAACTTGATGCAGGTGAACCGGGAGCTATGCTCGCCTATTTGATGGGTCCGTACTCCGACGGAATCACAGGTCAAGTAATACCAATGTTTGGTCGAGGAGAAATCCCAACCTGGCTCGCAGCCTAAAAAATATGCCAATAGCAGCACTCGAAGCAGGTGTTTTTGCAAACACTCAAACCGAAGCTCCTTTTGGGGGAAAGGGTGGCGGAGGAGCAGATTTCGGTACCCCTCGAGCTCTAGACGCTTCGGCTGCATTTCTCCCGCAAACTGAATCAGCTGAAGGGCTACCTCTTTTTGGGCAAGAAATCCTCGTTACGGGAGGGAGTAGGGGCACAGGAGCCACAGTCTCACTAGATCTTGTCGGGATGGGAGCGAAAGTGACAATTCTCACAAGAAATCCAGAAAAAATTGAAGGGTCAGTTGTTAAAGATGCAAAAACGTCTCAGGCAGGAGGAAAAATTTCTGGAGAGATTGATATTGATGCACATATTACCCCGGTCAAGGTCGATTTTTTAAACAGACGAAGCATCAAAAATGTTGGCAACGAACTAGAAAGTAAAGGCGGTGATAAATTCTCTGCAGAGATAAATGTAAGCGCCGGAGGAATAGAATTCTACGCACTAAGACTTACGAAAGCGATGGGGAAATTGGCAACTATACGTACTGAACAAGGTGAAGAGGCATTTGTAGAAGCGCGTGCCAAACTACAACAGGATGTTGTGCAGTGGGTAATTCGGTCAATGCCGATGGCAATGAAAGTAAATTACGCTGGACCAAGTTTGCTGCTAGAAGATCTTATCCAGAAAGGTCTTTTTACAGACGAAGCAAAATATATAAATTTTGCTAGCGCGTGGAGTGAAGCGGAAAAGGTTGCGGAATCTGCACGAGATCTTGATGAGGACACAATTGTCCCTAACTGGTATCGCACGATATCAGAATCAAAAAAAGCTCATGACGACGAAATACATTCTGATGAAGGAAGAAGCTATCTGGAATCCAATGGAGTTTTCCCATACACTGTTGTAGGACAGGTGATAGACGATACTGGTGTTGGAAGAATGGTAAACCAATACCTTTTGCCCTTACTATCAGAAGATGATAGAAAACGATACACAGATACCAACAAGCCAATGATGAAAGCCGATATGTCCAGGGCGGTCCAGATCATGCTTCTCTCAGATCCCAACGATCCTGAGCTTTGGACGCCAGGACAACCGCGAAAACTCTATGTATTAGGTCCGACAGGAACCCCAGAGGAAGCGCGAGCAAATATTGTCAGGGAAATTCCTCAAGACCATCCAATGCTCACATTCAGAAGTCCGATTTAATATGCTAGACGGAACACCAAGACAGCCAATTTCTCCACAAGAAGCAGGATTTCAAGCACCTAAACCGAGTGATATAACTCTGCCTCGTGCCGACATCATTCTCCCACCTACCGTCCCACAGACAGCACTCGATATTTGGGGACCTCCGGCAATTCGTATCCACCGAGTTGATGGAGAAGGAGAAAATGCTCGAGGATTTCTCACGGTTACTCCGGAACTAGTTCGATGGGCACGATCGGTCCCTACGCTTGACACATTTCAAAACGGGGTAGGATCTTTTACTGCAGATCTCCAAACCACAGGACATTTTGACGGGTTACTCCAAGAATTTAAACCAACTCCTGGTCACTATAGTGAACGTGCTGGTGTAACAACAGCCGTATTGTCTGCATACAACCTAACACTTGAAGAATTTAGGCAGAAGTATGATGTATTCGTCGTGAGTAGTGAGACAGTCAATTTTGAGGGAGTTGTGAGAAAAGGAGATACTGCAGAATTTACTGCCGAAACACAAGGAGCAGGCGTTGATGGAGTGTATGCGGATATTAAAGGGAAACGTGGGGGTCAAGACGTAATAAGCATGAAAAGAGTGAGGTTTGAACGGGTACCTAAGAATGAAGAGGTTTTACCCTTTGATGAGATTGATGAAGCAGCAATTCAATTCATAGCAACGGCGGCTATGGGAACAGGAGGTCTTCCAGTAGATGCAGAAGGAAAACCACTCAAAGTAGGCGTCTTCAAAAAAATTGCAGGAGCCGAGTATTATAGACCAGTTAGAGTAGGGGATGTGCTTCAAATTATTCCACAAGGACTCCAAATCAGACCAATGGGAGACGTTGTTATTGTTGCATCAGGAGCTACAGTCCTCAATCAGCGAGACGAGCTCGTTACGTCGTACAAAAGAACTCAAGCAGGACTCATCCCATTTGAACAAGCGCAAACGCTTTTCGCAGCATAAATAACTACTAATCCTTTGTAATCTCCCGCACTGACCGCAAGATCCAAAAATCAATATACTCTTCGTATGGAAACGCTGACACCTCCCAAACTCTCGAGTGGCACTCCGATTGATATTGACAGACATCGAAGCGTCACCGGTATTGTCGGAATAAATGGCCAATGGGGAGTAAAGCTATCAAGAGACGAGGTCATAAGTAGAGCTTCAACATACTATCAAGTACCAGAGGACGAACTCCGCAAAAAAGATCTTGGATTTGACTGCATTTATCAAACCGACCCCCAACTCGACGATGAAGCTGCCATATCAGATGAGATCGAGGCTGCAGTAACTGTAGGAAACGAGGTAATTAGAGAAAGAGAATGGGCAAAACCCGATGTCGGAGGCGTAATCGTAACAAGCGGTATGCCAGGCATCAATGGGAAAAGGAAAATTCCAAATTACGCAAGAGAGATAGCAGATCGAATCGGTCTAGACCCTGACATTCCAACACTTAACGTCTTTGCGGCCTGTAATTCACCAGCGTATGGATTAGCTGCAGCACACGAGCGAGAAGAATTTCAGGGAAAAAGGATATTGCAAGTGAACGTTGAGGGCATGACAAGATATACAAATAACCCTAAAAGAGTAGACATTACATCATATCGTGCGTTTTCAAATTCAGTATCCATAACAGGATATGTTTCTCTTGTTGAAACAGAGATACATCATCATCGTCATGAAATTATTCCTGATGAAAACGGCGTACTTGCTGCGACAATGACCTACAAAGATAAAACAAAACCGATCACAGATCCTAAAGATATAAGACAGTATTGGCAGGTAGATTCAGAGAACAATACGGAGATGATAATCATGGCAGAGCCTCCAGAGGGGTATGATATTTGGATGGATGGAATGGCAACGTTTCGGTTTTTTGGAAGGAAGTCCGGGCCGTTCTTATTACGAGAAATGAAGGCCTACATGGATGCACATCCTGGAAAACAGCTCCCCCCCATTTTTGCCCACAATCCGAGTCTACCGGTCTTCGATCTCTTCGTCGGAGATCTCAAACGCAACGAAATACCTGCACCTATGCCTTTTCTTGCTAAGGAGGATGGAAATAGTAGTGCAGCCACCCTGGGAAAAGTACTTCATCGAGGTTTTGATTATCACGACGGCAACGTACGTGACATCACAGAGCCAGGGCGGAGTGTAATAATATTTGCTTACGGAGCAGGAGGGTCTCAAGATTTTGCAGAACTTGTCTTCCTCGATCCAAACCTCTACCGAGATCGGCTCGCTGCGTAACTCCTATTCGACGAACACAGATGCCAAAACTAACCTAGTGGGGCACGTATGGCACGAACCCAAGAGAATTTGTATTTCCCCCAAATCCTAATGAGTTGCTTATCCCTGCCGTAACCCTTTTCTGAACTGCTTGTTGTGGAAGCTCAAAGTCAAAATTCTTAACCGGATGTTCAATATTATTCGGGGGCACAGTGCCACTATTGAGGACAAATAATGTTACGAAAGCACCATATCCCCCTGCAGCACCAAGCGGATGGCCGGTTCTCCCTTTATACGAATAAACAACTTTTTCACGATCTTCTGCAAGCGCTTCTTCAATTACTTCACCTTCTACAATATCTCCCTCAGTTCCTGTGGCATGGGCTTGAACAAATATGACTCCATCTGTGTTTTCTTCATCGAAAGCCATACGGACACGACGCATCGTTTTTCGCAGCGCAGACCCATCGCTCATCGTTGGATGGGATGCATCAGATCCGGTGGCAAATTCTAACGCTTCTCCAAAAATCTGCGCTCCTCTTCTCACCGCATGCTCCTCTGACTCGAGTACCAATGCTGCTCCCAGCTCTGCCAGAACAATACCAGAAGCGTTTGCATCAAACGGCATGCTTGCTCTCTGAGGATCTTCTGAATTTGATAACGCTCCTATCTCCGCATAGTAATCAAGATGTCGGGACATTATGCCGCTCTCAGCTCCCCCTGCAACAGCGATGTCGTTGTATCCATGTCTGATATTTCTCAACGCTATCCCTATAGCTTCACCGCTGCCTGCACAGGCTGCTACCGGTGACATGTTTGTTCCTTTTAATCCAAATAGTCTTCCTGGTCCGCTGGCAACTGTATCAGGAAGAACTTGAATTATTTTTATCTTCGTCTTTGCATCAGGTCCGTCGACGTCAAAACCACCACCAATTGCTGTCGCCATATATATAGGGAGTTCCTCAGCGAGACTTGGGTCCCTGAACCAAGAATCATCATTCAAAAGCCAAGCGCTTCGTAAAGCTTCCTGAACAGCAGCATCGCTTATTTGAGCAGCGCGGGGGAGCCGTCTCGTTTCTTTAAACCGAGCATTGTCGAATCCACTAAAAACTACCCGTAGATTAAAATTTGCTATTTGCCCTGCAAGCTTTATTGTTGAATGTTCAAATGGAAGAGGGGAAATGCCGATTTGCCCATCAACGAGGTTTTGGAAATTTTTCGAGGCAGAATCTCCGAGAGCGGAAAACGCTCCAATACCAGTGACTACAACTCGTCTCGGTTCAGTATCAATCATAGATAATTAAGCTGCAACTCTTGCAACCGTATGAAATCGCGGATCTGGTTCCTGAGGTAATCCAACCATCGGAATTACTCCCGATACGACATTGATTCCAGCTCCTGCTGTACAAAATACCACAACTTCATTACGTTTTACCTGTCCCGACAGAAAACCTTCGTAGAGAGCAGTCGGAATACTTGCTGAAGATGTGTTTCCGTATCTATCAATCGTCACCACAACATGCTCGCGAGGAACCCCAACATTCTCTGCTACAGGATTCATAATACTCTTATTTGCTTGATGTGGAATAAGTTTTACCTCTTCGGCAGGATATCCCGTTTGCTCGAGTACGTCTTTTATTTGCCTTGTCATCTGCTCAATAGCTGTTTGAGTTACTACTTTTCCATCTAGACGTAGTACATGCTGTTTTTCCCTTACAGTCCTTTCAGTTGGTGGATTCATTGTTCCTCCAGCATCGACCCTAATTGCCATACGTTTACTACCGTCTGACCATCTGACAATCTTCCATATTGTCGGTGCACCTTCATCGGGTTTCACTAAATCAACTATCACCGATCCAGCGGCATCTCCAAAGAGCAGGTAGGTATTCTCATCCGTAGCGTCAGTGTATGGGCTTATTGTCTCAGCCCCTCCTATAAGCATCGGCTTACCATCCCAAAGAGGATGAGTCACCTCATAAAAAGCATTTCTGAGGTTATGCCCAAACCCTGGACAGGCTGCCATGAGATCATAAGCTCCAACATCATTCGGAATACCAAGATTATCTTGGACCATAGGGGAAACTGGAAGACCTAAATAATCTTGTGAGGAAGTAGCAATTACTACTGAGCCGATATCCTCAGGTCTTATTCCTGCCATCTCCATCGCTATTCTCGATGCTTCTGTTGCCAAATGAGAGGTTGCCTGTTCTCCTATACGTACCTGTGGCCTCGTTTGGATTCCAACTTTATACATGAGCATTCGGAAAGCACGCTCTTTTCCACCCCATTTCTCTGGGTTTGCTGCAGTTATATGAGGTATCAGATCATCGTTTGTCTTAATTTCAGATCCAACTGCGCTTCCAACCCCTGTAATCGCTGGAATCATTCCAGCTCGTGCTTCAATTGGTAACATATGTTGATACTAACTGTAGGGTAAATATCTGTCAAGAGCCTACCCTAACGGTCTGTTCACAATAATATTGCTAATCAAAATTTCTGTCTGTACGATATACCAAAAACTTTTGTAACAAATTTACAATTTTTCTCTGCAAACGTCACGTCATAACAACGTGTTTAAAACGACGCTCTTTGTACTATCATACAAATGTCAGCAATTTGAAAAGTCATATGGTATAGTCATGATGTGGACGAGCAGAAACGAAAACTCAAGGAGCGACTCGATCGGGTCTGGGATCCGCCTGATTTTACCTCGCTTTTCTCAGAGCCGGACGCACCGCCAGTACAGTTTGTCAAAAAAGGTTCGGTACTTTTCAACACAGGTGATCCACTGGGCAGATTATATTTAATACGAGAAGGCTATCTCAAAATTTATCGCTTATCTGAAGAGGGAAGAGAAACGACAAGTTATCTTCTCGGCCCAGGCCAGCTACTGGGCATTCGAACACTCCTCAGTAAGGATGACCGCACACTCCATGCAGCAGAGGCAGTGACACCTCTGAAAGTACAAACAATATCTCGCAAAGAATGCTTCGATCGGATCGCCAATAACCCTGAGATTCTCGTAGAACTCCTCCAAGCATATAGAGACCGTCTCGCCCTCACGGAAAAAAAATTCGAGAGTTTTATTTATGCGAGTACGACTCCTCGTGTTGCAATTTTTCTGGCTGATTGCGCTGAGAAATTTGGTATCAAGGTAAAAAATGAGATCGAAATAGGACTTGAACTGACGCATCAACGCATCGCTGAATTCGTCGGTGCATTTCGCGAAACAGTCACCCTTTCGCTTCATAGGCTCGAAGATGAGGGAATTATACGAGTAAACAGAGGAAGGGTTACCGTCCTCGATCTCCAAAAACTTACCGATTACACCACTTTTGGCAGAAAACGATAGTTTCTCCCAATTTCTCGCCATAGACTTTTAACACGCACGAGCGCATAATATGAAACCGCACAAATAAGTTTGATAAGACAAGTCTGTATGGGGATAGTAGCATGCGAATGACTCATAAACAAAAAATACTATCATCGAAAAATAACCATGACACAGCCGGAAGAAGCGCCTTTTAACTCCGTCTCTCACCCCGAAAACGGGAGTGCTGTCGATGAGAAAAAGTTCCTTCCCGTAGAAGGATGGCTCGCCAAAGATATTATTGCAGCAGTGCAATCTCTGCAAAACGGCCAGCTCGTCCTGCCTTCTGAATCGCGCATCACAGATAATGAACCCATTGTTGATGTCCATCAGAACCTGTCTGCCGACAGAGTAGTACTTGCCAAGCATCTCTACTACCCTAGTCAAAAAGATAAGTCTGTCGATGCATTGGAAATAGCAAGACTTACACATAAGAGTGAATCCGGAAAAATAGAACTCAGGAATCACTCGTTGTATATTCGACGGATTAAAGGGACTGAAGTAGGCGAGTGTGTACTGATAGCAGGAAAACCGGAGTTTGATGATGTCGATACGATTTTGACCTTGCGAGGATTCCTCCCATCGCCAACCAACAATATCAAACAAGATGCAGGGACAGAGATGATTGATGACGTTTTGCGAAGAAGTTCAGATGAAAAATTAATGGAAGGAAAGCTCATAAAAGAAAGCTCAGGCGAGTATGTTCTTATGCTAAGTCCATACAGAATGCAGGATTATGGTATAAACGACCGGGAAGATCCTGCGGCCTAACCAAGCCTAACCAAGCCTTGACAGAGAAAAGGGGATAGACTACCATACATCTGTGGCAAATCTGAAAGTTCCTTTCTTTACGGTTCTTTTCATCTTCGCTTTTCTCTATATCTTCACTACTCTCTTTGGACCGCTCCCTTTTTCAGTCAACAGCGTCACGACAAACAAAACTGACCTCTTCACAGTCGATGGGACAGGGGAGACAACAGGAATCCCCGATACGGCACTCCTCTCTTTTGGCGTCACCAAACAGGCAACGACAGTCCAACAAGCACGCGATCAGGTCAATGAAATTGCTAAAAAAATCACAGACGATCTCAAAGGACTCGGCGTCGAAGTAAAAAACATAAAAACCACCAATTATAGCATCTATCCGAATTACGATTACACGGAGGGCGGTCAGCGTATTACCGGTTATAATGTCTCACAAAACATGGAAGTTCGTCTGAAGCCAATTGATCAGGCAAATCGGGCAATTGATGTCGTCACGAGTGACGGCGCAAATATGGTAGGTGGCGTGAGTTTTGTTCTGGACGAAAAAGAACAGGAAAAGCTTGAAGAGCAAGCACGAAAACAGGCCATCGATAACGCAAAGAAAAAAGCCCAAGAGCTGGCTAATCTCTCAGGCTTACGGCTCGGCAAAGTTGTGAGCGTCTATGAGTCACCGGGCATAGAACCCCCAGGTATCTACACAGCTGATAAAGCTCTTGAGGGGAGAGGGGCAGGAGAACCAACGCAAATTGCTCCCGGCGAAAACACTGTCCGCATCACTGTCTCACTATCCTATCAAACACTATAACTATGAGTGAAGGACGGTCACCGGACCAATCTCCAGAAGGACAAGAGTTTTCATCCGCAGGAAAACAGAAGAAAACCCCAGATCAAAGAACAAGTACTCGCAGGGCATTCGTCACTGCAGGGCTCAGCACGGCTTTTGCTGGACTCCTTACTCGAGTAGGTAGAGGAGGGAACCAAAGAGCATCGCAACCTGCAACTCCCGAGCCTACACCTACGCCTACAGAAAGGCCCCGAAACATTGCCAGCCTAGAAACTCTCGACTTATCCCATGAAGACGTTGATCTGTCAGAACTTTCTCGGAGTGGGTTAACATTTGTCAGAATAAAAGAAGACGGAACGTTGCGAAGAACTCCTAAACCAGATCTCTTGGTATTGAAACTCGTGCCGAAAAAAATTGATCTTGATCCAGATTCACCCGAAGTCGTCATCGTTCGAGAAGGACTTGACGATCGTGTCGATAACGGCAAAAACTATACATCATCTGAGCTTAGGGAGGAAATGAATGGAACTGATGGTATCTTTCTCTGCGCAGAAGGAGGAACATATAACTCTGAAAAGTTTGGCAATCTCCAGTCAACCACTGATCCAAATAAACGTGTAGGTCTCTGGTATCCGAAAGCTAACGTTATGAAAAATGAAAACGGAGGATGGAGGGCTGTCCTAGCAAACTTAAATGGAAGTCCCAGAGAAAAAGGCCAAGAACCTCTCGCCGTCTCAGCAACATTCGGGACAGTAACGCGAACGATCCCACAACAACAGGCCAATATCCTCAGCGCCCAATAGCTTTTTAAATCCTATAGCAATACTCTCAACAAATGCCTCTCCCAACACAAAAGATGGGAATAACACTCATTTATTTCCACTATGAAAGGATTTATGCACATCGCGTAACTGTTTGTTAGTTACGTGGGTATAAATTTGAGTAGTCGCGATATTTTTGTGCCCAAGCATCTCCTGGACTGAGCGAAGGTCTGCACCATTGGTCAATAAGTCTGTCGCAAATGAATGGCGAAGTGTATGGACTGTCGCGTCAACCGGAAGGCGGGCGAGTCGGACGTACTTTTTGACAATTCGTTCGATACTTCGTGGAGTCAGCCGCATCTTTTCGCCGCTATACTCCTCATCGACTTTCCCTGAGTAGCGAATAAAAAGCGGCTTAAATATATCCTTGCGCATCGTGAGATACCGCTCAAGCCACTGTGCAGCGCGCTCTGAGATAAACACGACCCTTGCGCGTCCTCCTTTGCCGACGACTCCAAACTCGCGACGCTCTATATTTATCTGAGGATGATTAAGCTTGGAAAGTTCAGAAACTCGAAGGCCTGTCGAGAACAGCAGTTCGAGAATCGAACGATCTCGAACACCGTCTTCTCTTGAAGTGTCAGGCATTGTCACGAGACGGTCAATTTGTTCACGCTCTAAAAACTTCAGACTCCGGCTCTCCGTCTTAGGTAAATCAATTTTCGAGGGCTCAAGCGTCTTGATGTCGTTTTTTATAAGATATCGTAGGAGGGAACGGAGCGCAATGACGTAGTAGTTTTGGGTGACTTTTTTCAGCGTTTGACCCTTCACATCAGCCTTTTTTGATAAAAAGACTCGGTATCTACGGATGATATCAAGATTTATATCACTGATTGATTTATTTGGGTGAAACTTGCTAAACCAAACAAGAAAAACTTCCAGGTAATGACGATAGTCACGAATCGTAAGTTTTGAACAGTTCTTTTCGATTTCGAGATATTCAAGAAACTGATCAATAAGGTGGGGTAGTGGGGCAGCCATCAGAATTATTGTACGACGTAGTATCCGAAAAAACAAGCGTCGTGAGTGGTGGATGCAAGCTTCCTTGACAATAAAGCACGAAAATTCAGATACTGATAGTATGGAAGAAAGCATCCAAGAAATAGCAAACGAAACAGAGATCGAGACTCCAGTCCAAAACTCTGATGGTAACAAAGATGAAAAACGATCGAAATTTGTAACCAAACTCCTCGAGCTTGATATCGCAACACATATTCTAGTATTTCTTGGTATCGTTATCATTATCGGCGCCTATATCATTCTTCCCTCAATTGCTTCTTTTTTACAAAACCAAAAAAACACAAATAATCAAACTGGAAACTCTGTCCAACTAAGTGACGCAGAGGTCGACAAGAGCATTCGAGAACTTTCAGATGAAGTCGTCCGGCCGGTCTATGCCAGCGATGCGGTCGTTGATCCCAAGCAAATCTTCTCATATCCTGCTTCAAAAGTGACACTCGCATTTACCGGTGAACCCAAAAAGGAGGTGTACGGTTTTTTCCCGTATTGGATGCTCCCGGCATACGATGAGATAAGTCTCAACGCTCTCACGACAATAGGTCTTTTTGCACTTGACGTGGATCGTAAAGGCAATATGATAGCAACCGGTCCTGATGGGAAAACATCTCCTGGATGGGATATGTGGAGTAATCCGTCACTCAATCTGTTTATAAATAAAGCCAAGAAACGAAGAATCAAAGTCGAACTCGGTATTAAATCGTTTAGTAATGCCAACACCGAAGCACTCGTTCTTTCAGACGATGCTCAGAAAACCTTTATTGCCAATGTTCTCTTTATGGTCAACAGTAAGGGACTGGATGGAGTGAACCTCGACTTTGAATACGTTGGAACGCCGATGAAAGAAGTACGGGATGGCTTCACGCGCATGATCCAAAACCTACGCTTAGAGATGAAACGCCAATACCCAAACCTCAGCCTCACACTTGACACCTATGTCAGCGAGGCTGCAATACCTCGGCTTATAGATCTCGAAGCACTTGAGAGTACGGTTGACGCGTTTATCATTATGGATTATGACTTCCATACACCACGAGGCGGACCAGGGCCTATCGCTCCGATGGAAGGAGGAGGGTATAGTACGATCGGATTTCTTCAGAGTTATTTTGAGAAGGTATCTCCCGAAAAACTCGTCCTGGCCGTAGCATACTACGGATATGACTGGACGAATCCACCAAGCAGCAGTGCAAAAGTGCTTCCATACGCAGAGCTCGCTGCAATGAGCAAAAACCACACTATCCAGTGGGATGACGCAGCACAATCGCCATTTTATACCTATACTGATCCTACGTCAGGGCAGAAAAGAATAGTATATTTCGAGAATCCGCGGTCACTTGGTGTGAAGTATGATTATGTCAATCGAAAGAATATGCGGGGCATCGGGATATGGGCGCTGGGGTATGACGGACTCAATTCAGACCTACGAACCTTGATCGCTGAGAAATTTTCGCGTATACTGACTACGAATTAGGTATAGTTTTGGTTGTGGCAGCCTGTACAGGTATGGTTAAAGGCAATGTTGATTTCTCTCTGACTATACCTTCTAACCATACTGGCAGCTAAACCTACACCCATACCTATTTTCTTATATGATCAAATTCTTACTCGATAGTGGCGACCCGGACGAATATCGTGAAATTGCTGCCTTGGTAAAGGAGAGGGGGAAAGCCCGCCTGCCAACGCCTGGCACTGGCGGGCAGGAGCTCTGGGGAGCGACGACCAATCCAACGCTTATTGCCAAAAAACTTACTGGTCAAAAAATCACGAGAGATGAAGCGTTTGCGCTTCAGAAAAAGATTGTCCTTGAAATCCTCGATATTGTCGAAGGCGCAGTATCAGCTGAGGTATATGCTGATACAAATACGCAAGCTGATGAGATGATTTCTCAGGGCAAGGAGATCGCAGCATGGCATGATAGGATTGTTGTCAAACTCCCGACAACGATTGAAGGATTTAAAGCACGAACTGAACTTCGAAGAAACGGTTTCCTCACCAATAACACACTTGTCTTTTCTCAGCAACAGATTTTTGCGATTTGTCTCCATGAGCAAATAGTTCGGAAAGAATTCTCGTTAGAGGAGCCACTGTGGCCGCCTTTCATCTCGCCATTCGTGGGCCGACTTGATGATATTGGTTTACAAGGAATGCTCGTCACTGCTCCCGCAAAAGTGTACAGAGATTACTTCCAAGGTATACAAGCTTCTACCAAAGAAATCCGACTACAGCCTATTCCGTATTGGGAACCGAGTGAAGAATTGTTGAAAATCGAAACTGTCGACGGCTTTATGGAGGCAATCACCTCAGGTAAGCTTGATCTCCATCATGATCTTACTGACAAGGGAATCATCCGCTTCTCAGACGACTGGAACAGTCTAATGAGCTCTTAAATTCGCATTTTTTCTTGCAAGGCCACGCCTTGCAGAATTAGCGTTCGAACATGGGTATTGTCTTTTTGGTAAGGACTAGTACAATGTATTTCTGCCCATGTGGAGCGATAGATACAAAGATTGCTTGGAATATATAGACAATTACTGGGAGAAGGTGACATATCCCCCCATGAAGAAGGTGATTAATCACCAGGTCGTCCATATCCCCCATGCATTCTTCACCCCAAACCATAGCAAGTTCTCCTATATCTTCTACTGGGATTCGTTTTTTATGTTTCGGGGACTCATCAGAACCAAACGTGAATGGCTGATGAAAGAGATGGTAGAGAATTTTATGTACCTTCTCGAGACGTACGGAGCAGTACCTAATTTTAACGCTCCCGGAGCGATGGGGAGATCGCAGCCGCCTTTCTTCTCATCAATGATTCTGGATACGTATAACGGCTACTACTATGCGTATAAAAAGAAGAACAAATTTTTGAAAGCAATCACTGCACTTGATGACCCAAAACGTTGGCTGAAAAGGGCGATAATCTATGCCAAACTCGAGTATGAAAAAGTCTGGATTGATAAAGACCGCATCCATTATCATAGTGTTCCCGGATGGACACTCAGTCGTTATGGTGATCGGGATATAGGCTATGCACACTCATCAGAGATTGAATCGGGTTGGGACTTTACCTCACGATACTACAATCGGGCTGATGATTTTTTCCCGATTGATCTTAATGTCTACCTCTATAAGTACGAACGTGATTTTGCCAAAATTGCATCAATCCTTGGGGACAAGGAGGAATTTGAGCTGTGGAAAAACGTTACACAAAAGAGGAAAGACGCGATAAATGAGTACCTGTGGAATGAAAACGAGGGCTTTTTCTTTGATTACGACTATACACACAAACTCCAAAGTACATTTCTCTCTCTAGCAGGATTTACGCCGTTGTGGGCTGGTTTGGCGGATCAGAAACAAGCAGAGAAAATGGTAAAAAAACTCGAGCTTTTTGAGACAGACTACGCGCTGACGATAACAGCCAAGGAATCACTTGCACCAAAAGTGAGGCTTCAAGGTCTTCCGTCTGCATATAGAATTGGTCTTGAAGATATGCTGAGGGCAAAGCAGTGGGACTATCCTAATGCGTGGCCGCCACTAGAATACCTCACTGTCGTTGGGCTGTTAAAGTATGGCTTCTTAGACGTCGCGCGTCGGCTTATGGAGAAATACATCAGAACACATGCAAAACTTTTTCGTGAATACAAGACATTTTTTGAAAAAATAAACGGCGTCACTGGCGAGCCATCCGGGAGGTATGATTATGAACTGCAGCTGGGATTTGGCTGGACCAACGCGATTTTCTATCGATACACCCAAATTCTTGACAGCATAGATAAAGGCGAAGCGCTATACGTCGAGCCAAAACTACAAATGCCTCCTTACAAGTTAGCGATACCTCATTGATTAAAATTCGAATTGCGACATTCCCTTTAAATTCTTGATGATCAACAAATCCAATTTTCAAATATTCAAGATCAAAAACGTCTCACCTCTAACTTCAAAAAATCTAAATTCGGATTTCGGATTTAAGTTTGTAAGCACTATCAGAGCTTTTGCTCATTAAAATAGATCCAAGATCATTGACCGAAATCGTGCCTAAACATGACCTCACAGAATGCCCTAGAAGGCCTCTGAAACTCACACGACGTGTATCTAGTCATCTCAATGGCAAGAGGCAAATGAAATGTCGAGAAAATGCTTCCCTCTAAGCGATTTTTGCGAAGAAGACCCATTTCATAAAAATTAGCTTCAAAAACGCACGATTTTTCATTTTCACGCACGAATTAAGCCCTATAGTAGGGAACAGGAGAAATTTTCTATTTATACGAAAAAGACGAGTGCGATATGAGGGAGTACAGAGAAAATAATAAAAAAAAATGTATACTTGGACGGCCGAAATGATCAGAAACCGGGAGGCCCCCCCGAGACGCTCTAGCCTCTACAGCGTCGTAAAAGTATTATTGTGCGACATGATATATCTAGCTTCCCAACCTGCATCCGACCAATGAATGTACGACAGCGAGGGCAATGCATAAATACAGGCCTTAAGTGACAAGGGAGCAAGAAGCTCCTACTCCCTCAAACTACCAAGCATAGAGTGGACAACGCCACTGATAATGAATAAAGATGCACACATACAGTCGCTCTTCAGGAAACGGGCTCCATCGGGCATCGTAGGGCCTCTCCATTTAGATTGATTTATCAATCTAATTTGGTTATTTTAGCTTCAAAAATGATAAATATAGAACACTCAAATACGCATTTCCGTTTAGATTGATATAACAGTCTATTCTCATATTTTAGCCTTAAAATCTTACAGATTAGGCATTCGCATTTTTTTCAAAGAAGTTTGGCAATCTACTCTTTGGAGTGAAGGAACCCCTGATCTTTGTTTTCTCGCTTCACATCAGATCACAATGCACGTGTTATTTATTATGCTACACAACAAGCTCTCGTGGCGTACTTACACTTTCCCCGAAGGAGATATCCCACTGTGAAAACTGACCTTAAAAAACCGTGAAAACGTCAAAACTTATCCACATTTGAAGCTAATAAGATCCTATAATTTTGATTACTATATCAGACTGTATCAGATTCTATAGGGCTTAACTATTGAACCACGCCTTCCCCTCTTCCCTGCTCTGGTTTGTAAGAAATGTAAAATGTCCAATATCAAATGATAAATGTCAAATTAAATTACATTGGACATTGGTCCGCCAGGCAAAGCCCTATCGGCTGGCGGATGTCATTGGAGTATTTGACATTCTTCGCCTTCGGCGGAGCTACTTCCCCCACGGCGTTGCCAAAATAAGGACAAAAAAGACAACTGCACTTACCCACACATATTCCCACAACACTCCACGGAACAATCTTCGATCAAACCAAACATGTGAGAGCCCGACAATCGTATAAAAAAGTCCTGTGAGAAAAAGGCTGCTTATCGTTGGTGTGCTCGGCCAAAACCAAATCATAATCGCTACTTGTAAAACGCAGAGTGTTAACAGCATTGTCCACAAAGGAAGCGGTTGCGTCGTCTCCGGTTGCATTGCGTACGTCCAGATTGATTGATACATCAGAAGATACGTAATGATAAAAATAAACGGCGCAATAACATACACTGGAAAATGAAGTGTAAAGAGTATATTCATCAGGAAGAAAAGCGAGAGGAGCGTGAGCACAAAAGAGACTATTCTCGCTCCTGAAAGAAGTTGAATTGTTTTCGTAACGCCGACTGTGAAAATGTTCTGGCAAAGGTACAGCGAATAAAGACCGATTGCATACAGTCCCGTCAGAATAACTCGAGACAGAATGCGGGCTGGAACGAGAAAATAGAAAAGCGTAAAGGCAAGCGTATAAAAAAATGGGAGTATAAAAATTGTATAGGCATTGAGCGTTTTCTGTTTTGGCAAATCACTGCGTATTGCCCAATAGAGAAAGATGTCGCTTAAAACCGATAGTCCAAATGATACGAGAAAACCAGATTTTGAAAAACGGAAATGGTAAAATTCAGAAACGAACAAAAGAACCGAGAGAATGAGCACGCCGATAACGAATTTTTGTCGTTTATCCAGGGCGATAAGTATCGTTTTTTTTGGATGTCTTACCTTGCGTGGTGTCTCGCGTCTTAGGCGAAGACGTAATTTTGAAAGTAACCGCTTCATGAAGGGTACGACAACTGCTCTACTCAAGGAGCTCATCGGGAATATCGAAATTGGTGAACACTTCCTGTACATCCTGATGGTCCTCAAGAAGCGACGTGAACGAAAGTGCTTTATTGGCAGTTGCAGCATCAGTGATCGGAAAAAGCATGAGAGGCTTCCGAATAAGCTTCGCTTCCCGGAGCTCAATTCCCTCTTTTTGTAAAGCCTCACGGACGATCCCTAATTCCTCCGGCCGGGTGTAAATAATCACTTCTTCCCCCGCTTCTTCCACATCTTCCGCCCCACTATCAGCAGCCAAAAGAAAAATATCATCAACAGTCTTTCCTCTTCTTGATACAATGATACTTCCCTTTTGGGCAAACTGATAACTGACTGATCCAGGCACACCAAAACTTCCACCATGCTTATCAAATATATTCCGGATCTCTGCATTTGTCCGAAGCTTGTTGTCTGTTACTGCTTGCACAATGATACTGAATCCCCCGGGGCCAAATCCTTCATACACGACCTCCTGCATATCTGATGCTGATGCTCCCTGAGCCCGGGTGATCGCCCGCTCTATATTATCTTTGGGCATGTTGGAAGCCTTGGCAGCCTCTATCGCAAGTCGGAGTCTGAAGTTGAGTGCAGGATCTCCGACTCCCCCACCCTGCCTGACAGCAAGCGTTATCGCATTTGAGAGTTTGGTAAATAATTGGCTTCGTTTCGTATCCGCTGCACCTTTTTGACGCTTAATAGTTGACCATTTTGAATGCCCACTCATATACTCCTTTCAGTCGTAATTTCGAATAATTATACCTTTTCCCCATTGACTTTTGCAATAAAGGACAGTAGAATAACTCCATTCATTTTTGCGACAACTGCTTGTCGATCCTTCGGGCAGACAAATGGACAAAACTCCGAACCTCATAACTGCAATTAAATCCCAAGCAATACAAACTGCACTGAAAGGTGATTGGACGAGGGCAATTGCATTAAACAAACAAATACTCCAAGAATTTCCCGATGACATAGACGCTCTCAACAGAATTGCATTTGCCTTTGCAAGCATGGGTGATATCAAGCAGGCCAAACATAGCTACCAAAAAGTTCTCTCTCTTGATGTTCAAAACCCAATTGCTTTAAAAAATCTCAAACGGCTTACAGCGGTTGACACAAAAAAAGCAACTGCTGATTTTTCATTTGTCCCGATGAATAATATCTTCATTGAAGAACCAGGGAAAACGAAGGTTGTTGAACTTATCAACATCGCCGACCAAAAAGTCATCAGTAAACTCCGTTGCGGCGAAGGGATTGGTCTTCATGTCAAACGAATGAAAATCTTCGTACTGGACAATGACAAGCATTTCATCGGTATGCTCCCTGACGACTTAAGTAAACGCCTCATAAAATTCATAAACGGCGGGAACACGTACGAAGCATTTGTAAAAACAATCAACAATCATAAAGTAGCGGTTTTTATCAAAGAGACAAAACGAGTCGCGCGCTTTAAGAATCAACCTTCGTTTGCAACGAGTGACAAAACGCGATTTGTTCTGGAGAATACCAACGGGAAACGCATCGAAAAGATGTCGGAAAAACGTGAAGGAGACGATGAGGATTCCGAGGATGCTTCCTATTCAGAAGATGAGATGGGCGAATCCTTCTGAAAGACAACGCGATGTTTTTTAAGGTCCTTCTTCGCCTGATGCATTTCCCCCATTTTTTTCATATTCCGAAGCGACAGAAACGACAGGCTGATGGAAATGAGCGCAATAAGAAGGATGACAAGAATAAGCATAGTTAGATTGTAGCAAAAATATCAAGCTGAAGGCTACGTACACCGACTACGACAAGAATATCTGCAATTTTTGTGTCCCCTACTTCTGCCTGCTGTTTTAGTAATCGCTCGAGACGTTTTGTTGTATAGGTTTTTTCTCCTGAGTAGTAGATATAGGTAGGCTGCTGGGTCGCGCGTGCTGTCGTCACCGAGACGACGTTTCCCCCAAGAAGTGTCACTATCCTCTCAAGCCTTTGTCCAATTCCCGATGTTCCGGAACCATTTTCTATCGCAATCGTTTGATCGTTTGCGACGAGCTTACTGTCAACAAAAAGCCTTCTGAGCGCATCAGAAATAGTATTCACGTCTTCACTGAAAGTATATGAAGCAACAGTTGTATCTTTTGAAGCGATTCGCAGTGCGTCCAGGTACAAGCGGAACATGTCATAGACTGTCATGTTTTCATATCGGGTTTGTGGGTCAAACAGTGCTGTAGCAAAAAGCGTAGACAACGATGAAGTGTCTGCCTCTTGTTGCAGAAGGATGGTTCCATTTATGGGTATTAAGAGACGTGAAGCGATATCCTGTTTGGAATCCGCTTGCTTTAACGAGAGGAGAAGCGCCTTCTCAGAAGGCGCAAGAGACGCAATCCAGATGTGTTTCTTCGCATCGACAACACTCACAATAAACCGATGACTTCCGTCATAGCTGCTTGCCTGAATCAGTCGGAATAGTTTTACTCCTAAAGAAAGAGCGCTCAGCAAAAAAACGATTGCAAGGAAAACCACGAGCAGCCGTAAGCTTTTGCTGGAATGGGACAGAGTACGATCTCTCATGAAAGCAAGAACTGCAAACGAGGCATGTATGTATCACCTAGTACGCTTTGTCTTTTTTAGAAATGACTTCAGGGAGAGTAAAAATTGGCTTACTAGAAGTTACACCAATCGACGGTTTCTGTTTATCTTTTTTTTGTTTTTTCTTTTCTCCTTTAAAAAATCCTTGTCCAGCCATTTTCCTCACCACCCTAATCCGAATGTATCCAAATTGTATTAATCCTAATATATCCGAATCTTGCCATGCGTTAGGCATTAACCAAATCTTTATACTCAGAATCCGGATTCATACGAGTAATTTCATTCGGATAAATTCGGATATCTCTATCCTACCGAAAAACCCTCAATTATTCAACCTTCTCAAGAGAATTTAGAAATGCTGAGAGTTCTTCTGGAAAATGAGCGGAGACCGTCTTTCTCTCCCCTGTCGTCGGATGGAGAAACGAAAGCGACTGCGCATGTAAAAATACCCGCGAGAGATGTTTGCGATCATCACGGGCAGTCTTGCGACCCGCATACAAAAAATCCGAGACGATGGGATGTCCAATGTACTTGAGGTGAACACGAATCTGGTGGGTCCTCCCTGTTTCTGGATGGAGCTCAACAAGAGTCAATTCTTCGTATTGGTCATTAGAAATTTGCTTGCCCCGCCGAGTAGGCCTATTCGGCGAAGCTTCAGCGGAGTGGGGAAATTTGAAATTTGAAATTACCTTATATTTCGTCACCGATTCTCGCCCTCCGGGTACAATCCCAAATTGTTTTCTGTTCCAGGGCAATCTCCCGACAGGAGCACGTATTTCACCTATTGAGGGCTTCACCATTCCATGAACGAGGGCAATATAGGTTTTTTCAACAAGTCGTTCTTTGAATTGTCGCTGAAGCTCAACAAATACTTCGGGTGTCTTGGCAAGCAGCAAAACTCCTGACGTTTCCTTATCAAGCCTATGAACAATACCTCCCCTATTTAAACATTCGAAATTCTCGCCCCGCGGCGGGTGCTCAGTGCTTCGCCCTGTACCATATGGTACGGGGCTTCGGATTTTTAGATATTCCTCTGCCCAATCGTGCACAGTATCTTCCTTCGCTGTTTCAGAACGGTTTACGGTAATCCCGGCAGGTTTATTGATCACCAAAACGGACTCGTCTTCGTAAATAATTTGTATCGTGGAGTTTTCCATGTTACTTTTTGACCTTCGCCAAGATGTACTCTTGTTTTATAAAGAAAATCAGCGAGGTAAGGAATGTGACGAGTGAAACAATGTCAGTAGACGTTATTGAGAGTTCCCCTGCTTGCGTACGATTGAGGACATTTGTCAGAAAGTTGATAAATGAAACAACAAGAATTGATGATGCTCCAAGTGTCCCCGCTTTTAACTCATGCCTGTGTGTTCGGGGCAGTAAAATTCCCGCTCCGATAGTGAAAAGTGCTGTCACGATAACTGGTAAGAAAACGTGCTTATAAGTACTGAAAGGTTCCAAAAACGCATTCGCGATGTAACCAAATGGCATCGCAGATAAAAGGGCTAGGCCGAAGTAATCTACCGTATGGCCAAGAGGCATTTTCTTGCGCCGGGCATAAAACAGAAGAAAAATGGCTCCTATCAAAAGCCCACCCGGAAATGACAGTCCCGGATAGTAGAAGATAAGAAAAAACATCAAAGGATTCAGATAATTCGAATTGAAATGAAAAAGCACATAAAAAACCCTCGCAAAAAGAATCCCAACTCCCATTGTTAGGAACGCTGTCGTAAATAATCCATCCAAACTGACGTTTTTTCTGATAAATGTCATATCATCCTTCCCCAACTCATACACTGAGAAAAGAAATGTAATCATTCCAACCAGTAAAAAGAGAAAATAAAAAATCATATGTTATACTTTAAAAATCACTCGAAATATCCCAAGTCCGAGAAGCGTAATGCCTATGCCGACAATAACTGCTGCAACTCCGAGAACATCTGAAAGCCAACCTGCAATAATAAGCGGAAGTAGTGAAAAAATACCGACAATCGTATTAAGCACCCCATACACTTTTCCACGGACTTCATCAGATGTCTTCTCCTGAAGAATCGTATTGGACGGTACGAAGACAAAAGCGTTTGAGAAGCCCAGCAGAAACGCAAGGAGTGTAACAATATGATGGATTGTTACGTTAAGAAACAAGGGAAGATACTGATTGATAGTGATAATAACATCTTTTGCAGCTATCCTCGAACCGTATGGAAGAATAAGCATTGCAGCTCCTGAGAGAAAAAGACCAATCGTGATAATTTTATCCCTTTTTACCTTCTGAAGAAGGCTCACAGAAATTGCCCCTATAAAAACACCGCATGCTGCAGGAGCAATAAACAAAATCGGAAAACTCTCAACTGTTACCTTGAGAACAGATGTAGCATATCCAGGAGCAAGTGATGCTATCAAGAGAATCAGTACTTGTGAGAGCGCGAGTAGGAATAATGAGTGGTGGACTTCTTTCGTATTTGATAAGAGACGTACAACGTCACGTATCTCCTCAACCATGGCTTTCGTAACTTTTCCGACACCCTTGTGATTCTTTGAAGTTCTGGTGGGTACCATCATTAACCAGAGAAAAAAACAACTTGCGAAAAACATACAAGCGAGTAGAAGTAGCGTCTTTACTTGTCCAAACAGAATAATGATTGGGCCCGAGAGAATAAATGCAATAAGCATCGAGCCGTATATCCCCAAGCCGAAGAGTGCATTTGCTGACAAGAGCAGCTTCTGCGGGACGATGAGCGGGATGATTGGTGATTCAGCTGGAATAAAAAACTGCGTTAACACTGCGATCAAAAATGAGATGACAAATATGATGAGCAAGTTTTGATGGAAGAAAGCAAGAAAGATGAGAAGAAAGGCGCGGATAAAATTCGATAAAAATAACACTCGTTTTTTTTCCCACCTGTCTACATAGACGCCTGCTGGTACTCCAAATAGGATTGCTGGGATGGTAAAAGAAAGCACAATTCCGGCAACTGCTATATTTGAACTTGTCAGGGAAAAAACGACGAGGATCAGGTAGAAGTTAAAAATATTCGCTCCGAGCTGAGTGAAAAGCTCAGCAGACATGAGGTATGCAAATGGTTTAACCCGCAGGGCGTCAATAATGGAGTACTTCATGCAATATTCCTTACTCCTACGTAATTATAAACAGCGAAGCAAGGAGAAACAGATCCCTACGCTTTTTCGGTGTAGTTCCCAGTTCTCGTATCAACACGTATTGTATCACCAGTGTTGATAAAAAGAGGCAGTTTGGTTTTTATGCCGTTTTCCAAAATCGCATCTTTAAAGACATTGGTAGCAGAGTTTCCTTTTATAGAAGGACCTGTTTCGACAACGCGAAACACCATTTTTGGCGGGAGAAGCACTGATAGGGGCTCCTGGCCTAAAAAGCTGACCGGAAAACTCTCCCCTTCTTTGAGAAATTGATGATCAGGGATAAGCTGGAGCGATATGGCAATTTGCTCAAATGTCTCAGGATGCATGAAGTAGCAGCTATCCTCATCCTTATATAAAAACTGCATTTCCCTCTTATACACCGCTACATTCTGTACCTTCGCGGTATTGATGTAGCTTTTTTCCATTGTGTCACCGCTTCGGACATTGCGAACTTTTACCTTGATATTAGCACTCCCCCTACCCATCTTGATATGCTCAAATGAAAGCACCTGCAAAAGCTGCCCAGCTTCTTCGTATGTTGTGCCGGCTCGTAAATCGTTGACTGAAATCATAATAAAAAAATGGCTACATAGCTGAATAGCTATATGGCTAGAACGCAAATTATTCTATTTAACCATGTAACTATGTAACTATCTAGCTATTTCACTCTCTTGATTCTCACCAGTCCCGAACACGGGACAACCTCAATGCCGTGTTTTTCAAGTTGGTCGAGGAAGAGATTTGCGCCGATAGAATCTGCAGCCATGTGTCCAGCATCGATAACATTGACGTGGAGCTTTCGAAGCTCTTTCAGTGCATCTTCCCCGACGTGCATTTCAATAATTGTTCCTACTCCTGCCTTTGCCATCTCTTTATAAAGCTCAACTGAGGGATTTGTACCCCCAGTAAATCCGACGACGATTTTCCCTGCTCGACGATTTTCTGACCCTGAAACAAGCGCCGGCCCTGCCTTCCCTTTGATCGCTTCAATAAATTCAGGGATCTCGTTAATATAATCAAGCACATCTCCAGCAGTATAGAACGTACGTTTGCCAACGTATTTCTCCATGAAGTCATGACCCATGTTGTCCCAAATCGTGTGAAGAGCGAGAAGTGGTACGCCTAAAAGTCTCGCAGCGTCAACAGTGCGCGCGTGGTTAAGTGGGTTAAATCGCCTTTTTACTTCTCCCTTTCGCTCTTCAAAAAGCGCATCGGCAATATTTTCCGGCACACCTGCTTCTTTGTACATGTCAATCTGAACGTCCATAACCTCATGCAAACTGGAGAGAGCATGCCCATCAGGATGGTGAGAGATAAGAAGGTCTATATGCTCCCGACGCTCATTGAGTCTATCAACCATGAGAACTTCTCCCACCTCAGCATCAATACCGGCCATAACTTTTTTCACTTGCTTTTTGGGGTCACCAAACAGAAGACGGGAGTCTGAGTACGGATGGATCAGGCTTTCTTTATCAAAATATTTCTTTTTTTTCTCAGAGAGTTTTTCGTATTGTTGTCTTGTATGGGACATAAACTCTTTCACTCCGGCTGCTCCACGAGGATCTGCCTTCATTCCCATCGCAACTGCCAAATCGTAAATTTGTTGAATCGTCATAGCTTCAAGTATATAATATAGAAAGGCAAATCTCAAATGGTAAATATGCGGGCGAGTGGCGGAACGGTATACGCGATAGTCTCAAAAACTATTGACTGCAAGGTCTTGAGAGTTCGAATCTCTCCTCGCCCACTTTATACACATGACTGATGCAGAATATGCACCTCTTCCGGACCTGCCTCCACTCTCAGAGGAGCTAGAACGTATGGTTGCCTCTGTAAGGCAGAACGCTCTAGACGTCAGAAATAATTACATCGACGAGGTCGATCTTTTCAGAGGATTGCTAGACTTTGAAGACATTCAAAAACTTATCACAGAACATGGAGGTTCGATTACCAGGTTACATATAGCATTATCAACAAGATTTCTAGGAAAAGTTGATGACCGACTCCCGTATTTCACAAACAGTCCTCCGTTCACCTGGCACAGTAAAAACATAATAAATGATGCAAGATTGACTGCTGAAAAACGAAAACTCCCTGCAGTTACACCATCTATTTTATTCTTTAAGATTATTCCCAGTTCAAGAAGTCCAATATTCGACATCCTAGAAGAAAATGGTGTAGACACTAATGCCCTTTTTGACATTGCTCTTAATGAGATAGGTAATGAGGGGTAAAGCCCGCGCATTGAATACTTACGCATCCACCTCTTGACAAAGGGTACAAAACTCCCTACGCTGATCATGGATGAAAAAATTTACCATTGGTGGAGCGCTCTCATATGGTTGGCAGACAACCAAAGCCCATCTCCCTTTCTTCGTCGTCGTGATTTTGATCACGGGTCTTGTAAACTTCGCGCCAAACTTCCTTCTGCAGGGACTTCGTGAAGATACGCCGATGCTCTCAGGACTTCTCAGTCTTGCGGTCTGGGTGCTTTCAATGCTTGTTAGCCTTGGAGCAATTAAAATTTCACTAAAAATTATCGACAACAAAAAAGCAGAGATAGTAGATTTATTTAATGGCTATCCACTTCTTCTTAATTTTATCCTCTCATCAATTATCTACGCGATACTTGTCGGCGTAGGCTTGCTTCTCCTGATCATTCCGGGCATTATTTTTGGCATTAAGTATCATTTCTATAGCTATCTTATCGTCGACAAAAATATGGGACCACTTGAAGCACTCAAAAAAAGCGGTGAGATAACAAAAGGCGTGAAGTGGGATCTGTTGCTCTTTGGTCTAGCCTGCGGCCTTATCAATATTGTCGGAGCACTCGCACTCGGCATTGGCCTCTTTATAACCGTTCCAATCACCATGCTGGCATACGCTTACGTCTACCGTAAACTCCTCGGATCCAAGTAACTCCAGCTACTTTGAAATTGCTCGGGTTAATTTCGAAACATCGATATATTTATCCCACTTTTTTGGATCTTTCTTATATGCTAAGAAATCCGATTCCTCAACATGCAGCGCTTTTTTGGGGTCTTCAATACGGTCAATAAAGAGGAGGCCATTGAGATGGTCTACTTCATGCTGAATAAGTGTCGCCGCCCACCCCACTGCACGCATCTCATAGGAATTTCCCCATCGGTCAAGATACGAAACATCAATTTTTATACTGCGAGGAACGTACCCCCAGATATTTGGGAGATTGACACAACCTTCTTTGCGAAGTTGCATGGTTTTTGACCTCCAGGTAATATGAGGATTTACCAGAACATGAATTTCACTATATCCTTTCCTTCGTATTGCCAAGTCAACGATACAAATCCGTTTCATCACTCCGACTTGGTTGGCAGAAAGACCAATAATGGTCGGCTTTTTTTTATTATGAGCAGGTCCTTTGTTATTTCTTTGAAAAACGAAATCAAGAAGAGAATCAATAGTCTTTTGCATCTCTTTCCTTCTCAGCTCAGCTAATGACATGTCTTCACAAACCTGTCTAAGCCTCGGATCTTCTGGCGAAAGTCGTTTTAGAGTCATAGATAATTATTCACAATGCTCTTTCTGAAAAACCACGCAATTTTTCTCAATTGAGATATTTTGCGTGAATTATGAATCAAAAATTCTTAAGGATATCAAAACCAAATTTTTTCAGTTTAAGAAAGACTTTTGCCATAGGCAAACCAACCACATTGAAATAATCTCCCTCAATTTTTTCAAACAGCACTGATCCTATTCCTTGCATCGCATACCCGCCAGCTTTATCAAGCACATATTCTTTCCTAACGTATGCATCTATCTCTCTGACTGTCAATTTTCTCATCCAAACTCTCGTCTCCTCTGCACCAGATATGACTTTTTCTGAATCTTTATCAACGATAGTAAAGCCGGTAACAACCGTTTGCACTTTTCCCTGTTGTCTGCGCAACATTCTTTTTGCTTCTTCAATTGTCTCAGGTTTTCCTATAAGGTCTCCATCTAGCTCTACAAGAGTATCAGCAGCAAGAATGATTGATCCCTTCGGGGCTTTTAGCAACACTGCTTGAGCCTTCTGTCTTGAGAGCTCAACCGCCTGTGCAGCTATCCTCAGCCGGGGATTCAGTTTTTCCTCGATATTGCTCGGCACTACCTTAAAATCAATCCCCAAGCTCTCAAGAAGCTGCTTACGTCGTGGGGATGAAGATGCAAGTATTATCATTCTCATATTGTGTTGATATCATGATTTAAATCATGATATCACGTAGTGCGTGCAGAGCTTCTGGTAATTCCGTAATGCCGTCATCTCCAGAAAAGTGCTTCCGGTCATGTAGCAAAAATGTCTCTGCATTCAAATGCTTCTTAAAATCTTCATTGTATTTTGCCAAACCATACGGATCATTATCAGATTGTAAAGAAACAACCTTATCAACATGTGTTTTTATCTTCTGCCAATCAATAGGCTTTTGGAAAAAATTTGTAAGCTCCGGGATTCCCAAATCATCAGTAAAACCTGCAACGAACACTACTCCACCAATCTCTTCGTCTTTTTGAAGGGTTTCTAAATATCGAAGTATTCCAATTACTCCGAGACTATGCCCGATAAGATACGTCTTGGTATCAGGTCTCCCGACTGTCTTTTGCAGGAATGAGACCCATTCTCCCTGCTGAGGAAGCTGAGTATTTGGCATCAACGGACTGATGAACGTGATTCCGTTTTTTTCCAGTTCTTTGCCAAGCCATGGTCTCCACCCCTCATCGGGATGTCCTCCCCACCCATGAACTGAAATAGCTCTTTGCATACTATTATCGTTTTCCTGCTGCCCACCCTTGGGGTGGATGAGAGGCTCCACCCGCGGATTATGTTCAGAAAACGTTCGTTTTAAGATTTTTTTCTTTTTCAAAGCGCTCTATTGCTAGTTGAATTAATCGATCGATAAGTTCCGAATAACTAACCCCACTCGCTTCCCAAAGTTTGGGATACATGCTTATTTTGGTAAATCCAGGAATGGTATTAATTTCATTGACGTAAAGTTTGCCGTCTTTGGAGAGGAAAAAATCAACGCGCGCCATCCCTTCACAACAAAGCGTTTTGAATGCGTGGACTGCCAAGTCTTGCAATCGTTTCAGTACCCGCTCTGGAATGTCTGCTGGAATAAGAAGCTTTGCTCCGTTCTCGTCAATATACTTGGCATCGTATGAATAAAACTCATGCGTAGGAACGATTTCGCCAGCTAGAGAAGCGATTGGCTTCTCATTGCCAAGAACTGCACACTCGAGCTCTCTTCCCTCAACAAACTCTTCTATCAAAATCTTTGTATCAAAGGAAAAGGCTTCGTCGATTGCTTTCTGAAATTCATCCTTCAAGTGTACCTTGCTCACGCCCACAGATGAACCAAGATTGGCAGGCTTTACAAAAAAAGGAAGTCCTAAAAGTCTTGTAATCTCCTCAAACTCAATTCCATCACAATTTTTTCCTACGCTGAACTTGCGCGGATTTTTGTTTTTCGATTTCTTTTTTTGAACATGCAAACTCGTAAGCACAATAAACCGTGCAACGAGAATTGAAGCTGCGCTGAGTAGCCGCTTCATGACGTCTTTATCCATCCCGATCGCTGATCCAAGAACACCGGCGCCTACAAAAGGAACATGTGCTAATTTGAGAAGGCCTTGAACAGTCCCGTCTTCTCCGAGGGGGCCATGGAGTACCGGAAAAATAACATCAACCCCTCCCTGTGATCCCCCATTTCCCTGCACTTGAATATTGCTTTCAGTTCTCCACGGCGTCAAAGAAACATTGGTTGCTGTTTTGTTAAGAGCGATAAGCTTTGGATTGTTTGCATTGAGAAGAAACTCCGATTGCTGCTGCAGATGCCATTTCCCCTGTTTATCAATGCCAAGAAGTATTGGCTCATATTTCTCCTTATCCAGAGCTTCGATGACATTTTTGGCAGACTGGAGTGATACTTCATGTTCTGCGGACTGTCCTCCAAAAAGAATCCCGACCCGTATTTTTGGTTTCATACAATTAATGGCTTGACGAACTTATATGACGTCGCTTCATAACCTAATCGCTTATAAAAGGCTTGAGCTTTTTCTCTTTGGAAACGGGTCGTTACCTCTACACGACTACATCCACATT
>JACPGQ010000023.1 GCA_016188975.1 Candidatus Levyibacteriota bacterium | reverse complement strand
GGAGGTATTAGTCAGTACACAGCATGGATAAACACCATAGGCGCGCCTGATATCCTCACCAATGCTTCACGGGGCGTTGCGATGACGTTCACAGACATTTGGATTCAGAGACTAAACCCTGATACCGGACAATGGGAGCAGACAACGCTCTTAAACATTATCCACGAGATGGGAGCAGCGTATAAAGCCCGCTATAGGCATGAGCATGGGGTTGAGCCTGAAGATACGCCGACTGGGTTTATAGGCGGAACAGAAGTTGCAGAGTTCATAAAGGGTAAGAATAAGGACCTGGGAGTGCATGATTTTAGGTTTTTTGAAAGTGAGGTGTTGAAGCAGCGATTATTTGTATCGTATCTAGCCCAATACGACGCGATGCCAACTGATATAAAAGAGAAATTGTTTAGAAAAATTGCTGCACTGAAGCCACAGGACATAGTGTCTTTTTACCCTGATCTTCTCAGGGTTGCTATGAATGCTTCTGGGACGAATAATGCTGCGTGGGAGAGGCTCCACAGAAAACTTATTATTAATAGCAGGGATCGAATAATTAAGGAAGGGAGGCAAATGCTAACCTACAATGAGACCTTAAAGACGATCCGTGACAAGCATGGAGGAAATGAAGCTGATGCTCGTCTTGCATATGCTGCAGAGAAGGGTCCTTTGGATCATCAGTTAGCTACAGGTGCAATTAATGATGCTACCCATGCAAAAAGACTAAAGGAGATTCGTGAGCGTTTAGGCATGGATTTTGAAAACTTTGATGCGTGGAAGGAGAAGCTTGAGAAGGAAAACTTTATTTATAATCCATCGTCTCGTCTTCATGGTCCTCTTTCTCCAGATCAAAAAAGGTTTATACATGATAGTCGTTATGAAATGCGCGGGAAGATTTTTACTTCTCCGTATGCAACACTGACTGCCGAGGAACAGGCTGAGTACAACCTGCTCACAAAAATTATTGACGGAGCAGTTGGAGATCAGAGACGTGATGCTCATGGAGAATGGGAGTTTGATAGCAGAGGTAATCCTGTCGTAGTAGGGGAGCCTATCGCAAAAAAAGTCTCTGAGGCGAAGCTCGCATATAAAGTATGCCTGGATGACAATCCGCGAATTTCTTGGAGAGCCACAGGTGAGGGTGGAGGTGGGGGAGGAAAGGGAATGATTCTGAGTATGTACGGTGACCAAGCGGCAGTAAATCAAGGTGTGAGTGAGCACTTATCGCGTCTATTGTTAGATCCGATTACAAAGGCAGAAGAGCATATTGCAGCTTTGGTAGAGCAATTTGGTATCCATTACGGCCTCCCTGGTGCACAGGATATGTTTAAGCCGCTCATCGTCGCATTTGCGCTCATGGTGAAGGAGAATTTCTGGGCGCGCTGGACAGGCAAAGAGCTCCGAGACTTTTTACAAAAACCAAATTCTGCCATGGAAGAGTATTTCAAAGTGAAAGGCTACTCGCTTGATGAGATCGGTATCTTCAAGTTATTTCTGAATCTAACCAACCACCACGCGATACGCAACGAGAAAGAGACGGTTGGGAGAAGGCTGCAAAATGTTTTTAAGGAACATAGAAATGAGCATAACCAGAGCAATTGGGATACAGTAGGTGATATCCTCAAGAATAGGGACGGCATTATTGGAAAGATGTGGAAGAAAGGGATACGAGGTGAGGGGAAATCGGAGTTTGATAAAATGCTCGCTCTTGTCGGTGCAGATCCTGCAGGGAGAAGGAAAGCGCGTGCGAGAAGAATCCTTCAGCTCCTTCTCCTGTTTGTTCCAATAAGTATTGCAAAAGTACTTATTCCCGATGAAGCAAAGAAGGCAGGAGGCATCGCTTAGCCTAGAATCCTTCTCATCGTAGCCTTAAAGGGACCGACCTTTTCATATCCACCTGTTTCAGAGCTTATCCTATATTCTTCAGCTTGACTCATAATAGAGAGAGGATTTCTCACCAATCCAACTGCATAGCCAAATCCAGCTGCACCAGCTGCTGAGGCTGTAGCGCCATATGGCGATGATTTGGTTTGGAACAGACTCTTTCCAATATCAATCGCATTTGGAACAAGGAGGATAAACGTCAGCCCGACAATTGACTGAATAGTTCCAGAGATGCTTGCATTGCCAAGAAGAGGTGGGACAAAAAGTCCCTCTGCTTGCGTTGCTCCAAGCCCATCTATGACAACTCGTCCGACGAGAAGCAGAACGATAGTAATCGGGAATGCGGCGAGATTTGCCATAAGTGCCCGAACCCATGAGCTAAATGTGAGATTTGAGCCAGGAAGAAGGCCAAAGAGTATATAGAAAGGGGACATAATTGTGATGATAAGGATAAGAAGGTATGATTTCATCAGCGTGAACCAGATCCTGATAAGCGAAGAAAGAATAGCAACAGCAATAATGATAAATGCAATGATAGAAAAGAGTGTTTCAGCGATATTGTCAGTTCTTCCGCTCAGCGCATCAAGAGCCTCGTATGTTAACAGGCCAGCTGTAGCTGCAGCTGCTCCCCACCCTAGCCCTCTTGCCGCACCACCAAACGACCGCCAATTCTGCTGACCACTTCGTATTGCCAAAGGGGCAACAGCGAAGATGCTTGCACCAAGCGGTCCGATGACCTGGGCACCGGGAATCGGTAAGAATGAAAGCGCTACGAACGCAGAGGCAGCGAAGGGAAGATATTTCGCAAATCCCGTCGTCGCTTGCCCAGGAATACTTTTAATCATTATAAGCGAAATGACGGCAAAAAGGGTGTCGCCAACAATTTCACCCAGAGGATTATTAAAGACTCTTCCTAGTCCGTCTCCTATTTCCTCAGCAGGCTTCCAAGAGATGACGCCTAGTCCGTAAATGGCATCAGGTCCCCAGCCTTTGGTCTCATAGAGATTACCAGCTGCGGAAATTGGATTCGTTGAATTAATGATGCTTGGCCCAAGTCCTATATCAGCATAGGTAAGTGTCTCAGTGCTAGTACGTCGTGGATCCCCCTCTGCAAACAATCTTTCTCTTGTTTCGACATTAGAAGGAATAGGTATAGAGGTAACAACATTTGTTACGACGTATATGGATGTATACATAAAGTCGATGAGAAAGCCCGCCATCGCATAAGAGAACGTAATAAGGATGATGCCAATGACGATTTTTGGAACTTGGTTTTGAATAGTCATGACGGTTCGTGGGTCTATGCGTACACGGATCATGATGAGGATTCCGATGACTACAAATGCCAGGATATAGAAGAAGTAGGCGACATTTCGCGCGGCAGTCCAGAGAGGGAGGATAGGGGAGAGTGACTTAAATCCGACTCCTTGGGCTTCAGCTTTTTTGACAAACCCAAAGTTATCTCCAAGATACGCCAGATAATCTCCGGTACTGGCAGCAGGAGCAGCGTACATCGCTGCCATCATCGTGTTCACAAAACCGATGGCTCCTCCACCTACGACTTGACTATTGGCTTCTGGAACAAAACTTATTTTTTCAGTGACTTTATCTATGCCGACGCACGGGCGGTTTGGGTAAGCTGGATTAATACCTGATATCTGGCAACCGATTGCCGCGAGAACGTTGATGAGGCGTACCTGCATTGCAGAGTTCTCATCGCGTGGAACATTTGGTGCATATTCCGTACTACTACTACGTACAGGGGGAGCATAGTTGGAGGATTCCTGTCCGGCTGCGATGAGCGGAATAAAGGTCGGCCAGACAATAAGGAAAATGAGGAAGAAGATAGCGAATTTTCCTCGTGGAAGAAATAATGCACGAAAAAGCCGGGCAGCCCGCTTCATATATCCAGTTTGGTCTATTTCGTTATGCTTGTCAAGACTATGTGCGGAATCCTGAGCTATCTTAGTAGATTTATTACTTTAATATCAGACATAGGGAAGTGCTTCGTATTAAGAGATACGAGCGTAAGATTATTCACACTTACTGTCCCTGCGATAAGACAATCTGTCAGGCTAAGATTTTTTAACCGTTTTGCATATTGTTGCCAGTAAAGACCTGCTATTTTGGCAATTTTAGCATCAACATCAAAAAGAACATGTTGCTGCAGATAGTCTTCAGTCTCCGTCAGCTCAGATGGAAAAATGTTTTGGTAGACTTCGGCAATGGTAATGACCGAAAGGGCAAGTTCCGATTCTGTTTTTAGAGAGGATACTTTTTCGACAATATCTTTTTTTCCTCGAAGTACCCAGATAACAACATCGGTATCGAGAAGATACATAGCTAGAATTTTCTTTCGTTTGTCAGGCGATTTTTTGTTAGCCAGTTAGTAATATCTTTTTTGGTTTTCCATTCGGGATGATTCTCCGCTCTCAAAATGCCTGCCACTTTCCGTAGGCTTTGTTCATAGGCATCTTTATCAAAAAGTGGAGTTTTTGTAATTTGAGCTATAGCGATACCTCTTTTCTCATCACGAATGAACACGCGAGTGCCCTGCATCGCTTTTTCTAAGTATCTGGATATATTATTTCGTAATTCACTCACTGATACGGTAACTGTCATATACAATGATATTAGTACATTATGTACATATTGTCAAGGCCAGTATTTGTAACTATTCACTTCTTTCCAATAAGAATGTCATTGCGAGGGTCGCAAATGGCGACCCGAAGCAATCTCACGAGATTGCTACAGCTATTTTATAGTTTCGTGATGAGAGTCTGTTGGAGAAAATTGTGTCTTCGAGAGGACTCGAACCTCCAACCGCTGGGTCCGGAACCCAGTGTTCTATCCATTGAACTACGAAGACAGAGCTCCTGATTATCTTGCCCTACGAAGTTTTAACGAAGTAGGGTCAGTTGAACTACGGGAGCAAAAATATATATTTCAAGAATACCTTTTTCTCTCTGAATGCATATTCAAATAAGTTCTGAGCATACCGTTGATTGTTTTTCTTCCATAACCACTTTTTAGATATTCTTCTCTGTTTTTTGCGTCAGATTTACTAATGAAAGCCTCATAGAAAATCAGTTTATAAGGAGCAAATGGTTTTGTAGCTTTATTTTCTCCATTGTTGTGTGATGTAAATCTGCTTCTCAGATCTGATGAGTAGCTGATATAAAAGCTTTGGTTTTTAAGACTTTGAAGATGGCGGAAGGGGAGGGATTCGAACCCTCGGTCACCTTACGGCGACATTCGCTTTCCAAGCGAACGCTCTAGACCTCTAAGCGACCCTTCCTTAAATTCCAAGCCTCTTAAATAGAATCTCTTTTTGCTGACCATGCTTTTTTAATTCTACTTCCCTTTTTCGGGCCAACGAGTAACTTTGGTATGCTTCATAATACAACAGCTCAAAGGGTTTATTTGCTTTGGTTGAGCTGACTTTACCAGAATTGTGCTCTAAAAATCTAACTCTCAAATCTCTTGTCGAGCCAATATATGTCCAATTCTTTTTTTGACTTTTCAAAAGATAAACGTAGTTCATGCATCACTTGTTTTCAACCTATCGCCCTTCGGGTGACCAGCCGAAGGCTGGCGGTTGATCGCCCGTAGGGCGACCTGCCAAACTTTCTTGTCTGAGGGGTAGGTTAGCCGATTCTCTACCTCATCGAGTGGCAGCCACTCGACATTTTCCATCTCCTCGTCGTGTTTGGTGATATCGCCACCAATAAAATCCATGAGGAAGTAATAGACCGTCTTTCTTCGTTTCTCTCCTTCCCATTGATACCAGTACGTCACAGGCGTGAGTTGCTTCACGATTTCCGCGTCAACGCCGCATTCTTCCTTTACCTCACGCACTGCCGCCTCTTCCTTCTTTTCTTTTTTGGCTTGCCCCGCGGAGCTCGAAGAGCGAAGCGGGGTATCGCCAATCAGACCCTTGGGAAAAACCCACCCGTGATGCTGGGAGTGCTGGCAGAGAAGCACTTCGGTTTTTTGACCTGACTTTTTAATAACTACCCCACCTGATGAAAACTCAAATTTCATAGCTAAAAGACAACTATAAGGTTCTTGTGAGCTCAATATCAAGCTCAGCAAGGCTGCATATTGTATGCTGCGGACGTATTATAAAGCATTCTTGCTATGCTTGCAGATACAGACGGAATACACTACTATGAATATGAACGGGATTGTCTTCATGACACAAACGAATCAACCGCCAAATGACGAGCTGAAAGTGCTCGAGCAGACTATTGAGAAAGAACTGCTCGACTTAATCTTATTACACTTAGAAAGTGGGAGTTTAGAGTTAGAAAAGGCACAGGAAATATCAAAAGAGTATCTAGCTCTCCTTCCTTTTCATGATAAAGCCGAGCTTCTCAAAAAACTCGGTAGTCTTTCTGATAAGTACCAAGAAGCACAAGAAGTCTATGCAAAAGTTGCAGGGGATGTCGAAAAAGAAGACGCAGCAGAACGCGTGGAACAGATGTCACAGCATATAAAAACTGGGAATATCGAAGAAGCACTCAAGGTCGCGAAAGGAGGAGAATAAACATGGGTAGATTAGACGGTATAGCAGAAGGGATTGCAAGACGGACAGTAACATCGGAGAAAAAAGTTACCATTGCTCGACATAAAGCAGGAACCTCATACGAATCACGTGGGCAAAAACTTGCAAATAAGACTGAGATTTTGCTTGGAAGACCAGGTAAATGGTCGGCAGAGAGAGTGCGCGGAACACTCGAGATGCTTGGAGGTCACAGCGCGAACAAAAATGATCACCATTTATTGGAAGGTTACACGTATATTGATAAAGGCACGGGATCAACTGAGAGAATATCAGGGATTCGGGAAGATGATCTTGTAGGACTTGGAAATCGGAGGGAAGCTATCGTCGCAGATATGATCGTTGCGAAAGAAAAAGCTCTGGGGAGAACTCTTGATCCAGGAGAGAAGGCAGCTATAGAGGCACAAGGACCAGAAATTTTTCGAGAACTTAGTCGTGAGTATATCAATCAACTTGGTAGAAGCAAAGATAAAGTAGCAAGGAGGAAAGAAAATGTGATTCTGAACCAAATTCTTGAGCATGCTAATGATAACAGATATGCGCTGGGATTAGATGGAATAGATCCAGCTGAACAGGCTCTTTACAACGACGCGGTAGAGTTTCTCAAGGTTGCCGATCAAACTTTTACTAAGCGAAGGATAGAGGAGCTTAAGAAGAAATGGTTGCTACTTGGGGGAGGAGCTTTAGCAGTATTTATAAATTTTGTAACTCAATCTGCAACTACAGCTACAGACTCTGCGCCAACGAGACCCCAGCAACATGGTTATTAACTGTTTTTAGTGGTTGTATCTGCAGTAAGTGTTACCGAGACTTGGAGTAGCGGAGAGGGCGAGATTCGAACTCGCGGTCACCTTGCGGCGACAGATGTTTTCAAGACATCCGCACTAGACCACTATGCGACCTCTCCATTGGTGGCTATTGTACCAGAAACTTTCTTGACGACTCAATTACAATAGAGTAAAGTAGACTCATGGATCAGTCTGCCCAACCGAAGGAAGATGAGAAATTTCTCCCCAAAGAGCCACTGGACCTTCCAAAGCCACACGAGATGCTTCCTTCATCTCGTGAGGATGTAGGCAGCAGCACGCATGATGTCCATACACTTCTCTCCTGGCATGCCCCAGGCAGGCCGTTTCGCGCACGAAGCTCTGCTTACTACATCAACATGCTTCTCATTCTCCTCCCTCTTGAGGTGATTTTTTTCCTCTTTGGCCAGTACATGCTGATGCTTGTCGCACTTGCGCTCGCGTTTTTTTACTACGCCCTTACGACAGTCCCGCCTCATGATTTCCGCTACAAAATAAGCTCAGAAGGGCTAACGATTGAGGATTATTTTTTCCTCTGGCAGGAGCTGTATGATTTCTATTTTAAACACATCGATGGAAATGAATGTATTATTATTCGAACGAAGGCATATCTTCCAGGAGAGTTGACGATAAATCTTGGCGATATCCACAAAGAACAAGTAAAAACAGCGCTTCTTCCGTACCTCCCATTCCGCGAGTATGTGAAGCCAACACTTGTTGAAAAATGGTCAGAGAAGCTGAGAAAGACTTTTCCTCTTGAGCGCTCCCCGCACGGAAGCTCTACGTAATCTGCGGAGGGAGCGAGACTCGAACTCGCAAGCCCTTGCGGGCGCCGGTTTTCGAGACCGGTACCTTACCATTCGGTACATCCCTCCAAGTGGGCGTACCTGGCGAGATTCGAACTCGCGACCTCAACGTCCGCAACGTTGTGCTCTATCCAGCTGAGCTACAGGTACTTATTATTATGCTCCTTGCCCAGTCCGAAACTTCAGCAAAGGCGGGTATCCGGCTGAGCTACGGGCACATATTCAGGTTATGCAATTTTAGCTTATAGGGGAACGTGAAGCAAATACAGGTGCAAGCACTGATAAAACAGTCATAGCTAAGCTACTTCCAATACGGAGTAACTCCTTCAGCTTGCAGTAACTCTCTATCAAAACTTGCGAGTGTGCCCTTGTACGATGATGCCGCGATAATGCAATCTGCAATATCAAGCTTGGTTTTCTCAAAAAGCAGCACTGCTCTCTTTATTGTTGCTGACGTTTGAATGTTTTTTTGAGACGTAAGAAATTGATAAAACTCAATAAGATTGTCCCTCGTTATTGAGTACTGACTCATTAGTATGTACTCTAGCTCTGGAAAGACAACATCGGGAATGACCACTTTTTCAGTTTCTAAAAGAGATTTAACCTTTGCCGCTTTTTCTTCAATGTCACGGGTGAAAAAACGAATAAGGCTGCTTGTATCAAGAACGATTGGCATATTTTGTAACAACTGCCTGACGTATTGCTTTTTTTATCTCTTTTTTCGAGAGAACCTTTTTTGTTTTTATAATCCCATACATATCATCGATAGAGTGAATAGGTTTAGCAATAATTGTGTTGCCTCGTACAGAAAAATGAATCTTATCTGATGCTTTAAGCCTAAAGTGATTTCTGATTGCTTTCGGTATAGCTACTTGCCCTTTTTGTGTTATTGTCGAAAAACCGTTCATAATAAATAATATTATAGAGAGTAATACTTTTTTTGTCAAGTAATGAATACGATATAGAGTATTACAAACGTAGTAATAATTGAAATTTGTATCAACATTTCCTCTAGTGCTGTATTTTATTGATGTTTCGAGATGCTGAGCTGGTTTTAGGTTGATAAAACAACTATTATGGCAGGATATACCTAGGAAAATTAACGAAATACAGTACTAGAAAACGAGGAACCCTAATCCCAGGAGGATAAAAAGCACGCCTGCAATTTTGTGGACGTTGTCAGTTGGAATCTTTTTTACTAGGACGTTTCCGACAACAATCGCCAGCACTGATAGAGCTACCATTGCGGCAATCACTCCGATAAAAACGAAGAGAGGAGAGAAGCGGGTCGCAAAAGCTCCTGCTGCTATCTGGGTCTTATCTCCCCATTCTGAGAGAAAAATCAGGCTAAAACTTGCCAGAAACGCGCCTTTCTTGGATGAAGCAGGTGTTTGCTCTTTTTCTCGTTTGCTCAATAGCATCATGATGCCAAAGATGATAAATATCGCTCCTGAAAGAGATTTAATGAGTAATTCTGGGACAACTGATGCGATCCACGCCCCAAGAAGAATTGCTAAACCATCCACAAGAGAAAACGCGAGTAGCGCTCCAAAGAGCAGGGAGAGGTGGTGCTTTGTTTTTGACGCAAGGAGAAGGATGGTAAGCTGGCTTTTATCAAAAAACTCTGCCAGAAGTATTGTCAGAAAGGGGATAAGGATTCCTTGTAGCATAGCTATAGCCTAAAAAATGTCCCGACAACATAGGCAACTGTTGCGGATATACCTCCGACAGCGACAATCTCCAAGACTGATCGGGCAGCTGATTCAGCGGTGACTCTCCAGCGCAGAAGCCCGAGGAGAATAAGCGCAGTGAGGGTCGCTATGGCTGAGTAGGCAAAACTCTTTGCCTGGACTTGGTTTATAAAGTAGGGAACCAAGGGGATGGATCCAAAAGCGACAAAAGAGACAAAGGTTGCAAATGCTGTAAGGTACGGGTTTTCAGATGCAGGATTAGGCATCTCGAGCTCATAATTCATCATAAATGAGACCCAATAAGAAGGATTTGTAGCATAAATATCAGTCAACTGTTGTGCCTGGTCTTTTGTGAAACCTTTGCTGGTGAGGATTGCTACTGTTTCTTCTCTTTCTGCCTCTTTGTGGTGGATTACTTCATACATTTCTTTTGCCTCATGGGTTTTGTAGACATCTTTTTCTGCGCGGAGTGAGAGGAAGTTGCCAAGTCCCATTGATGTGCCATCAGCAAAGAGGTTTGCCATGCCAAAAAGAAGGACGGTGAGGAGTGAAAACGTCGGTGTTTGTGCTCCAACCTGTGCTCCTGTGAAGCCTGCCACGACAGCAAACGTCGTCACAATGCCGTCATTGCCGCCATAGACAATTTCTTTCAGATACGTTTGAAAAGGCGAAATCTCATGCTCATCTCGCAGGTGAGCAGGGACATCAGTTGGCTTTGTCATACCGATATTGTACCATTGTTTTATTGCTATATTGCTTCATTGTTGATACGAACGGTGTTAATTTTGTTCCTAAGCCATTCGCTTCTTGATACATTTTTTGCTAGAATGTAGCTTCGGGAGGGTTGCTAGAGAGGTAATAGAGCGGCTTGCTAAGCCGTGGCGGTGAATAAT
>JACPGQ010000022.1 GCA_016188975.1 Candidatus Levyibacteriota bacterium | reverse complement strand
CTCTTTGGGATGAGCAAGCATCACTTCTTGGCCGCATAAAAATCCGGCAGGAGGACAGTGTCTGGTGGGCAGTTTAACTGGGGCGATTGACTCCTACATTGCAACGGAGTCGCGCAATGGTTGGCTAGTCACGGATGGAAATCGTGATAGAAGCGTAAACGCATAAGCCAGCTTGACTGTGAGACTTACAAGTCGAACAGGTACGAAAGTAGGCGTTAGTGATCCTGTAATGGCTAGTGGTAGCCATACAGCTTAACGGATAAAAGCTACCCCGGGGATAACAGGCTGATCGCATCCAAGCGTTCACAGCGACGATGCGGTTTGGCACCTTAACTTAACATTGGGGCGCCTACGTGGTAACACGTAAGCTTGGTTATTCAAAACACGCATTGAGAGAGTGCGTTGAATAAAAAATTTACTAGTCAAAATCGGTGAACGCCGACTGCGTCAAGGATAGACGCAAGGTCAACACCGAGGTACGTTCAGTTTACATGAACGTACCGTATCGACTGGATTCCGCCCTCTGGCGGATGAAGATAGGAATCTTTACACATAGTGTAAATCTATGATTCTTATAAAAGACTAGCTCCTCGAGAGAGGATGAAGGTATAGTCAAAGCTCTTAGTAATAAGAGGTGCAGATTTTACATTTTGTAAAATTTTGCGATGTCGGCTCATCACATCCTGGGACTGAAGAAGGCCCCAAGGGTCCGGCTGTTCGCCGGTTAAAGTGGTACGCGAGCTGGGTTCAGAACGTCGTCCTATAGTAGGATACGGCGTTTAACGATAGTAATATCGTTTTAGCACCAACTGTATCGGTGAACCCTAAAACACAAAATTGTGTTATGGGAATACCGAGGCAACCTGCGTAAGCAGAGAGTCCGTAGAGACTATACGTTGGCTCCCGATTTTTATCGGGATGAAGATATAGTCCATGCTCATCGAAAGATTGAGAGTAACATGCGTAAGACAGTAAACATAGACCGTTGCTGTCTATAAATCTAGCTATATGCTGGAAAATCCGTAGCATCTCATGCTACTTGACGAAGAGAAGGTCGTAGAGTTACGATATCTCTAAAATGTTGAGTGACAATGCATTGAGTGCGGACAATCAGCAGGCAGCTAAGGAAGAAATTTCTAACGAATATCTATCAGGATTTACTGATGGAGAAGGATGCTTTTATGTGGGATTCAGTAAAAGAATTGATTTGCCATTGAGATGGCAAGTGATTACTGAGTTTCATGTAAGTCAAAATCCAGGTGGAAAAAATGTTCTTGAAGCATTGCAGCAACGATTAGGTTGTGGTTATTTAAAGCCTAATCATGCACAAAGCCTTAAAGATAAAACATGGGTTTTGATAGTAAAAGATCGGAAAGAGTTGAAAGAAAAACTCGTCCCTTTCTTTGAGAAATATCCACTTCATACAAGTAAACGTGATGATTTCTTCGTCTTTGTAATGGTTCTTGATCTTATTGACCAAGGAAAACACTTAACCAAAGACGGATTTAAAGAAGTCGTCGAGCTAGTTTTCTCTACAAAGAGAATAACGAATAAAAGATATTCTAAAGAATTGTTACTTTCTTAGAGCCTCAGAGACTATACGCTAGATGATGTACCAAATGGTACGTCAAAGATATAGTCCGAACTGCATAGCGATATGCAGAGTATGGCAGAAATGTCATACCTTTCGTCAACTGGCGACTGTAACATAATTGTCGGTCTCTATCCTGTATACCCGCTGAGATTTGAGGAGATTCGTCCTTAGTACGAGAGGACTAGGATGAGGGAATCCCTGGTGTGTCAGTTGTCCCTACAGGGGCATTGCTGAGTAGCTAGATTCCCAACGGATAACCGCTGAAAGCATCTAAGTGGGAAGCCGTCTCTAAGATAAGATCTCGTTGTCCGGAGGACAGAGGACAGAAGTCTGAAGACAGATTGCAGAGAGAACAGAAGACAGAGACGAGAATCTCTGGTTTCCGTCATCTTTAATCCGTCATCTGTATTTCCTTTTCCGTCCTCCGGGCAGAAGACCCGTAGTAGACTACGACGTTGATAGGCTGGCGGTGGAAGTACCGTAAGGTATTAAGCTTACCAGTACTAATGGTCAAGCAGTAGATTATGTTTTTTTGGACTTACGAGTGCATTCGAATTTTCTTGATTCGGATATATTCGAATACAAAGTATTCGGATTCATTCGTAGCAATTCTCTTCACTTTTCAAGGAACCATCCAAAGGATGGAGACGCAGTCCTCCTAACGTTGTAGCATTAGCCGCGCTACGAATAGTAGGTAAGGCGAATGCTAAGACGAGGAGGAAAAGAATTATTAACAATTTGTTTTTGATAGGGATTTGTCGGTATCTGGAGCGACGTGGTACCACCTCTTCCCCTTCCGAACAGAGAAGTGAAACGCGTCAGCGCCTACGATACTGGGACTAGTTTCCTGGGACAATGGGTCGATGCCGATGATTTCCTATCAAAAATAACATTACCGTTTTTAATTAGATTGGAAAATTTATATTAGTGAACTGTATGCTTCAGCACGAATGCTTTCAAGAGAAGCAGTTCGTCATCTTTCAGAAACATGGGATATGCATATTGGAGAGGAACGTGAAATGGGAGCCTTTGTTAAATCACCTGTTATTGATGTCGTTACGTTTCAGTCTCCTGCATATCAAGACGAATATCCATTTAGATCGCCATTTACGTCTGGAGGTTCATGGTCCTGGGAGCCAGGAATTGACGGAGAACCAAATCATTATGAGCAATGGATGACTCCGGACATAGTAAGATATGTAGCAGATGAAGAGAAAACAGATGAAGTGGCGGTT
>JACPGQ010000020.1 GCA_016188975.1 Candidatus Levyibacteriota bacterium | reverse complement strand
TGTTATCAATGCGCTGTCTGATGTTGAACATCCTTGCCAGATACTTGCAGACCTTTTGACAATCCATGAAGTAAAAGGAAGACTAACGGATTTAACGATCACGTTTATAGGAGACTGCAATAATAATGTCGCGCACTCACTCGCGCTCGCAAGCGCTATGCTTGGAATTTCTTTCCGATGTGTCAGTCCAAAGACGTACTGTTTGGATAAGACGATTCTCTCGAAAGTTAGCATGTTTAAAGACGCCAGTATTACAGAAACGACAAATCTAAAAGAAGCCCTAAAAGGCACAGATGTCATCGTGACTGATACATGGATTAGTATGGGAGACGAAGGGGAAGAGGATGTTCGCTTGAAAGTATTCGAAGAATTTCAAGTAAATACTGACCTTATGAAACTGGCCAAGCCGGACGCAATGTTTCTTCATTGCATGCCGGTCTACAGGGGGAATGAGGTGACTTCTTATGTTGTTGACGGAGAGCAATCGTTTATGTATCAAGAAGCAGAGAATCGGCTTCATGCGCAAAAGGCATTACTTGTTCATCTTTTATCCTAGATTGTCATGTTGTCAGTTTTTTGTTTGTTGACAAGCTAAACGAAGAGTATTATTATTTTTCTTGTGATTGTCGGGTCAGTCAAAGAAATAAAGATAGGCGAAAACAGAGTTGGACTCACGCCCTATGGCGCAGATTCGCTCGTCAAATCCGGACACACGGTCCTCGTTGAAAAAAATGCCGGCCTCAATTCAGGATTCCCAGACGAGATGTACAAAAAGGCAGGTGCAAAAACCGGGTTGACCGCGGCTGATGTTTATAAAAAGGCAGAGATGATCATCAAAGTCAAAGAGCCGCAGCACTCAGAATTCAAAAACTACCGTCCAGGACTCATCCTTTACACGTATCTTCACCTCGCCGCAGAAGAAGAGGTCACGAAAATGCTTCTTGCAAAAAAAGTCACAGGGATAGCATATGAAACAGTCGAGCTTCCTGATGGTTCGCTCCCTCTTCTGACGCCGATGAGTGAAGTAGCAGGACGCATGGCCGTGCAAGTTGGAAATTGGTTTCTCCAGAAACCGAATGGGGGAGAAGGAGTTTTGCTAGCAGGCGTTCCGGGAGTTATGCCGGGACGCGTCGTTATCCTTGGAACTGGAGTTGTGAGTACCAATGCTGCAAAAATGGCACTCGGGCTTGGAGCGCACGTCACGATGTTTGGCCGGAACCTGGAGAGGCTTCGATACCTTGACGATGTGTTTTTTGGTAAGGTAAATACAGCAGTTTCGCATCCTTTGGCAATTGCTGAGAGTTTGCAGACAGCAGATCTCGTCGTCGGAGGGGTTCTCGTGACAGGTGCCAAAGCACCGAAACTCGTTACACGGAAAATGCTCGCAAAGATGAAAAAAGGCGCTGTCATGGTCGACGTCTCAATCGACCAAGGGGGATGCTTTGAGACATCCCGCCCCACATCGCATGCCAATCCAATCTATGAGGTAGATGGCATTGTTCACTACTGCGTCACCAACATGCCGGGTGCGGTACCCTATACGTCTACCCTTGCTCTCACCAATGCGACAATTAAGTATGCTCTTGATTTGGCAAATAAAGGAGTTGAAAAGGCTGTGCATGATGACCATGCGCTTGAGTTGGGGGTAAATACGATTGCGGGAAAGCTTGTCTACAAAGCAGTGGCAGATGCGTTTAAGCTGAAATATACTCCCCTTTCAGAGGTTTTGTAAGTTATTCAACAGTAATTCCCAGGATTTTGTCGCCTATCTTGATGGAATTTACTGCGTCCATCCCTTCCTCAACTATGCCAAAGTTTGTATAGGTAGCATCAAGCCAGGGAGCATCAGACTTGACGATAAAAAATTGCGAGTCATTGGAGATACGTGCTCCTTGCCCGATCTGCATATTTGATGATGCTGCCCATCCAAGTGAACCTGCCACGAAGGATTTTCCTGTAAGTTCGCTTTGGAATGCACCTCCGCCAGTCCCATTGCCTTTCGGATCTCCGCCTTGGACGACCCAATCCTCAACGCGGTGAAACGCTAGGTTTTTATAAAACCCGGATTCTGCTTTATCGATAAAGTTTTTTACTGCTCCTTTTGCATCTTGGTTAAAAAGGGTAATCCTGATATTTCCTTTACTCGTTTTTATCTGTGCGCTGATTGTCGCACGGAGATCTTCTTTTATTGGTCCTTGGACTACTTGTTGTTGCTGTTGGGTCTGTTGCTCGGCCTGCTGCCGTTCCTGATTTGGACTTTGTCCTGACTGATTGAAGATGTCGAGTTTCTCCGGCGGAAGTGCAGTGCTTGGTGAAATCCCAGGAAGACCAGGCGGAAGAGTAGTTTTAGAGAATGAATCTTTCTGTGTCAGCCATACGAGGAATCCGAAGAAGGCAAGCATCGTGATAAGGACAGTGACCTGCATTCTTCGCATGGGGACTATTGTAACAACTTTTCTCGTTTTGGCAAGAATTATCGCATTAGAGAGGAGTATGTGTTCTGTATAGTAGGTTAATGCATTATACAATCTGGTCTTGATCCTAGATTGTTTCAGAGGGCACAATTAGATACAATACAACACAATGTTACAACCACGATAGAACGCTCGTCGTTTCCGGAGTTTACAGCTTCGTGTCACGAAGCCACGTCTTCGATGGGGCAAACAGTTTTATGTCACAAAAACAAATTCGAAACTTTGCGATCATTGCCCACGTGGACCACGGGAAATCAACACTGTCTGACAGGTTACTGGAATTGACAAAAACTATTTCCAAAGAAAAAATGCAGGAGCAGTTTTTGGATCAAAATCCCATCAGTCGTGAGCGGGGAATTACCATCAAACTTGCTCCGGTGCGGATGACGTATGCACCCCCCTCACCTGTATCCTCTCCCTCAGGGAGAGGAAAAGCGGAGGAGGATGAATTCTTCATCCTCAATCTTATCGACACTCCCGGTCATGTTGACTTTTCTTACGAGGTCTCGCGGACCTTAGCAGCTTGTGAAGGAGCA
>JACPGQ010000021.1 GCA_016188975.1 Candidatus Levyibacteriota bacterium | reverse complement strand
TTACCATTCCTCTCATTATGAATAAATGTGAGATACCCTCGTCCAAAAAATAATATCCCCAAGGTCATAATCCCAGATAAAACAAATGGCAGACTCAAATTAAATGACCCTATGGCGCCCCCGAGTAACGGTCCAAACACCATACCGAGCGATCCGAAACTCTGAGTCGTACCAAGCACTATTCCCTGTTCTTCAGGTTTTGATTCAAGGGATATGAGAGCCTGCGTATTGATCATCATAAGACTGACTGCAAACGGTGTCGTTGCACCCATAAGAATCACAAGCCATTGCCAAGGAGACAAGCCCATCACAACAATTGAGATGCTAAAGACAATGAGACCAAGTTTTATCATCTGCACCTCACTAAGCTTTTTAATAAGCTGCCTAATCAAAAACATTTGTGTCGTAAATGAACTCAGACCAATAAGTCCAAAATAAAGCCCGTTTTGGCCCTCGTTCCAACCAAATTTCTGGTGCCCAAGGAGCGAAAAAACTCCGATGATGAGAGAAAGAGAAAAGTTCACAAACATGAAGAGGAGGATAAGAAATGCGATATTTTTTGGCTTCATGACTTCTTTTGCGATTTTATAGTTGAAAAACTCTATTTTTATGTGTTTTTGCAGAGTTTTATTCGACTCAGGAAGTATAAAATAGATAAGGAATGCATTAAGAAGCGAGAAGACAGCCGGTATACTAAAAGCTGCTGAAATTGAAAACTGCTGGGAGGCGACACCGCCGAGAAGCGGCCCAACGATAAATCCCAGACCAAAAATTGCGCCCATCATGCCCAATGCTTTTGTCCGCTCGTGTGCTTCTGAAGAATCTGCAATATATGCTTGGGCAACAGAAATATTTGAGCTACCAATCCCTGCAAGCATCCTTGCTACAAAAAGTACCCATAGTTGCGGAAAGAAGAAAACAAGGAAATACGACAGTGAATTTAAAAGAGAGCTTATGATAAGGACAGGCCTTCTTCCGTATTTATCAGAGAGCCTCCCCAGAATTGGCCCAAAGAGAAATTGAAACAGTGAAAACGAAGCGATAATCGCTCCGACAAGAATCGTCCCGCCTCCAATCTGCGTGACAAGGAGCGGAAGAATTGGAATAACGATCCCAAACCCGATAAGGTCAATAAAAACAACGAGAAGTAGCGTTAGAAGCTTTTTATTCATAGAATTTATATTCTACATTAATTTCATTAACAAAGGGTTATGGAGTTTTGATCAACGCGAGGATTATATCTGTCAAGGAATATAAAGTAAAACTTCTGTATCAATTTTGTAAAAATTGGAGGATTATTATCTATTATCTGAAGAAGAGAAACGATTATTTATACTATTCTTAGAAAGACACTACCTAATCAACTATATCGTTCTCCCGAGCTCCACGACTATAGCACACATTGAGCGTGGTTTCTAGGAAAAACTTACCTTGCGCCAAGTATACATGTATACTTGGTATGTTCGTCATTCATGCAGCAAGCACAAATAAAGACTATAATCCAGCTCGTATGGCCAGCTCATCTCATGAGACGCAACCAACTAACCCTTTTGTCTTGAGAATTCATGCTACTGAAAATCTGCGGCCTTATCTACCAATAATTGAGAGAACCTCAAGAGGAGCAATCGTAAGAACAGCAACGGTGCTATCACTGACTGATTTTTCCGTGGATATATTCGATGAACCAAAAGGTGCTATTCCAGAATACGGCATCGGTGGATTTGCAGATATAGCATACATACATGAAAGAATTGTGATGAGTGCAGCAATATATCTTGATCCATTCTCACCCCATCGGGAAAAAGCGATGAGAGAACGCCTTGAGAGAGCGATAGCGCATGAACTCGATCATCTGAAACGGATGCAATACTTTTGGAAGCCTTCGACACTTCTTGACGCAGTAGCATTTGAAGGACTCGCAGAACATTTTGAAATAGAAATGACTGGTGGAGAGCCGAGCCTTGAAGTCACAGCACTCTCGTCTTTGCAGGTACAAGAGCTATTAGCACGAGCGGGGAATGAACTTACGAAGGAGGATTTTTTGCAAAAGTGGGAGGCATGGTATTTTGGTTCAGAGGAAGAAGGCATTCCTCGATGGACAGTCTACTCACTGGGATTTTATGTTGTTGGTGAATACCTCAAAGCCCACCCTGACCAAAAACCTTCAACGCTTACTGCAATGCCAGCTGAAGCGTTTATTAGTTAAGACTTATTGGCGAAAGAGAGGAGATCTTTAAAGCTCGGCGGAGGATGGTGAGGGCTTTGGGTCCCATGCCGTGGAGTTGCATGATTTTACTTACGATAAGCTCGGTTTTTCTACACGGTCAATCATAAACTTCACTGGCTCTACCATGTTGATTGGTACGATCTTAATATCAGGATGTCTCTGTTGAAAAACTCGGAAAATTTCATCTGCAAATGCCTGACCTACAGTCGTAGCTCTGTCAAAATCTAAGATAATGGTTTTAAATTTGTCTAGTCCCGTTAGAATTCTCCTGGCCTGTGAGCGTGAAATATAAACAGTTCCTGAAGTATACAGACGAACCTTAATCTCTGTTTTGTCAAACCCTACCTCACCAGGTGTTGTAATAAATTGACTAAAAACATCATTAAGGTGTTTTTTTGATGCTGACGAGAGCGTAAATGTTACTTTTGTTCCTTTTTTAAGTGGTGTTAGTTCTTCAATAAAAATATCCTTTACGATATTGTCTACCCGTAATCTGTATTGAAAGCTTTCCAAAATAAAAACATCCGCAATCTTTGAAG
>JACPGQ010000016.1 GCA_016188975.1 Candidatus Levyibacteriota bacterium | reverse complement strand
TGGTTATTTCTGTTGCCGCAACAACCGCTCTTGACCAGAAAGCAGACTTTAGCTCATGTGGTCCGAACGTTAAGGTTGCAGCACCTGGGGAGAAGATATACTCGACATTGCCAGAAAGATATGGGTTGGGATCAGGGACTTCTGCATCTACACCTTTTGTGGCAGGCGTTGTGGGACTGATGTGGGGGAAGTATGGAGCGAATGTCAGTAACGCGGCGATTGTGCAGAGGCTTGAGGATACGGCAGATAAGATACCAGGTACCGGGACATACTGGAAGTACGGACGAGTCAATGCCTATAAAGCTGTGTCTGGTCCTGCTCTTCCACTTGTTACACCAACCCCCATACCAACAAAGAAGCCAACGCTAGCGCCGACGAAAGTACCACCCACTCCCACAAAGGTACTCCCGACTCCAACAAAAGTGCCAGCAACACCTACAAAAATACCACCGACGCCAACCAAGATACCTACACCAACCGCGAAGCCCACTGCTACTCGAACACCGACACCAACAATCATAGTTGGGACTGACTTGGTGGCAGTGAGTATTGTACTCACAGATGGGGCGGGGAATGAGAAAAGGACCTTTAAAATAGGGGAGCGGATCTATCCAAAGGTCGTCTTTACGAATAGAGGGATGAGCCGTGGAGAGTCGCCAAATGGCTATACGCTTAGTCAAGTCTATGCCCATAAGGTCCAGCCAGTTGCATTAAACACTGGGACAGATGTGAATGTCTGGATGAGGAATGGTGAATTTAATCCTTCCTATACCCAGACATATGGGGCGAGTTCTCTTGGTCCGAATACTGGTGCATATAAGGCGAGTAAATATTGGACGCGGTCTGCAGCTGGAACATATACTGCGCGCGTTTTTCTCAATTATGACAAATTAGTAAGCGAGGTTAATTACCAGAACAATCAAGCATTTATCCAATATATCGTCTCGCAGTAGAAATAGGAGCGAATTGGAATGTTCAAGCAGCAAAGTCCAGCATCGAATGGTGCTGGGCAGAGGAAGAAGTAACAGAAATGGTTATTGTCCGCCTTCAGCAACGAATTTGAGGACAGGACCTGATACATCTAGGGTTTCTCCAATTTTCCCAATAGCTTCCTTGAGAGGATCTGACACTCTTCCGCTTTTCAGGAACTGAATTGCAGCTTGTGTTGCAACTGCAGCTGGATCTTCTTGTGCGAGAACTTGCAATGGCGTTTGCTCAAGGATAGCTGACGCTGGGACACCTGCAGCGGTACTGCTATTTCCATCAGTTAACCCCTCTGATACACCGGATAAAACCGTGCGCGCTGCGCTACGGGTCTTTTGAATTGTATCGTGAAGTGTTCCTTGTTCAACTGGCATATTATGAGTATAAGATTAGCTTCAGTAGTTGGTCAAGCAGGGTTTAGATAGGCGATTAGCAATGTAGTGTACAATAGCCATATGCAAGTAGTCGCTGATTTGCACCTCCATTCTAAGTATTCTCGTGCTGTCTCACAGAACATGACGCTTCCGACCATGGTTTACTATGCCGTCCAGAAGGGGATTGACCTTCTCACCGTTTCTGATTGGACGCATCCTCTCTGGCAGAAAGAGATTGGTAGTCAACTAGAAGAAGCTGGTGAAGGAATCTATCAATTAAAATCCGAAATTCGAAATCCGAAGCACGAAACCGCGTCAAACGCGGCTGACGCAAACTCAAATGATCAAAATTCAAAATCCAAAACCCCTCCGAGATTTATTTTTTCAACAGAAATATCGAGTATCTACACGCAGGGAGGGAAATTGCGGAGGATTCACAACCTTGTGTTCGTTCCGTCAGTCACGGTCGCTGAGAAAATTAGTAAAGCCTTAGTGAGTCGTGGTGCAAATCTCAATGCTGATGGCAGGCCGATTATTGGGATGTCTGCAAAAGACCTCTTGTCTCTGGTTTTGGAAATAGATGATCGGTCGATGCTCATCCCGGCCCACATCTGGACGCCTCACTTTGGCATCTATGGATCAGCTTCTGGATTTGAAAGCCTGGAAGAGGCATTTGGTGACCTCGCAAGCCATATTCATGGCATCGAGACAGGTCTTTCGTCAGATCCTGAAATGAATTGGCAAATTGAGGAATTGCAAACACGGAGCATCCTGTCGTTTTCCGATGCGCACAGTCCTGCGAAAATGGGAAGGGAATTAACGGTATTTGAGATGGAGGAAGTGAGTTATGAACAATTACGAAGAGCAGTTATGGGTAATGAGAAGTGGGAAATGAGTCGAGTTGTTGGTAGTAGGGATGAGGGGAAAAGAACTCACAACCCGTCCTCACACCCCGACACACAACCCAAAACACACCCACGCATCCTCTATACCGTCGAATTTTACCCCGAGGAAGGCAAGTATCATTTTTCAGGGCATCGAAATTGTAAAGTTGTCTTTGGGCCTGAGGAGATCAGAAAGCAAGGATCCATATGTCCGACATGTGGGAAGCGTCTGACAGAAGGAGTGTTGTACCGTTTACAGCAGCTAGCGGATCCTATATACCTGGGAAGAGAGAATACGAAAGAAAACAGTGTGGGCCTCCTGTGGCATACCGATACCAGAGGAAAATTCCCTCCCTATGTCAAACTGGTTCCGCTTCTTGAGATAGTCGCTGAAGCAGGCGATTCAACAGTCTTCAGTCAGAAGACAAAAAATATATTCCAGAAACTCATTGATGAGTGTGGTACTGAAATCGATGTGCTCTTAAAAACTCCCATAGAGAATGTGGCACGGTCTTCTGGAGAGAGAGTTGCTGACGGTGTGCAGAGAGTTCGACACGGCAATATCGTGATTGATCCCGGATATGACGGAGAGTATGGAAAGATTGAGATATGGAAAGACGGGGAAGAGAAAGAAAATGACGCAACTCCACAGCTGACGCTTGATTTCTAACATGATTCTCTTTTTTCTCTTGCAGCAACATGGTAGAATATGCTTACTTTAGGATAGATGAAGTTAATTGTTGGGCTCGGAAACCCAGGAGAAAAATATGAGCATACCCGTCACAACCTCGGCTTCATGGTCGTTGAGAAATTCCTCAAAGACTACCACGACGTAGAAAAAACAGAATGGTCGGACGAAAAAAAATTTAAGGCAGCAATTTCCCAGATCACTTGGAGGAGCAAGAAAGGCGTCGATATTCCTTTAGTCCTCGTGAAGCCAAAAACATACATGAACAACTCGGGCTTAGCGGTTTCTCTCATAGCCTCGTTTTAC
>JACPGQ010000019.1 GCA_016188975.1 Candidatus Levyibacteriota bacterium | reverse complement strand
TGGAAACGCGCTTAAGCTTATCAGTAGTTCAGCTATTGATGAGGTGATCATAACCGATACGGTCTACCAGAGTAGTCTCGTTTTGAACAACAAAAAAATCACTGTCGTTACCGTCGCTCCGCTTCTCGCAGAAGCTATCCGTAGGATTGAGACAGGAGAATCGATCTCAAAGGATTTGATCCTCTAACCTGTCATTGTGAAGTCACCCTTCTTGTCATTGCGAGGAGGCGTAGCCGACGAAGCAATCTTACATAAACAAATTATATCTCATACAATTTTTTCATATAAATCTTCATAGAGCGGATTCTCTTTTTCAATCAGTGCAATCTTTTTCTTTCTTGATCCTCCTTTTATTTGTTTCTCTCGCTTTATCGCTTCCTGAATATCTTCGAATGTTTCAAAGTAAACAAGTTTACTGACATGATATTTCTTTGTAAATACTTCAACGAGTTTCTCTTTATGCTCATACATTCTCCTGACTAAATCATTGGTAACGCCAACGTAGATCACAGTATTTTGAGGATTGATTTCAAGATAGACAAAGTAGTGTTTCACACTATCATATTAGATTGCTTCCTCGCCTTTGGCGAAGTCGCAATGACAAAGCAGATTTGACACTCTTTGATCCGTTGTGGAATTATAGATGGTGATGGAAGAATCTGAAACAGGCCCACAAACTCCGCAGGAGCAGCAAGCTACTGAAAACCAGCAGGCAATTGATGCCCTGAAGCCTCAAAAAATGCCATTTGATAAGAAATGGTGGCAGTTACCAAAGAGTGTGTATATTGTTGTCGCTGTGGTTACTGTTATTTCAATCGGGTCAACCGCCTATCTTTTCTTTGCTCCAAGCAGTAAAATGGTACTTCCGTCTCTTAGGGTATTGCAAGCTTTACCGACAGAAACTCCGGCAGCACCTCCCGTGGATGCAGCTTCAATTCCTTCACCAATGCTTACAGAAACGCCGACGCCTATTCCATACAAGATAGAATCTTGGAAGACATACACGAATAGTACATATGGTTACAGCATAAAATACTCTCCGGACTGGAAGGTGACAGATCTAGGTACTCTTGAGCCGAAAGTGCCAAGTTACGTCACGTTTAATCCTTCGACCACTGCTTCGCCATCAAGCAGCCTTTCGGTCACAGTTGCTGTTAGCACGAGGACATTTGATGATGAGAAAGCTCTTCGGGCGACTGCTAAGACTGCGTTTACTCTTAATGGACTGCAGGCTTCAAAGACGGAAGAAAAAGATAGCAATGGCAATATCAAATACAACGTTGTGGTCAAAGGGACAAAATACACCTATATTCTGGTAGGTAAGAAAGCGCATCAGGCGATCTTCGACCTCATGTACCCTACTTTCAAAACGCTGTAATCTACATTGTTGTCATTGCGAGCCCCGATCAAATCGGGGCGAAGCCACGTACCGTATGGTACATGGTGAAGCAATCTCTTATAAACATTTAACTGCTGCTTCCAATGAGTCTATTCGCGAAATCTCTTGGGTTTCGCAATTGGTCAACAGTGTCAGGAGGATTCTTGATAAGTAGTGGTAAGGCATCCTTTGTAAACATGCCTTGATTTCTGAGCAAGCTCATGGCTTCATAGACAAAATAATTTCCGAGTAAGTAGCTTGCCATCTCGTTAATCCCACTGTGACAGAATTCCCACATTTTCATAAATTCTAAGGCCCCGCGGTCCGACGTGATCTTGAGTAAATCAACATTTCCTACAGTTAGCTGAGATATGAACAGCGTGTATTCATCAGGAATTTCAAGTGCGGCATTTCTCCACGATGGGAGTAGCAGCGTTTTCTTATGTGCATCGTCAAGATGTGTAACAGTTCGAGGTTCACTCAGAGGCAGCCGGGCTCGTACATCTATTGTACCCCAGTTTGCGATGCCTTCACTAAAGACATGTCGAACCTCAGCTAATTCAATAGCTTCTCTGGAAGGTTCTTCTCCATCTAAGACGATATCTATTAGTTTACGTACTGGTTTTTGAAGGTCTGGATTTGTCTGAAAAGCATATGCATGCATGTCTTCATGGAGTTTTGCAAACTGCATGTAATTTTCATCATCTTTTGTGAGAAAGACAGTATTGTACTTAAACATGTATCCTCCACCTTGTGCAAGATCATTAGGGCGAAGAAGGCTTTTAGGAGATAAGCCAAGCGAAAGTCGTGGATCTGAGTGAAGAAGCCGGAGAATATTGAACCGGTCAAGGATAACACATTTTGGTGGTACAGGAAATTCTATCCCAAGAGATTGTGTTATAAGGTTGACGCCTTCATTTGGTGAAGTGCGTACACCTTTTAACCGTTTGAAGTCCTGTTCAACAGCCATAGATGCGAATTATAGCACGTGAGTAGTACGGTAAATAATTTGTTAGAATACACCTATGAAGCTTTTTGCGGGTTCAGCTTGAGGTTAAGGGAGTTTTTTGGAAAGTCTTATGAAATGTACGCTTTTACCAAATCTTCAAAAAAACTCTTTATCTCTTTGGGTTTTTGTAGTGGCTTGTCAGAAGGTATGATTTCAAAATCTAACAAATCGTCCAAATAGACGAGCTGCTGTAAGAAAAGTTTTTCCTCAAAAACACTTCCATATATTTTTTTAGCAGTAGAGATTACCTCTGCCAAGCCGATATATTTTTCTTTCAGGATTGCGTACAAGTCAAAATAGTCTCGGTATTCTCCTCCTCTTCCTATTGTGTATGCTTTCTTAATAGCAATATCTTTTACGGAAAAGAGGGTTAATCCGTTTTCCATTGTTTCCAGAGAAAAAGCGTGAGGAAAAGGATAGGAGAAATGTTATTTTCATATCGTTTTTCGTAAAAAAAGTGAGTTCATCTGCGGTATCAACAGAGACACTACCGATTGCTACCACATGAGACACTTTTTCCAGGAGAGTTTTGTTTAGTGGAGAAGATGAGAAAAAATCAAAATCAAACGACTTTCGATGTCCTAACTGAAGGGCAAGAGCGGTACCGCCACCCAGAGTAAAACCTTTTGTCAAAGGAAGCAATGTGTTAAGAAGTTTCCATCGGTCAGGGTCTAATACTTCTTTGTGTAGTCTTAAGATACTTTTGTTCATCAACTGAATCAATATGCAGAATAAAGTTTGTAATAAAATGCAATGTAGACTGAGTATACACCTTTTTAGGGTGATCTAAGAATAGTTTTTTTAGTTGTGTCTCACCCAGCGTATTTTTCAGTGATCGTATCTCCGAAAGCGTGCCAAATGCCAACACTTGGTGAATAGCATCAGGAGAATCTTTTTTGAGAGATGGAGAATACCATGAGTATTTCACAGAATAATTTTACCACAGGGCAACTCGAAAAGCCAGATAATTTGTTCTGTGATACAATTTTCTGTACTACAAATATGAAGCTTTTTGCTGGGTCGGCGAGTTTTGATTTGGCGAGGCATGTTGCGTCGATTTTAAGGTTGAAGCTTGGTAACATTGAACACCACCTCTTTCCTGATGGTGAGCAGAGGGTGATGCTCAAAGAGTCAGTTGTTGATGAAGACGTTGTTATCATCCAGTCAACAGGCATGCCGACTGATAGAAATTACATCGAGCTGTTTCTTCTATTGGATGCTGCGACGCGAAACGGTGCCAAGTCAGTGACTGCTGTTATCCCATACGTAGGATATTCACGTCAGGATCATGTGTTTCGTACCGGCGAAGCGCGGTCACTGGAGGTCATGATTAACTTTATAGAGACTGCTGGGGCAACACGAATGATTGGTTTTGATTTCCACTCCATCAAACTTCCCGAACTTTTCACCATACCAGTAACACATTTATCAGCTTTGCCACTTTTCGCCGCGACTATCAAGCAAAACGGCTGGCTTGATAATGAGACTGTACTTGTTTCACCTGATATGGGAGGGCTTCGCCGTTTGGGAATACTTGCTGACATGCTTTCGGGCATGGCGATGACATCTGTTGAGAAAAATAGGGATTTGGCGACGGGCAGCATTGGTGCATCAGGTGTTCATGGAGAGGTAAAAAGGCGATGCCTGATTGTTGATGATATGATCTCAAGCGGCAGGACGATTGTGCAAGCAGCGGAGATTCTTTCACAAAATGGCGCTGAGGAAATTTATGTATTCGCGACACACCCTGTTTTTTCCGAAGATGCAGAAAAGATTTTGCAGGAATCAGTAGCGAGAAGGGTATTTGTGACGGATACCATTGTAGTATCGGAGAATAAGCGGTTTGAAAAACTAGAAATCCTTTCAGTGGCAGATTTCATAGCTCAGGCATTGTAGACTCTCTGCTGAGCAAAAGAACTTAGGGTATTAAATACTTCTCAAGGGCCGCTCGGGTCTTTGACCAGTCAAGCATCATACCGATGAGTGAGTGTATTTGGGGAAACCTGTATTGATATTCATGATCAAGGCCCACAGTATATAATGTTGCTCCTAAGTCTTTTACCCGTCCCCAAAAATCTGTTCCATGAAGCGTTGGATAGCGTTCGTTTATTTGTCTGAGCGCTCCTGTAGGAGGGTGTTCTCCAAACTGTTTTTTAAACCTTTCTCTTATGGCATTTTGGTCCTTTCCGTCACATGCTTCAACAACAGATGCCCAGCCATCATTTGCTGCGTCAAAAATTACCTTTAAAGGCAGATAATTGTTTACTCTACTATCAAGGTCAGGATCGTCTTTCGTTTCTGAAGTGTCGAATAAATCAAGTGCATTCAGTGAAAGTGATTCTATAAATGCTTCGTTAACGCGATATGATAAATCATAGGGAATTCCGTCATCTACTGCAGTTCGTAAGAACCATAAATGTAATTCTTCATGACCAAGAGATAGTGCGATAGATTTCGATTCTCTTTCTTTGTCGTTTCGTACATACAATTTACGATGCTTGAAGTCAGCATATCCTATGAGGCCTGCAACCTGCCGCGCCACAAATTCCTCAGGAACTTCGCCAGCTATCAATTTGCCAACTTCAGTATCGAACTGTTCTGGTTGTAGAATGCTTACCGTGTCCGGTGTGGGCACCCAAAAATCTGGCTTGTGTAATCCGTATTTGCTTACAAGCTGCTTGTGGACTTGCTGTGCTACCCCAAAAATCTCATTGCCTTCTTGAGGTGATGATTGCTCTGAATCAGCCATGCCTTAGCTTATTTTCCTCGAGTCTCGTTTATTATGTGAATTGCTCCATGGGCTAGTTTTTCAGCTTGTGTTCGCATTTGAAGAGGGAGTTGCGCAATCTTATCCGGGTGGGCAGCCAAAGCGAGTTGGGCTGCAAACTTTTGGGCAGCTTGTTTTGCTTCAGGAGGAAGGGAAGCAATGAGCCCAGGTGTTACTCCAAGCAATCTCTCAGCCATTTGCTCAGAAGTTTCTTGTTCTTGCTTTGTTTGCGAGGACTGTTCCTGTTGTTGTCCTGATGATCCACCAGTTGAACCAGCATGTGTGTTTTCTTGATGCTTAGATCCTCCATTATAGCCATGTTGATGTGAACTCCTTTGCTCTCGTCCTCGATTTCCATTAAACCCGTAATGCGCGCCGTCTCCAGCATTCCTATTTTTCTCTTCATGTGTTTGTTCCCCTTTTCCAATATTTTCATCTACCCATGATGCGTCCACGCGCTCCCAGTAGCTAGCGTTCGGAGCAAATATCTGAAGAGGAGCTTCAGGACCTTTTCTTCCAAATCGAAGGACGTTTCCTTTACTAATTACTTTTTCGCGGATTTTAGGGTCCTGATTGGGATCAAGTGCTAAGAGAAGATATGCTTCTGCCAAATATGGAGCATTCTTTTGAAAATCTGCAGATTGTGGACTATAAAATTCCTGGTAAATTTCTATGAGCTCGGTTCTCCTATCATCCGGTGCTCTTTGTGCATCTACTTCTTTCATTCTGCGCGCTATTTTGCGTGCTAATTCTGCAGCTTCTGGAGAAGGTTGCGGATTGCCTTTTGTTGTCTTTAAAAAATCCCATGTATGATGTTCAACAGAACTCCTATTTCTATTTATTCGTGCGAAATACGGGCTAAAGACCAAAAATCCAAAAGAGTTTGCGGCTTCTGCTGAGCCTGAAGCAGTACTAGCAAGTCCAAGCAAGTCTGGAAATGGATTTCTATAATATAAGTCTGGAGTTTCTTTTCCTGCCAATGCCCAATATCCATTATTTATGTCATGCTCGTAAATGTCAGCTCTTATTCTGTCTCCGGTAATCGGATCATAGTTGGCGTAAAGATGAGGCCTGTCTTTAGGAATAAGTCCAGATGAATACCTTTCTCCTTCGATGAGTTTTGCTGCCCGATCTGGCATCTTCGTAAAGATGTCTGCGCGCTGCACTTGCCGACGTTGTGCGATATCATTTTCAGGAGGCCGTTGCTGTTCAGAACCAAAGTCAGGCATACGAAAATAGTATAAGAAGTTATCTGTTTCAGCAAGTTGAAATTTGACAAACATATAGGAGAAGTTTATAAAATTGGACGCTTCTTGAGTAATTACGCTATAATGATTTTCTATGAAAATTCCACAAACGATCCAATCACTCATCGAATCATTTGAGAAACTTCCCGGCATCGGGCCGAAGACTGCGCAGCGGTTGACCTTCTATTTGTTACACGTCCCGCAGCATGAGCTGGATCGATTTTCAGAAGCAGTAAAAAATCTCAAAATAGGTACCACACTTTGCTCAGTTTGCTTAAACGTCGATGAGACGGATCCGTGTAGTATTTGTGGTGATAGTCAGCGGGATCATTCTATTGTCTGCGTTGTCGAGCAGCCACTTGATGTCCTTGCGGAGCAGCCACTTGATGTCCTTGCGCTTGAGAAAAACGGCAAGTACAAAGGGATTTATCATGTGCTGCATGGCAAGATTGATCCTCTCAATAACATCGGGCCGGATGAGATATATGTGAATCAGTTAGTGCAGAGAGTGAAGGGTAATGTCATCTCGAGCGAAGCGAGAGATCCCCAGGGGATTTCTCCTCACGATGTTCGTCGAAATGACAATACGATCCGCGAAATAATTCTTGCGACGAATCCGACGATGGAGGGTGAGGCGACGGCGATGTATATTGCTAAACAACTTAAAATGCAACCCTTCGACTCCGCTCAGGGCGAGAGTGAAAAGTTAAAAATTACCAGGATAGGGCGAGGACTTCCGATCGGTGCGGACCTCGAATATGCCGACCCCACGACCCTTGAACGTGCCATGGAAGGCCGTAGTGAATATTAGTACCAAGTATACCAATATATTGGTAGTTGAACTTGGAGGTTTGTGTAGTAGTGGAGGGAGGAGTGGGTACTTGTGTCTTTAACAGTCCATGACTCTAAAGAATCATTCTGCTTTTACACTTAGGGAACGCGAGGAAATGTTTGTTGCCACGCTCCCCCATATTGTCCAACGCCCATATCAGGTTTAAATGAAATGCTGATTGCATTGTTATTTCTTCGGACAGTATAGCCAACGACGGCAGCGTAATTGGGTAGGACACTAAACCGGGGATCAAATGCATATTCAGGTGGCTCCCCAATCGATAGTTGGTCAGGTCTACTGTGTATAACGAGTGCAATTTTATGTCTATCAACCCACGAGCTCCCGGTCGCGTTTACCATTGCTTCTGTTGCCATACCAGCTGTTTTTTCAGGTTTTCTCCGGTTTGTCGGAAGAGAAACAACGCGTGAAGCACGCATAAGAGGTGCTGTCCGCTGGGTTCCATTTACTGCCCATGGGTATTCGCCGCGTTTTAGCGAAATCAAAAGATCTCGTATCTCGGTATTGCTTTGTGTATCAATACGAATGCCATTAATTCGACCAGTTTCGTCGTCAACGCCTGACATGCTGACTGAACCATCTGTAACTTCGATAACTCCCATTGCAAGCGCAATAGGCATATCATTGTGTGGCCACTGGGTACTTCCAGCAAGCAGGGTTCTTGTTGGATCTGATACTTGCTGTTCAAACCAGAGCATATCCCTAAAACCTAATCTCTCCACATATTTTTCAGGAAGCAGAGCAATTTCATCAAGTTTACCCCAGAGGTTATCGTAGTGTTGTGGTCCAGGAAAGATTCTGTCTCGTCTTGGAAGAGAGCCTGATTGATCTGTTCCACTAGAAGTTGCTCGAGCGAGTCGTTCGCGCATTGCATCAAACATTTTCCCATTATACCAACCCAAACACGTAAGTCAAGGAAGTAAATAGAGCCTAGAGTATTGAAAAAAGTGTCGTTTTTTGGTATAAACGAGCTTATGAGTCCGCAAGAAGGTACATTTTCCGGGGGTTCATTAGAGCAATTTCAAGATCGGGAGCCTTACATACATTTTGGGTCACTGTATTCTACTGAGCATTTTGTACTAACGAGTGTAACATCAGCTTTGCATGAGGCTGGACTTGCCGATATTGTCGTTCTTGATTCCCCATCAGCTGATGCTAAGGAAGCGTATGCGCTCAAGTGGTCTAGTGAAGCGCTGGAGAAAAGTAAACATCCGGTCGGTGCGCTCTGGGCAGGAGTACATATCGCACGGGCAGCAATGCTCAATGTGATTGATCGCGGAGACCAGCTAGTTTATCATCGGGTACTTGATGAAGAAGTCGAAAATCAAGTTACTTTCTTCAGAGATAAACCAGAGCTTTTTCAAGCGTTTTCGGCTGCAATTGAAGAGTCCAATCGAGTCGATGCCTCGCAAGTAGGAACCGTTGAGGAGACAGCCCTGTCGCATCTCTCGGACTTTACGAAAGTTATGAAAAAGAGAGGTGATGGCGGTGAGGTTGCCATGCACGACCTCTATTACTATCCGTCGATTGGTGTTTTCCTGTACGACAGGCATACGAAATCGCAGAAAGCTTTAGAAATGCTCCTCTCATCAGATAGCGTTGTGGCGCATGAACAATTCCTCATGTCATTGGACGCAGCCGCTTGGGGACTATTGAGTATGACGCGAGAAAAAGACGCCATTGTGAAAATGCAGAACCAGTATCTCAAGCCGCTCTTACGTGTCTGTGCTGAAGGGAGCGGTATGGAACACGAAGATGCAAGAATACACCTGCAAAGTTTTTACGAGCGTTTCTTTGATCCACGGAAAGGGCAGTTTGAGGGGAGACTTCCTGAAGATTATGCGTTCCGACGATTTGTCTATGATGCCAAAAGCGATATCATACAAGCGTTTTTTAACAGCACAAATGATGAAAATTTATATCTTACAAGAAATTACTTTGAACAACGGGGACAAACGGCTGAGGCAAGACTTATTCTCTTTAGCCTTCTTGAAAGAGTGTCGGGTCATGATGACAAACTAGGCCTCTTAATTGCCTACATAGAGGAGTGTTTTGGAGATACCCCATTGGTTGCAGATTCTCTGTCTTATTTTCTGGAACTAAAAATATTATACCCACAGTTTTCCCCAAAGATTGGCAATAATGTTCTTCAAAGGATCATTCTCTCACTTCGTGAAGATAAGCACATTGGGGATATTAGTAGAGGAAATGAAGTAATGGTTCCGAATATTCTTTATGGTGACTATATTGTTGAGTGTATAAAGCGTTATCAATATCAAGTCGGAGATGATCACGCAAGGCGTTTTCTCGCGAGACTGGATTCGGACGAATTTCCCAGTAACGTCAGGATTCTCGCCAGATCGAAGAAAGCGAATCCTGTCAGACCGACGCATAGCTCATAGCTCACATTCTACATAGAGTCCTAAATGATCTGACAGATCAAGTTCCTCAAGTAGTTCAAATTTTTTTATCTCAAATTCCTTCGATACATAGACATAATCCACCACAACACCTCCTTCATCTTCGATTTCTCCTGCGTGGCGATGGATACGAAGATTGATCGTATTTTCCAATTCGTATTCTTTTGTAAGATTTCTTCCAAATGCATCAAACATCGAGACGATTTTTGTCTCAGGTGATGCGTTGAAATCTCCGGAGAGGATGAAAGGGTGCTTTACAGTTTTTAGAAAATCGGAGAAGATTTTTGCCTGGCGTAATTTTTCTGGAGTATCATGAGCACGGGGAGACCATGCAAGGTGAGCGCTAAAAACAGCGAACTTCTTACCTTCTTTCTCAAGTATTACCCCTATAACAGCTTTTGGATATTGTACTGCATCGAATCCTTCAAGCGTTTTGAGCTCCGTATACGGTTTGAGCCAGATCTCATCTTTATGAAGAAGGGTAAACTCCGGTTTGAAAAAGACAGCTGAGCCGAAAAATGAGTGTGGTTTGTTTTGAAATCGCCACGTAACAGTGATTTCTCCGTCATATCCAAGCTCACAGATGCGTTGAAAGGTATTTGTTTTATCAAAGCTTACATCGCCACCTGAAACTTCTTGCAGACTGAGGATGTCGAATTGTTCTTTTTTGAGGTAGGAGAGGAGGTTGTCGGTGCACTTGCCCATGTACATATTGAGCTGGAGGAATTTTAGATGCATACATTTATCTTACTACAATCTAATGGAGGAAAGGTTAATAGAAGTGTAAGAGTAGGGAGTAATTTCTTTAATTTGAGCACTGAAACTTTGTTTTGAATCTTTGAAGTGAGATGTGCGAAAATTTTGATATTGACTACTTGAACTTTTGACTTCTTGAAATCAAAAATATCAAGATTTCATAAATCTTTATCAAGGACTTCCCATTTCTGACTTCAAAAATATCAAAGCTTACTCTCGTGGCTTGACTTCATTGGTATATAAAGAAATGTATAAAGAAATCTTACCTTGACAATACGTTCATTGCTCTATATCATAAAAAACCATTTAGAGCGATGTCACAATTATCGAAATTACCAATACGAAGAGACCTTGAGGAGCAGATGTTTGACCTGTTTACCTCAACAATCATCTCTCTCAAAGACAAAGGAGAGATTGAGGATTTTCTAAGCGATCTTCTGTCGCCAATTGAGAAAATGATGCTCGCAAAGCGTTTGGCGATAGCGCTCATGCTTGAGAAAGATTATACGTATCCGATGATCGGTAAAGCCCTTCGTGTCACGCCGACGACAATTGCGTCTGTGAGTATGCAACTCCGGTATGCAGGAAAGGGGTACAAAAAAATCGTTGATAAAATTCTCAGGGACGAGCGGTACGAAGATTTTTGGAGCACTGTTGAGGATGTCGTGGAGAGTAGTGTAGTTACGAAGAAAAGCGAGAAGTCCTCAAGAAAATACAAAAGCCGGTAATTAACCACGTCATTGCGAACCCCGATCACCTCCTTGTCAATCGGGGCGAAGCAATCTCATATAATGATCATCCTTCTCCGTCATTGCGATGGTCCACTGGACCAGAAGCAATCTAATATAAACTTGTGAAACACCAATCAGATATTGACAATTACTTAAATTATTTAAATAATTTAAGTACATTATGTCTCAAGTCTCGAAATATCCTGTCAACAAAGAAGTTGAAGAAAGAATTTCTCAGTTATTTCAATCTGCAATTACGAAGTTACATTCCACAAAAGATGTCGAAGAGTTTTTGAACGATTTCCTTTCTCCAGTTGAAAAGGTCGTTTTAGCAAAAAGACTAGCAATTGCTCTGCTTCTCTCCAAGGGATATGGCTATTCATCTATTCAGGATATTCTTAAAGTTACATATCCTACGATTGCATCAGTGAGTGTTACCCTGAAGTATGGTGGGAAAGGCTATAAAAAATTGCTATCAGTAATACTTCAGGACGAGAAAAGTGATGCATTTTGGGGAAAGTTTGAGGATATATTAACAAGTCTTCCTCCCGGAAGAGGGGATACGGTGTATTCGCTGCAGGACCGTTTCGAGAAAAAGCAAAGCCGAAGAAGAAAGCCATTTTAGTATCTTAAAATTATTTAAATAATTTTAAGATATAGAACGTTCATTGTTTAAGAAAGAATTCGTATATGATTACAAAAGACCAAGTAACTGAGCAGTTAAAAACGATCCTTGATCCTGAGCTTAATGTCAACATTGTTGATCTTGGACTTATTTATGACATTGCTATCGCTCAAGAAAAGGGGGGAGTTGAGATCACCATGACCCTCACGACTCCTGGATGTCCATTGTCTTTTGTCTTTGAAGAATGGGTCCCAGCTGCAGTGAAGAAAATTGAAGGAGTTAAAGATGTGAGGGTCAACCTTGTCTGGGAGCCGTCCTGGGATCCGGATAAAATGACCGATGAGGCGAGAGAGATGATGGGGATAATTAAGTGATATTTCAGGTTAAGAAGAAATATTTTCTGTCGCATCACTCTCGTTTGTCCAGAACACAATTCCATGTCGTATTCCCTTAATTATTCCCGCCCACGCCAGCGCTATGCCTGCTTCTCCTGAATAAGTATCCCCTGTAATTTTATTTGCAGACATTGTCGCTATGCCGAGTACAGCTACTCCAAGCGCCACCTTGAAACGGACGGGGTCAAAAATATCAGCTGAGCTGGGAAGGTGAGGTATTTCTTCCTGAGGAGGAGCAATTTCGTAACAAATGCCAAGCTTATCATCTTCCATGGCTGCAGCCTACGCAATTGTCTACCAGATTATCGGTGGAATTTTCTTGGGAGTGTTCGCGATTATCCATGGGTTTCGCATCCCTCCACTCGGACCGATCATGCTTAACCTTCTTTTCATGCCGCTTATTTGGGCGTTAAGCAACGTACTCGGGTTTCGCGCACTCAAAATTACAGAGGCATCAATTTACTCAATTCTCTTTACGACACATACGATTTGGATTATTTTGGGAGCGATGCTTTTCTTGGGAGAATCGTTTTCTCTGCGACAAGTGGTGGGGACGTTACTGATTCTCGGAAGTGTCATTTTGATTTCCTGGAGGCATGCAGACATTAGGTTTCGAAGAGGGGAGCTCATAACGCTTCTGTCAGCACTTGCATTCGCACTCGGCATTCTCAGTGACACGAGAGTCGTTGCGACATTTGATGTGCCATCCTATCTCACACTTGGCTACATTTTCCCCGCATTTTTTCTTTGGGGCATTTACTACCAAAAAACAAATGCTGTTGTTGCACTTGTCAAAAGCCCGAAACTAAAGAAAGTCGCTCTCATGGCCGTTCTCTATGCGACAGCCGGATTGACGTACTACTACGCATACTTCTACGGAAGAAATGCAGCGCAGATAAGTAGCATTCTGCAAATTACGACAGTTCTGACAGTAATAGCAGCAGTGATTTTTCTCAAAGAATACTCACAGCTGCGGTTAAAATTCCTCGCGACAGCGATCAGCTTCATCGGCGTGTTGCTTGTATCATAAAGCAGTAATAAAGCAGTAACGATGTTTCCGCGGGTGCAGCTTTGCTTCCACCCCCGGGGTGGAAAGCTCGCTCTCGGGCTTTTCTTTTCAATAACTTCCTTGATAGGATAGTATTATGGCATCAGTAAGAAAGATCATCGATGAAGGATTGGAGAATTTGGAGAAGGGTGCCAAACAGCAATTGAAGACTACGGCCAAGGCTGTCACTTCGCAAGTAGCAGGAAGTAGTTCGCAAAACGCACCAAGTGATACGGGAACAAATGAGTCCGGTTCAAGCGCGACACAGCAAGCGCAACAACAATCTGATCAACAAAATGAGGATGTTGTAAAAGCGATGTACGCTCCATCAAGTCCAAATGAACAACATGGCCTATCTTCATCTTCTGAAAAAGGAAAAGAAGCCAAAGAGCCAAGTGCGTTTTTTAAACATCTTTTGGAAGAAGGAAAGACTCCCGAAGAAGCTGCGAGGTTAGAAGCGATACGGATGCAGCTGCATAAGACAGATTATTTTGAGCCTCTCATAAGGCGCAAAAAAATCGAGGAGGAGCAGAAAGAAGAAGAACAGGAGAAACAAGAGGAGAAGAAAATGGAGGACTTGCAAGTTAAGAAGAAAAAAAAGGATGATGATATTGCGATAAAACAAGCGCAGCAGAAAACAGAAAAATTCCCCGGTGCTTCAGGTTGAAGCAATCATTCAGCCCAAACGTCTTTAGTATTTAGCCTCATTCTGTTACAATCCTCCTATGCTTAGGATTTATAATTCTCTCTCCCGAAAACTTGAAGAGTTCAAACCGGTCTATCCGGATAGTCTTAACGTAGGCATGTACACTTGCGGTCCGACGGTCTATGATTTTGCGCATATCGGCAATTTCCGTACCTACACGACTTCGGATTTGCTGCTTCGGACACTTCAATACAACGGCTATGAGGTCGACTATGTCATGAATATCACAGACGTCGGGCATCTGACCGGTGATAACCAGGGAGATGCTGATACTGGTGAGGATCGGATGGAGAAAACTGCTCGTCGTGAAGGGAAGGCTGCCTGGGAAATAGCAGCGTTTTACACTGATGCGTTTCTCAAGGATTACAAAGCGCTTAACCTAACACCGCCAACGAATCTTGTAAAAGCAACAGATCATATCAAGGAACAAATTGACCTCATCAAAACACTTGAAGAAAAAGGGTTTACGTATACAACTTCCGACGGCGTTTACTTTGATACTTCCAAATTTAAAGAGTACGGCAAATTATCAAATTTAGACGAAATCAAAGAAGGCGCACGTATTGAGGTAAATCCTGAGAAACATAATCCTCGCGATTTTGCCCTGTGGAAATTCTCGTACCCTCATGGAAAAACATTTGAAGAACATCAAAGACAGATTGCTTCGTCCCCCGATGGCCATCGGGATCCTCGCAATGACAATGAACAAGAATCCTCTAAAAGGCAAATGGAGTGGGAGAGTCCATGGGGAATTGGGTTTCCTGGGTGGCATATAGAATGTAGCGCTATGGCGATGAAATACTTAGGATCCTCTTTCGACATTCATGTCGGCGGTATTGATCTTCGTGAGACCCATCATCCAAATGAGATTGCACAGTCTGAGGCTGCCACTGGGAAGCCATTTGTCAAATACTGGGTGCATGGTGCATTTATCCTGGTTCAGGGAGAAAGGATGAGCAAGAGTAAGGGGAATAACTATAAATTATATGACCTTGAAAAAGAGGGTTACGATCCTCTGGCTATGCGGTATTTGTACATGCAGGCGCACTATAGGCAGGAGATGAATTTTACGTTTCCAGCACTTGAAGCCGCACAGATATCGCTTAACAAGCTTCGTGAGTTTGTCATCCGTGCAGAAGAAGCAGGAGAGACTCATAAGATCGGTTGCGCAGAGTTTGAACAGCGATTTCTGGATGCACTCAATGATGATTTGAATCTTCCACAAGCTCTGGCAGTTGCGTGGGAACTAGTTCGATCAGATTATCCAAATTCCGCAAAGCTTAAAAGTCTTTTAAAATTTGATAAAGTCCTTGGATTGGACTTAGAACATGCTCAAATAATCCATGACCGTGAAGAGCTAGTGGATATACCTCAGGATATCCAAGATATGGTCAGAGAGCGGGAGAACCTACGAAGAAATGGGGATTTTAAAGCAGCAGATCAGTTTCGAGAGAAGATCAAAAAGCTCGGATATACGCTTATTGATTCGGAGAAAGGTACGCAGGTCAAAAAAATAAGATCATGACTCTGATCTGTAACAAAACATTACAATTTCATAATTTATGGCAGATACGCTTAGACTGTTCTGCTTGGTAAATAATCTATTATAGAATATTTTTTATTATCAATTATTTTTTTCTGTGCCATTGAGGTTTCTGCCTCCTTATGAAGATCGAAAAGCACCTCTTCACTTGATATTTTTCGTATTTTTGGCTGTATAATGTGTGTGTCGATTTGACCCCAGAGTCCCATCATGAGTGTTGTTGCAGTCGTGCAGAGTGCTCCAGCTACTGTTCCTTCTGTAAGTTTTTGTGGAAACCCCACTATCAGTTCTCGTCGTGTTGCTCTCTTATCTTCTTGCGGTTCTGCGTATTCTAGGATTGCTACTGCTCCTCCTCCGGCAATTCCTCCAAACGCTGCGTTTGT